>NZ_JAGYGI010000029.1:0-68707 GCF_019947365.1 Pseudomonas sp. GL-R-26 | reverse complement strand
TAAGAGACAGCCAACGGACCCACCCACCCCGTCGGGTTCCTGGTGTACCGATACGGGTTCAGCCCACCGGCCAGCTTGACCGGATCCGGCGTCAGATAACGACCGATGTCCGGATGGTAGTAGCGATGCCGATTGTAGTGCAGGCCGCTTTCGACGTCGAAGTATTGCCCCTGAAACCGTAGCGGCTGTTCGAACCGTTCGCCGTCGCCGTGGCTTACTTCGCGGAGTTTTCCGTGGGCGGTGTATTTCGCCGACCAGACGATGGCGCCACCGTAGCTGGTCAGTTCCTGCGGGGTGCCGAGGTGGTCGAGTTGGTAGTAGAACGGGCAGACGTCTGCCCGGCCCTTGCCGTCGAGCAGCGCCAGCGGGCGGAAGCTGCCGGGTTCGTAAACGTAACTGCGGTAGTGCCGGGGAGCGCTTTCGGCGATGAGCTGGTCACCTTGCCAGAAGAGTTGCATTGTCTGGCCGTCGACGGTTTTGCGGATGCGCCGGCCGAAGGCGTCGTAGCGGTAGCTGACACTTTTACCGTCCGGGCTGCTGACGCCAATCAGGCGGTGCTGGCTGTCGTAAGAGTATTCTGTGACCTGGGTCGGCGTACCGCGGCGTTCACGGATCAGGTTGCCGAAGGCGTCGTAGTCATAGTGACTGTCGTAGCGGCGGCACAGGCGATTGCCCTTTAGCACGCACGGACCTGGGCAGTCCTGGATCAGCAGGTTGCCGGCCGGGTCATGGGTGAAGTTCTCCGCGAACTGGTCGCGGGTGTGGCGTACGCCGGTCAGGCGGTCGAGCGCATCGTATTGATAGTGGCGTTGGCCCTGACGGCTGTCGGCAATCTGCAGGAGATTGCCCTTTGCGCTGTAGGCATACTCGCGGCGGTACAGGGGTCGTTGCTTTTGGCTGACGGCATGGACTTGCAAACGACCTTGCTCGTCGTAGGCGTAATCGCTGAGCAGCAGGCCCTGTTGGCGTTGCTGTTCGCGCCCGCCGACAAAACGGTGGCTGGTCAGGCGCGTGCCGTTGAGATCGATGGCAGTCAGGGCGCCCCCTTTGGCGTGGTGGTAAGCAAGGACACAGCCGTCCGGCAGGCGCAGGCGCTTGAGCCGCCCGCAGGCGTCGTAGCCGTAACGCAGAGTAGCCCAGCCCTGATGCTCGGTGATCAGCCGGTCCTGGCGGTCGTATTCGAACGCCAGCGGATGGTCCTGGCCGTCGTCGACGCTGACCAGCCGCCCGAAGTCGTCGTAGTGGTACTCGACCTTGACCCCGTCGGGCAGGGTCTTGAGCAATAAGCGCCCGGCACTGTCGCGTTGGTACTGCGTGACGAGTTGCGAACCGTCGTCGCCGAGCTCGGTTTTCTCCAGCAACTGGCCATTACCGTCATACGCATAGCTGGTACGACGGCCATCGAAGCCGGTTTCCTGTCGGATCAATCCGCCCGGCGTGTAGTCCAGTCGATAGGTGTCGCCGACTTCATTTTCGATCTCGGTGAGCAACAGTTGCGCATGGTCGTAGCTGTACTTCAGTGCGCTGCCGTCGGGGTTGATCCGACGGCTGACCAGGTGCAGATCGTCGGCGAATTCGTAACGGGTTACCCGTCCCAGTTCGTCGGTTTCGGCGGTGACCTGGCCGTAGGCGTTGTAGCGATAGGCACGGCAGGCACCGGTGGGCAGCGTGGTCCTGGTCAGTCGACCCACGGTGTCCCACTCATAGCCGGTGATGGCACCGTGTTCGTCCTGCCGGGTAATCCGCCGGCCCAGCACATCGTAGGAAAAAGTGTGCTGGGCACCGTCTGGCAAGGTCTCCTCCAACAGTTGCCCCAAGGCGCTCCAGACAAACCGGTGACCGCTCTGGTCGGGGAATCGAATTGTCAGCAAGCGCCCCTGCGGGTCGTAGAAATTGCGGGTGATCTGTCCGTCGGGATCGGTGACGGCAGTGATGTCGCCCTGGGCATTGCGCTGACAGGTCCATGTCGCCTGACCACGGCTGAGGGTGTGCAGGAAACCGTGGCGATAGTCACAGGACATGGGCGCCTCATCGGGCGCAAGCTGCGCGACCAACAGGCCGACTTCGTCATACTGGTATTCGGTGACAGCACCGAGGGCGTCCTGCTCGGCGATCAGGCGGCCCTGATCGTCGTAGGCCTTGTGCAGCTCACCGCCGTCGGGCCCGACCTGGCGCACCAATCGTGCGCGATCGTCATGAACGTAAGACTCTTCGCTACCGTCGGCGTAGTTCACTGTCACGCAGCCTTGATCGTCCCAGGCGTAACGCGCCTCCAATTGCGTAAACGAGGCCCAATGATGGATGCAGCGGGCTGCCTTGCCGGAACGTTCCCACGCCCAGAAAAAACTCGCGCCGCCGGCCAGTTGCCGTTGCAGGATGACGTGCTGCTCGTCGTAGTCATAGCGCTCGCTTTCACCCGCGGCGTTGGTTGCCTCGATCAAGCGCTGGCGGGCGTCGTAGCGGTAGCTGACCAGTGTCTGTTCGGTGCTCCAGGTGTTCGCCTCGGGGTCGCCGCGCTGAAGCACCTGATAGTCGACGGCCACCAGATGCTTGAAGTCGTAACGCAGCAATAAGGCGCGGTCGGCGCCGTTGTCCAGGCGCTGGATCCGGTCACAGCGGTCCCGCTGCACCGTCAGGCGGTTGCCGTAGGCGTCGCTGATCGCGCTGAGCCGGCCGTCATGAAAGTGGTAGAACCGCGCGCGGTCGCCGGCCAGGGCAAGGATCAGTTCGTCCGGCTTCTTGCCGAGGTAAATCGCCGCTCGCGACAGGCTGTTGTGGATCACCGGGCGCTCCGCCGTCGGGCGTGGAAACGGCGTGCGGCGGTTTTCGGGATCGATCCACAGCACTTGCTCGCCGTGGAATTCCAGGTGCTGGGACAGCGAATGGCTCCAGCCAAAACCGAGGCCGCTATCGATTTCGACGGCGCTGGTGCGATAGAGGCGGGTGAAGTAGAAGGGCAGGATCCCGTCGAGGGTACCGTCGGTGAAGGGCAGCAGTCCTTCGCCGGTTACCATCGACACCGGGCCGTTGTGAGCGGTGGTTCGCTCGACGGTGTCGGCGCTGTCGCCATTGGGGTTTTTCGCCTGTCTGGAGGCGTCCTCGTGGCGTTCTTGCCTACCGGAGCGAAGTGTCAGGGAGCCGCTGGCGGGGCATGCCAATACCTCTTGGGGATCGAACATCTGCTGTCTTTCGCTTGGCGGAGTGTGGAGCGCGAAACTCTGCGGGGGATCGGCGAGGAAAGAAGTCGGGAAGGGTGGCGCTTGCTGTAGGGCGATTCGCTAAATCGTGGAGGGCCATTCGGCGTCGATCGGGATTTCATCATTGCCCTGAACCGGCGGGGCTCGCTATGCTGCTGAATCCTTTAATCCATGGGGCATCGGCCGTACCTGAACTGCCCGGGATGCCTTAGAAAACGGATCAGATGCGATGAATGCACCACTGAAAGCATTCGGCCCGATCAAGGCCGTGATTTTCGATATGGACGGCTTGTTGCTGGATACAGAGGGCATCTACACCGAAGTCACGTCCATCATTGCCGCGCGTTACGGCCGGACGTTCGACTGGAGCATCAAACAGAACATCATTGGCCGGGGCGCGGGCGATCTGGCGCGCTATGTGGTTGAAGCGCTGGACCTGCCGATTACGGCGCAAGAGTTCCTGGTGATCCGCGAGCCGCTGATGCGCGAGCGTTTTCCTACAGCGCAGGCAATGCCCGGTGCACAGGAACTGGTACGGCATCTGAAGGCCAACAACATTCCCATTGCCGTGGGAACCAGTTCCTCGAGCCAGTCGTTTGGCCAGAAAACCACCTTGCACCGCGACTGGTTCGCCTTGTTCGACTTTATCGTCACCGCCGATGACCCCGAAGTGGGCGCGGCCAAACCGGCACCGGATATTTTCCTGACGGCGGCGCGGCGCCTGGGTGTTGCACCCGAAGATTGCCTGGTGTTCGAGGATTCGCCCTTTGGTGTCACTGCGGCGAAGGCGGCAGGGATGACGGCGATTGCGATTCCGGATGCGGCAATGGCCGACGCAAAGTACGCACATGCCGATGGCATTCTTCGTACGTTGAAGGCGTTTGAGCCGGGCGCATTTGGTTTGCCGGCGCTGGAATGGGCCTAGCTAAAAAGACGGGCCGACACTGGCAAATGTGGGAGCGAGCCTGCTCGCGAAAGCGGTGTTTCAGACAACATCAACGTGTCTGATACTCCCTCTTCGCGAGCAGGCTCGCTCCCACAGTTATTGTAGTTGGCTGACACGCGTCAGGCGCCGAAACCACCGTCGATGGTCAGGCTGGCCCCAGTGATATAGCCCGCTTCAGGGCTGGCGAGGTAAGCAACGAAGCTGGCGATTTCTTCGGCCTTGCCATAACGGCCCACGGCCATCAACGGGATCAGGCTTTCTGCAAAGTCACCGTGGGCCGGGTTCATGTCGGTGTCGACCGGGCCCGGTTGCACGTTATTGATGGTGATGCCTTGCGGGCCGAGATCACGGGCCAGGCCTTTGGTCAGGCCGACCAGCGCCGACTTGCTCATGGCGTACGGGCCACCACCGGCGAAGGGCATGCGGTCGGCGTTGGTGCTGCCGATATTGATGATACGACCGCCTTCGGTCATGTGCCGGGCTGCGGCCTGGGTGGCGATGAACACGCTGCGTACGTTGATGGCCAGGGTCTGGTCGAAGTCTTCGAGTTTGAACTCGGCCAGCGGTGCGACCGCCAGTACGCCGGCATTGTTGACCAGGATATCCAGGCGACCGAAGGCTTCTACCGTGGCGGACACAGCACTGCGGATCGCGTCGGCGTCGGCGCTGTCGGCCTTGATGGCCAGGGCCTTGCCGCCCTTGGCGGTGATGCTGTCTTGCAGTTCTTCGGCCTTGGCCGTGGAGCTGACGTAAGTGAAGGCAACGGTCGCGCCTTCAGCAGCCAGGCGCTTGACGATGGCTGCGCCGATACCGCGAGAACCACCTTGAATCAATGCCACTTTGCCGCTGAGGTTCTGAGTAGTCATGTCGATCTCCAAGTCCCGAGGCGAGATGTCCCGGTTGATGGAGCCTAGTATCGATTCAGGATTACCTGCTGTGTAGACCATAATTACGATAGTCTGTGTAAACCAAAAGTTTATAGTGGCGCCTATGGAAACCTTCAGCAGTATCGAATGCTTTGTGCGCAGTGCCGAGGTCGGCAGCTTTGCTGAAGCGGCGCGACGCCTGAGCCTGACACCGGCGGCGGTGGGCAAGAGTGTTGCCAAGCTCGAGGCGCGCCTGGGCGTCAGATTGTTCCAGCGCAGCACTCGCAGCCTGACGCTGACGGAGGCCGGTCAGTTGTTTCTCGGCGAAGTCAGCGGCAGCCTGCACACGATCCAGAATGCCGTGGCCAATCTTGCCAGCGCCGGAGGGCAGCCGGCGGGCACCCTGAAAGTCAGTATGGGGACGGTATTTGGCTGCCTGTACATTGTGCCGATGCTCGGCGAGTTTCTGCGGCGATTCCCGGCGATAAACCCGGACTGGCACTTCGACAACCGCCAGGTCGATCTGATCGGGCAAGGTTTCGACGCGGCAATCGGCGGCGGCTTTGAATTGCCCCAGGGCGTGGTGGCGCGCCGGCTGAGTCCCGCGCATCGGGTGTTGGTGGCTACGAAGGACTATCTGGAGACACATGCGGCAATCAGCGAGCCGGATGACCTCAAGCACCATGACGGGATTCTGATTCGCTCACCGCAGACCGGTCGGGTGCGCTCCTGGCAGTTGACCCATCGCAATCAGCAACACAGCCCGTTGACGCTCAAGGCGAGGATGACCATGAGCGATTCCGAGGCCGCCTGCGCCACGGCCGCGCAGGGTCTGGGCATTGCGCTGGTGAGCATGCCGTTTGCCTCGGGTTATCTGGAGTCGGGAAGGTTGCAGCGGGTGTTGCCGGACTGGTACATCGATGACGGCTATACCTCCATCTATTACGCCGAACACAAACTGCTGCCCGGCAAGACCCGGGCGTTTGTCGAATTCGTCATTGAGCAGTTTGCCGAGCGGGGATTGGGGCAGAGGTTCAGTGCCATTTGAGGCAGGCTCAAGACCGAGGCGAGGCCATCGCGGGCAAGCCACGCTCCCACAGGTTTTGCGTCGTACACCTTACCGTCATACGACGTAGATCCTGTGGGAGCGTGGCTTGCCCGCGATGAACGATAACGCGGCCTACCGGGCAAACCGCGCCGGCCAGCCAATGATGTTTTTCGGCCGCGGCGTCGCATAAGTCCGCACCTTCGACGTCGACAACCCCAGCCGCACCAGCGACTCGGCAATAGTCACCGCCGCCGTCACCCCATCCACCACCGGTACCCCGGTGCGCCGGCGAATCTGATCGTCCAGCCCGGCCATGCCGCCGCAGCCCAGGCAAATCACTTCGGCCTTGTCCTGGCTCACCGCCAGTTCGGCCTGATGCACGATGGCCTCCAGTGCGCGCTGCGGTTCGTGCTCCAGCTCCAGCACTGCCAAACCACTGGCCCGTACCGAGGCGCAACGGTCCCACAGGCCGGAGAGCTTGAGGCGATCTTCGATCAGCGGCACGGTGCGGTCGAGGGTGGTGACCACGGAATAGGCGTGACCGAGAAACATCGCCGTGCTGGCGGCGGCATCGGTGATGTCCACCACCGGCACATTGAGCAGTTCCTGCAGGCCTTCACGGCCGTGTTCGCCGTAGCCGGCCTGGATCACTGCGTCGAACGGCTGGTCATAGGACATCACCCGGTCCATGACCGCGATGGCCGCCAGGTAACTCTCGAAATTGCCTTCAATGGAGTCGGCGCCGAAGTGCGGGGTGAGGCCGACGATTTCCGTGCCGGGCGACGCGACGGCCTGCGCCGAGCGGGCGATGGCCTGGGTGATGGATTCGGTGGTGTTGACATTGACCACGAGAATGCGCATGGGAAGTCCTTATTGCAGTTGGTTCTGCGGCCCGACAACGCCGGGCCGCGACAGGATCAGTGGCTGGCGTTGTCGACCGCGATGGCTTCGCCGCTGACATCGGCGTAGTGCGGTTGGCGCTTGGCGATGATCAGGTAGAGCATCCCGGCGATGCCAGCACCAATCAGCCAGGAGAACGGCGATACGCTGTGGAACCCCGGTACCAGGGCCAGGACGATGGCGATCAGGGCGGCGGGAATGAACGCCGCCACGGCGCGCAAATTGACCCCGCGGCTGTAGTAATACGCGCCGTTCGGGTCTTCGCTGTACAACTGCGGCACGTTGACCTGGCCTTTTCGAACCAGCCAGTAGTCGACCATGATCACCCCGTACAACGGGCCGAGCAGGGCACCGAGGCCGGACAGGAAATACACGATCACCAGCGGACTGTTGTAGAGGTTCCACGGCAGGATCAGCACGGCGATGGTCGCGCTGATCAGCCCGGCGCGGCGGAAGGTCAGGTACTTGGGCGCCAGATTGCTGAGTACGAACGCCGGGGCGACGAAATTGGCCATGATGTTCACCGCCACGGTGACGATCAGGAACGCCAGGCAGCCGAGCACCAGGAAGAAGGTGTTGGGGATCGAGGCGATGATTTCGGTCGGGCTTTCGATGATCCGGCCATTGATCTGAAATTGCGCGCCGCACAGCAGGACCGTGATGCTGGCGAACACCAGGATGTTCACCGGCAAGCCCCAGAAATTTCCGACCTTGATGGTCTTGCGGCACGGCGAAGAGCGGGCGAAGTCGCAGAAGTTGAGGATCAAGGTGCCGTAGATCGCCAGCCACAACGCGCCACCGGCAAAGATGTTGCGCCACATCTCACCGCCAGTCAGCGGCTCACGGATCGACCAGGCAATCGTCGCATCGGCCTGGGTGTACATCCACGCGGCGAGGGCGGCGACGGTCAGCAGAATCACCGGGCCGGCAAACGCCTCGTAGCGCCGCACCATCTCCATGCCATAGGCAAGGATCGCCAGTTGCACGAACCAGATCACGACGAAACACACCCAGCCCAGGGTCGACAGGCCGAGGATCGAGTCGTGATCGTAGTCGGCGAACCCGGGATGGACCGCCGTCAACAGCACGCGAAAGACCACGGACGCCAGGTACGTCTGAATGCCGAACCAGGCGATGGCGATAACGGCGCGGATCAATGCAGGAATCTGCGCACCGTGAATGCCGAAACTGATCCGGCTGATGACCGGAAACGGCACTCCGGTTTTCTGGCCCATGTAGCCAGACAAGTTCATGAAGAAGTAGACCAGTGCCGCGCCGATCCCCAGGGACAACAGGATCTGCCAGCCACCCAGGCCAAGGGCATACAGGCCGATGGCAAACGAGTAGTTGGCAATGTTGTGCACATCGTTGGTCCACAGGGCAAAGATGCTGTAGCGGCCCCAGCGCCGGCCTTCGGACTTGGTCGGTGCCAGGTCCTTGTTGTGCAATCGGGGGCTGAGTACCACGGGGGCGTGATGCGCCTGATTGTCGGCGGTGTGGGTGGATTGGGAGGAGGGTAGATCCAGCGCGATGTTGTTATTGGAGAGACTAGTACGCATTCCGGCAGGCTCCTGATGCTCGACGCCGCGATGACTGTGCATGAGCGTTGGCTCGACAAATCTTCGTCGCGGGTGGCGAATATCATTGGTTACGGGGCATCTGCAGCCTGTACGGGATAGGGCGCTTCAGGCTTGCGGATCTAAAGTGTGTGTATGTTTTGATTTGATTGTATACAAAACATGCATGCACTTAAGCCAGATCCATGCCAGTCGCGATTCTATAAAAATCAGTGCTCATTTCGTTTTGTTATCGGTAACGGATAACTGACTGAAAAATAGAAAATATAAATTGACCGATTGAACAGGTATTTATTTTTGGAGAGGGAGATGAAGGCGAGATGATGAGAAAGGAGATGTAACTTTTTGGGGCGCTGAAACTAAAAGTGCACACACAAATGGCACCGATGGTGACATTCGTGTGTACACATTTTTTGTGGGCTCCCACAGGGGGGATTTCACAAGGCTTGGGATCAGGCTTTCGACTTGCTGATGATATTCCCCGCATGCAGCCCGCATTCCTTCTGCGTCGCTTCTTCCCACCACCAGCGGCCTTCACGCTCGTGCTGGTTCGGCAGTACCGGGCGGGTGCAGGGTTCGCAGCCAATGCTGATGAAACCGCGTTCGTGCAGGCTGTTGTACGGCAGTTCCAGCATGCGGATGTAGCCCCAGATCTCTTCGCTGGTCATTTGCGCCAGCGGGTTGAACTTGTACAGGGTGCGTTCCGGGGTGGAGAACGCGGTGTCGATTTCCATCACCGCGACGGCGCTGCGAGTACCGGGGCTCTGGTCCCGACGCTGGCCGGTGGCCCAGGCCGTCACGCTGGACAGTTTGCGGCGCAGCGGTTCGATCTTGCGGATGCCGCAGCATTCGCCATGGCCGTCCTTGTAGAAGCTGAACAGGCCTTTTTCCTTCACGAACGGTTCGAGTTTGGTGTAGTCCGGCGACACCAGTTCGATGTCGATCTTGTAGTGCTCACGCACCTGATCGATGAAACGATACGTCTCGGGGTGCAAGCGGCCGGTGTCGAGGCTGAACACCTTGACGTTCTTGTTCAGCTTCCAGGCCATGTCCACCAGCACCACATCCTCGGCGCCGCTGAAAGATATCCACAGGTCATCGCCGAACTCGGCAAAAGCGAGTTTCAGAATGTCCTGGGCGGATTTGTTGGCATAGGTCGTGGCGAGTTCCACGACGTCGAACGTTGGGCTCATCAGGGCGGCTTCCTACAGGTCGGTGGCGCTGGGCGCTCTATATAGGGTCGATGGTAACAAAAAGCTGCACGGGCCGGGGCATCCTCTGCGTTGCGCAGGCAGGCCCGAGTCGCTAGAGTTCGGCAGTCTTTTTGCTCGCTCGACTCAATAATCAATACAAATGGGAGTGTCTTGTGGAAATTGCCTGTCTGGATCTTGAAGGTGTATTGGTTCCGGAAATCTGGATCGCCTTCGCCGAAAAAACCGGGATCGAATCCCTCAGGGCCACCACCCGGGACATTCCCGACTACGACGTGCTGATGAAGCAGCGCCTGCGGATCCTCGACGAGCACGGCCTGAAGCTCTCCGACATTCAGGAAGTGATCGCCACGCTCAAGCCGCTGGACGGCGCCATCGAGTTCGTCGACTGGCTGCGCGAGCGCTTCCAGGTGGTGATCCTGTCGGACACCTTCTATGAGTTCTCCCAGCCGCTGATGCGCCAGCTGGGCTTCCCGACCTTGCTCTGCCATCGTCTGATTACTGACGACAGTGGGCGAGTCACTGACTATCAACTGCGTCAGAAAGATCCCAAGCGTCAGTCAGTCCTGGCCTTCAAGAGCCTCTACTACCGGGTGATCGCGGCGGGGGATTCCTACAATGACACCACGATGCTGGGCGAGGCCGATGCCGGGATTCTGTTCCATGCGCCGGATAACGTGATTGCGCAGTTCCCGCAGTTCCCGGCGGTGCACACGTTTGAAGAGCTGAAGCAGGAGTTCATCAAGGCTTCGAACCGCACTTTGAGCCTGTAAGTACATTTCCTGTCGGAGCGAGCTTGCTCGCGATGGTCGTCAACGATAACGCGGCAAGCCTGACACCCCGCAGCGTTTTCAGGTTCATCGCGAGCAAGCTCGCTCCTACAGGGACGGGTTCGGTGTCAGAGGTTTTGCAAGGTTTCGAGCAACACCTTCACCTTGGTGATCGACTCCTGATACTCAGCCTGCCATTCCGAGTCCGCGACAATCCCGCCACCACCCCAGCAGCACACCTGCCCGTCCTTGACCAGCAGACTGCGAATGGCGATGGAGCTGTCCATCTCGCCGCGCACGTCCAGGTAGATCAATGAACCGCAATACAGTCCGCGCCGGGTCGGTTCCAGCTCATCGATGATCTGCATGGCGCGAATCTTTGGCGCGCCGGTAATCGAGCCGCCGGGGAAGCTGCCGGCGATCAGGTCCAGGGCATCGCGGTCATCCGCCAGTTCA
Source organism: Pseudomonas sp. GL-R-26 (assembly GCF_019947365.1). NCBI lineage: Bacteria > Pseudomonadati > Pseudomonadota > Gammaproteobacteria > Pseudomonadales > Pseudomonadaceae > Pseudomonas > Pseudomonas sp. GL-R-26. Next base: position 57,736 of record NZ_JAGYGI010000029.1, on the reverse strand, counting down.
CCGGTGACGCTGCTCACCAGGTGGTGCACGTTCGGATAGCTTTCCAGGCTGAACAGTTCCGGCACCCGTACCGAGCCGGTGCGGCAGGTGCGACCGAGGTCATTGCGCAGCAGATCGACAATCATCAGGTTTTCCGCGCGGTCCTTGGGGCTGGCCAGCAGTTCGGCGGCGTTCGCAGCGTCTTGCTCAGGCGTCAGGCCCCGCGGGCGAGTGCCCTTGATCGGGCGGGTTTCCACATGGCCCTGGCTGACTTTGACGAAGCGTTCCGGCGACAGGCTGAGTACGGCATCGCCGTCAGGCAGGCTCTGGAAACCGGAAAAAGGCGTCGGGCACGCTGCGCGCAGCGCGCAGTAAGCGGCCCACGAATCACCCTGGCAGGGTGCGCGAAAGCGTTGGGCGAAATTGACCTGATAACAGTCGCCGGCCTGAATGTACTGCTGGATGCGCTCGATGGCCTGTTGATACTCATCGGCGCTCAACTCGGCAGTCATCGGGGTGAGCAGTTTGAAGGGCGCGACCACTCCCGGCGCAGATTGGCTGAACAGATCGATCAGGCGCTGACGCTCGCTGTCGGGCAGGGTCGGGTGGAACACCAATTGACTGGTCAGCGAAAGGTGATCGCTGATCAATGCCCAGTTGTACAAACCGAAACGTGCGTCAGGCAGCTGCAGGTCGTCACGGGCCTGGCTCGGCAGGCGCTCCAGATGTCGGCCGAAGTCGTAACTCAGGTAGCCGATCAATCCACCGGCAAACGGCAACTCATAAGGTGCTGGCAGGGTGGCTTCGCCCAGGCGTGTCAGGTTATCGCGCAGGCGTTGCAGGAAGGCGTCGCCACTTTCGTCGGGCGATACCGTCAGTTGTTCCAGCGGCCAGGCGCTGAGCAGGTCATAGCGGCCGCGGTCGGCGCTGGGGCGGCCACTGTCGAGCAGCACGGCGCCAGGGGCATGGCGAATCGCCGCGAAATATTCGGCGGGGTTGGCGCGATAGGGCAGCGGGTGTACGGAGCAGGTCAACATGGGCGGGGGAAGTCAGCCATCGAGGCGGGGTGGCGATTGTAGTCCTCTGCAGGACTTGGTCCTAGAGGGATGTCGGAAAGATGCATGTTGATAACGGCCGAAATAAAACTCTGTGGCGAGGGAGCTTGCTCCCGCTCGTCTGCGCAGCAGACGCATGATCCAGCTGGCACACATGGGAGAAGGGGGGGGCTGCTGCGCACCCCAGCGGGAGCAAGCTCCCTCGCCACAAAAGATCAGCCTTCGACCGCAGGAATATGTCCAAACATCTCCTGTACAAACGCCACGCGCTCTTCGACCGATTCAGTCACGCCACGAGCCTTGAGGTCTTCCAGCCGCGCCTCGACCGCATGAGTACGCAACGTCAGCCCGCAATCGTTGGCAATCTGGATATTCAGCCCCGGCCGGGCGTTGAGTTCCAGAATCAGCGGGCCTTTTTCCTGGTCCAGGACCATGTCGACACCGATGTAGCCCAAGCCGCACAACTCATAACAACCAGCGGCGAGTTTCATGAAACCGTCCCAGTAGGGCAGTTGCACGCCATCCACTGCGTTCGTGGTGTCCGGGTGTTTGTTGATGATGTTGTTCAGCCAGGTGCCGCGCAGGGTGAGGCCGGTGGCCAGGTCCACGCCGACACCGATGGCGCCCTGGTGCAGGTTGGCCTTGCCGTTGGACTGGCGCGTCGGCAAGCGCAACATGGCCATCACCGGGTAGCCCATCAAAACAATGATGCGAATGTCCGGCACGCCTTCGTAACTGATGCTCTTGAAGATCTGGTCCGGGATCACGCGGTATTCGATCAGCGCCCGGTCGCGGTGCCCGCCCAGGGAGTACAGGCCGGTCAGGATGCTGGAAATCTGATGCTCGATTTCTTCATGGCTGATGATCCGGCCGGACACCGTGCGATAACGCCCTTCAAAGCGGTCGGCGATGACCAGGATGCCATCGCCGCCAGCGCCCTGGGCCGGTTTGATCACGAAGTCGCTGCGCCCGCCGATGATCTCTTCGAGATTGTCGATTTCCTTCTCGGTGGAGATCACGCCATACAACTCGGGCACGTGGATGCCGGCGGCGATGGCGCGTTCCTTGGTGATGATCTTGTCATCGACGATTGGGTACAGGCTGCGCTTGTTGTACTTGAGCACGTAGTCTGCGTTGCGTCGATTGATCCCCATGATGCCCCGAGCTTCCAGGGCCTTCCAGGTCTTCCAGACGCCGAACATCACGCATCAGCCTTTTTCAGGAAGGCCTTGAAACGCACGAGTTCGGTCAGGCGATAACCGCGATAACGACCCATGGCCAGCATGAAACCCACCAGGATCAGCAGGATCGCCGGGAACGTGAACACGAAGTACACCAGTTCCGGCACGGTCATGATCAGGTGCGCCAGAGACGCGGCGAACAGCGTACCGATGGCCACTTTCATGGCATGGCCACCGCCGCGCTCTTCCCAGGTGATCGACAGGCGTTCGATGGTCATGGTCAGGATCACCATCGGGAACAGCGCCACCGACAAGCCGCGTTCCAGGCCGAGTTTATGGCTGAACAGGCTGATCGCCGCAATCAGCACCACCACGAACGTCAGCACCACCGACAGCCTCGGCAGCATTTGCAGTTTCAGGTGTTCAAGGTAGGAGCGCAGCGACAGGCCCAGCGCCGTGATGATGGTAAACAGCATGATACCGAAGCCGAGCTGGGTTTCGCGGAAGGCCAGGGCGATCAGCACCGGGGTGAAGGTGCCCAGGGTCTGGATGCCGATCAGGTTGCGCAGGATCAGGATCACCAGCACGCCGATCGGGATCATCACCATGATCATGAAGGTCTGCTGGGTTTGCAGCGGCAGGCCGTACAGCGAATATTCGAGGAAGTTGGCGTCGGTGTTTTCGTCGGTCAGCTTGGCCAGGCGAATGGCGTTCATTTCGCTGTTGTTCAGGCTGAAGGTCACATTGGCTTTCTTGCCGCCATCGACGGTGATCAGGTTTTCGTCGCCGGTCCACCACAGCAGGCGATCGGTCGGCAGGCCCTGTTCACCGGTTTCCGGGTTGAAGTACATCCAGTCGGTGCCATTGAAACTGCGCAGCCACAGTTCCGGCATTTGCGGCTGGTCGGCCACCAGGCGGATGGTGTGGACCTTCTCGATCGGCACGTGGGCGATGGACAGCAGCAACTCGACGATTTTCGCCTTGTGCGCGGCGGATGGATCACCGGCCAGCAGCAGTTTCACGTTGTCGTCGTTGAGGTTGTTGACCCGCTTGATGGCTTCGCCGACGAAGGTCTCGACGTCGGCCGAGTGTTGGCGAATCGGTGCGAGCAGGGCTTCGGCGGCGATTTTTTCCGGGCCCTCGATGGTCATGCTGTCGCGAAAGGTCGGGCCTTTGATCTTGGCTTTCTCGCCGGAATAACGCTTGGTCAGCACCAGGCGGTAATACAGCGTCTGGTTGCCTTTGGCCCGGCGTGCCGACCAGGTGACCTTGCGGTTGCCGTCGACCCGGTTCACGGCCACGCCGTAGTTATTGGAGATAAAGCTCTCGTTGAGGCTGACGAAGTCGCGGCTCAGCGGAGGCACGAACATCTGAATCTTGACCGGGTCCTTGGCACTGGCGACGAACTCGACCTTGGCGTCGATGTTCCACAGGTCGTCGGTGGCGTCTTCGGTCACCGGGATGCCCAGCACGAAGATCTGATAGGCCGTAACTGAAATGCCCAGCACCACCAGGATGGCGATCAGCAGTTTCAGGTGAAGGGTAAGAGAGCGCATTTGAATTACTCGGCGGTATGAGCGTCGGTGGTGCAGGCAGGTTTGCCGGCAGCATATTTAAGGCTGGGGTCAACCAGTGCATCGAAGCGCTTGAGTGCTTCGGAGCCAATCAGGAGCGGATATTGGAACGCGCTGCGGTCGGTCAGGTTCACTTCGATGCTGCGCAGGGCCGAGCCCATGCAGATGTCCAGTTCGATCACCGGGCGGGCGGTGTACTTCTTGCCTTCCTCCGGGTCGTAGTCGCCGGCCCGGCGCTTGATCTTGCTGACACGGGCCAGCGGGCGTTCGATCGGGTGCGAATGGGCGGCGTCGATGGCCAGGTAAAAGCGCACCCACGACTCGCCGTTGCGTTTGAAACGTTTGATGTCCCGGGCACTCAGGGAAGCGGTTTTCGCTCCGGTGTCGAGTTTGGCCGCCACTTCCAGATCGATGCCATTGAGCGATGCGTACTCATTGAGGCCATACACGGTCTTTTCCCCGGCCATTGCGAAGCCGGGCAGGCAAAGGAAATAAAGGAAGGTGGGGAAGGGCTTGAGTCTCATAAATCCTGGTGCGCAGCGGTCCGACTTGATTCAAGGCCCTGGCATCGCTGCGCAAGCTCCCTCGTATGCCTGGCAGGGTTTTATGACAGGCAGTGCAGATGTGACAAACAAATGCGGGCGGCATTCTAGCACGGTGGTTTGATGGCGCCAGCGCTGGCCGGTGGCTATAACCTTAGGGGGTTGCTTCGTTATGGTGCAGCCGGTTATCAGAAGATTGTCGACAATATCTATTTATCCTTTGACTGATGCGCCTCTATTCGTTAGTTTTTACGGCATTGGCTTACAAGGTGTCGACAATATGCTGGATCAACTCGATCCCCCGGTTTCTACGCAAGACGATACGGAGACGCTTTCCGAGAACGTCTTCCGACGTATTCAGGCGGCTATCGTCAAAGGCGATATCGCGCCGGGCAGCAAAATCTCCGAACCGGAACTGGCGCGCACCTACGGCATCAGCCGCGGCCCGTTGCGCGAGGCCATCCACCGTCTGGAAGGCCAGCGCCTGCTGGTTCGTGTGCCGCATGTCGGCGCACGGGTGGTGTCGCTCAACCACGCCGAACTGATTGAGCTATACGAAATCCGCGAATCCCTGGAAGGCATGGCCTGTCGCCTGGCCGCCGAGCGCATGAGCCTCGAAGAAATCGACGAACTGCGTCGGGTCCTGGAAACCCACGAGCGCGATGAGGCGTTTCAGGCCGGGAGAGGCTACTACCAGCAGGAAGGCGATTTCGACTTCCATTACCGAATCATCCAAGGCAGCGGCAACCGCACGCTGACCCAAATGCTCTGCGGCGAGCTGTATCAACTGGTGCGCATGTACCGCATCCAGTTTTCCACCACGCCCAATCGCCCGCACCAGGCGTTTGCCGAGCACCACCGAATTCTCGATGCCATCGCCGACCGTGACGGTGAACTGGCCGAGTTGTTGATGCGCCGTCACATCGGCGCCTCCAAACGCAACATCGCCCGTCATTACCAGGACGGCGCTAACCCGACAGCCAAACGAGGTGAGTCATGAGTTTGAACAAGAGCACTCCAGGCCAGCGTTTCCGCGATGCGGTCGCCAGCGAGCATCCATTGCAAGTGGTCGGCGCGATCAACGCCAACCATGCGCTGCTGGCCAAGCGCGCCGGTTTCAAGGCGATCTACCTGTCGGGTGGCGGGGTGGCTGCAGGCTCCCTCGGCGTGCCGGACCTGGGCATCACCGGCCTGGATGACGTTCTGACCGACGTGCGCCGTATCACCGATGTTTGCGACCTGCCACTGCTGGTGGACGTGGACACCGGTTTCGGTTCCTCGGCGTTCAACGTCGCTCGCACCGTCAAGTCGATGATCAAGTTTGGCGCCGCAGCGATTCACATCGAAGACCAGGTCGGCGCCAAGCGCTGCGGTCACCGTCCTAACAAGGAAATCGTGACCCAGCAGGAAATGGTCGACCGCATCAAGGCGGCCGTCGATGCGCGTACCGATGACAGCTTCGTGATCATGGCCCGTACCGACGCCCTGGCAGTGGAAGGCCTGGAGTCTGCCCTGGATCGCGCCGCCGCGTGCATCGAGGCCGGCGCCGACATGGTGTTCCCGGAAGCCATCACTGAACTTGAAATGTACAAGCTGTTCGCCAGCCGCGTGAAAGCGCCGATCCTGGCCAACATCACCGAGTTCGGCGCGACGCCGCTGTACACCACCGAGCAACTGGCCGCTGCCGACGTATCTCTGGTGCTGTACCCGCTGTCGGCTTTCCGGGCCATGAACAAGGCTGCGGAAAACGTCTACACCGCGATCCGTCGCGATGGCACGCAACAGAACGTCATCGACACCATGCAGACCCGCATGGAGCTTTACGATCGCATCGACTACCACACCTTCGAGCAGAAGCTCGATGCGTTGTTCGCCGCGAAAAAGTAAGTCGAATAACTCCCTAATAAATTCAAGAAATTGGAGGCAGAAATGGCCGAAGCAAAAGTACTCAGTGGCGCCGGGCTCCGTGGCCAGGTAGCCGGGCAAACCGCACTGTCCACCGTGGGTCAGTCGGGTGCCGGTCTGACCTATCGTGGTTATGACGTTCGTGAACTGGCGGCAGACGCTCAGTTCGAAGAAGTTGCCTACCTGTTGCTGTACGGCGAACTGCCGAGCAAGGCGCAACTGAATGCCTACATCACCAAACTGAGCAAGCTGCGTGACCTGCCGCAAGCACTGAAAGAAGTGCTGGAACGCATCCCTGCCGACGCCCATCCGATGGACGTGATGCGCACTGGCTGCTCGTTCCTGGGCAACCTGGAGCCGGAGAACAACTTCTCCGAGCAGCACGACAAGACCGACCGCCTGCTGGCCGCGTTCCCGGCGATCATGACCTACTGGTATCGCTTCAGCCACGAAGGCAAGCGCATCGATTGCGTGAGCGACGAGCAGTCCATCGGCGGCCATTTCCTGCACCTTCTGCACGGCAAGAAGCCGAGCGAGCTGCATGTCAAGGTGATGAACGTTTCGCTGATTCTCTACGCAGAGCACGAGTTCAACGCGTCGACCTTTACCGCCCGTGTCTGCGCATCGACCCTGTCCGACCTGTACTCGTGCATTACCGCAGCCATCGGTTCCCTGCGTGGCCCGCTGCACGGCGGCGCCAACGAAGCGGCGATGGAAATGATCGAGCGTTTCTCGTCGCCGGAAGATGCGATCAAGGGCACCCTCGGCATGCTCGAGCGCAAGGACAAGATCATGGGCTTCGGCCACGCGATCTATAAGGACAACGATCCGCGCAACGAGGTGATCAAGGGCTGGTCGAAAAAACTCGCTGACGAAGTGGGCGACAAGGTGTTGTTCCCTGTGTCCGAGGCCATCGACAAGACCATGTGGGAGCAGAAGAAACTGTTCCCGAACGCCGACTTCTACCATGCCTCGGCGTACCACTTCATGGGCATCCCGACCAAGTTGTTCACACCGATCTTCGTCTGCTCACGCCTGACCGGCTGGGCCGCCCACGTGTACGAACAACGTGCCAACAACCGCATCATCCGTCCAAGCGCCGAGTACACCGGCGTTGAACAGCGCAAGTTCGTACCAATCGAACAACGCTGAATGGTGGAGGTCGGCACCGGGATCTGAAATCAACGCAGATCCCTGTGGGAGCGAGCTTGCTCGCGATGACGGGCTGACATTCAACATCAATGTCGCCAGTTACATCGCTATCGCGAGCAAGCTCGCTCCCACAGTGGATTGTGTTCAATTCAAGTCTGGTGCCAGGCCCCACCTTTTGTAACTACCGTGACCGAGTCCTGACGATGAACACTGAATTCCGCAAATCGCTGCCCGGCAGCCACCTGGATTACTTCGACGTCCGCGCGGCAGTCGAGGCGATCCAGCCTGGCGCCTACGACACCCTGCCGTACACCTCCCGTGTGCTGGCGGAAAACCTTGTGCGTCGCTGCGACCCGGCCACGCTCACCGAATCCCTGAAGCAATTCATCGAACGCAAGCGCGACCTCGACTTCCCGTGGTTCCCGGCCCGCGTGGTGTGCCACGATATTCTCGGCCAGACCGCGCTGGTCGACCTCGCCGGCCTGCGTGACGCCATCGCCCTGCAAGGCGGTGACCCTGCGCAAGTCAACCCGGTGGTGCCGACGCAATTGATCGTCGACCACTCCCTGGCCGTCGAGCGCGGTGGTTTCGATCCAGAGGCGTTCGAGAAGAACCGCGCCATCGAAGACCGTCGCAACGAAGACCGTTTCCACTTCATCAACTGGACCAAGAAGGCGTTCAAGAACGTCGACGTGATCCCGCCGGGCAACGGCATCATGCACCAGATCAACCTGGAGAAAATGTCTCCGGTGATCCAGGTGCGTGACGGTGTGGCCTTCCCTGATACCTGCGTCGGCACCGACAGCCACACCCCGCACGTCGATGCGTTGGGCGTGATCGCCATCGGTGTCGGTGGCCTGGAAGCCGAGAGCGTGATGCTCGGCCGCGCATCGTGGATGCGTCTGCCGGAAAGCGTTGGCGTCGAACTGACTGGCAAGCTGCAGCCGGGCATCACCGCCACCGACATGGTGCTGGCGCTGACCGAGTTCCTGCGCAAGCAGAAAGTCGTTGGCGCGTGGCTGGAGTTCTTCGGTGAAGGCGCCTCGGCGCTGACCCTCGGCGACCGCGCAACCATCTCCAACATGGCCCCGGAATACGGCGCCACCGCGGCGATGTTCTACATCGATCAGCAGACCATCGACTACCTCAAGCTCACCGGCCGTGAAGACGAGCAAGTGCAGCTGGTGGAGAACTACGCCAAGCAGACCGGCCTGTGGGCTGACAGCCTCAAAGGCGCGCAATACGAGCGCGGCCTGACCTTCGACCTTTCCTCGGTCGTGCGCAACATGGCTGGCCCGAGCAACCCGCACGCTCGTGTAGCGGTTTCTGATTTGGCGGCCAAAGGCATCTCCGGCCACTGGGATGATGTGCCGGGTCAAATGCCGGACGGCGCGGTGATAATCGCCGCCATCACCAGCTGCACCAATACCAGCAACCCGCGTAACGTGATCGCCGCCGGCCTGCTGGCGCGCAACGCCAACAAGCTTGGCCTGACCCGCAAGCCATGGGTCAAGTCGTCCCTGGCACCGGGTTCGAAAACCGTCGCGCTGTACCTCGACGAAGCTGGCCTGACCGATGAGCTGGACAAACTTGGCTTCGGCGTCGTCGCCTTCGCCTGCACCACCTGCAACGGCATGTCCGGCGCACTGGACCCGGTGATCCAGCAAGAAATCATTGACCGCGACCTGTACGCCACTGCCGTGTTATCCGGTAACCGCAACTTCGACGGTCGGATTCACCCGTACGCCAAGCAAGCGTTCCTGGCTTCGCCGCCATTGGTGGTTGCTTACGCCATTGCCGGTACCATCCGTTTCGACATCGAAAAAGACGTGCTGGGCGTGGTCGACGGCAAGGAAATCCGCCTGAAAGACATCTGGCCGAGCGACGAAGAAATCGACTCGGTGGTGAAGTCCTCGGTGAAACCTGAGCAGTTCCGTCAGGTGTACATTCCGATGTTCGCCATCCACGAAGACACCGGCCCGAAAGTCGCGCCGCTGTACGACTGGCGTGAAATGAGCACCTACATCCGCCGTCCTCCGTACTGGGAAGGCGCGCTGGCCGGCGCTCGTCCGCTCAAGGGCATGCGCCCTCTGGCGGTACTGCCGGACAACATCACCACCGATCACCTGTCACCGTCCAACGCCATCATGCTCGACAGCGCCGCTGGCGAATACCTGGCGAAAATGGGCCTGCCGGAAGAGGACTTCAACTCTTACGCGACTCACCGTGGTGACCACCTGACCGCGCAGCGTGCGACGTTCGCCAACCCGAAACTGTTCAACGAAATGGTTCAGGAAGACGGCAAGGTCAAGCAAGGTTCGCTGGCCCGCGTCGAGCCGGAAGGCAAAGTAATGCGCATGTGGGAGGCCATCGAAACCTACATGGATCGCAAGCAGCCGCTGATCATCATCGCCGGCGCCGACTACGGTCAGGGTTCGTCCCGCGACTGGGCGGCCAAGGGCGTGCGCCTGGCGGGTGTGGAAGCGATTGCCGCCGAAGGTTTCGAGCGCATTCACCGCACCAACCTGGTGGGCATGGGTGTGTTGCCGATGGAATTCAAGCCGGGCACCAACCGCCACACCCTGGCCATCGACGGCAGCGAAACCTACGACGTGATTGGTGAGCGCACCCCGCGTGCCGAACTGACCCTGGTGATCCATCGCAAGAATGGCGAGCGCGTCGATGTGCCGGTGACCTGCCGCCTCGACACCGCCGAAGAAGTGTCGATCTACGAGGCCGGCGGCGTGTTGCAACGCTTCGCCCAGGACTTCCTCGAAGAATCGGCGGTCGCCGTCTAAAACGCTGCACAGACATGGGACTTTGAGTCCCATGTCTGTTTCTAGATCAGGAGTAACGAGCACCATGGCTCACGCAGCTACTTTTCCAAAGCAAATAAGGATACCCGCCACCTACATGCGCGGCGGCACCAGCAAAGGCGTGTTTTTCAGCCTGAAGGATTTGCCTGAAGCGGCACAGGTCCCTGGCCCGGCCCGCGACGCTTTGCTGTTGCGCGTGATCGGCAGTCCCGACCCGTACGACAAACAAATCGATGGCATGGGCGGCGCGACCTCCAGCACCAGCAAAACCGTGATCCTGTCGAAAAGCATCAAGGCCGATCACGATGTCGATTACCTGTTCGGTCAGGTGTCCATCGATAAGCCCTTCGTGGACTGGAGCGGCAACTGCGGCAACCTGTCCGCGGCGGTCGGTTCGTTCGCCGTCAGCAATGGCCTGGTGGACGCCAGTCGCATCCCGCACAGCGGCGTGGCGGTGGTTCGCGTGTGGCAGGCCAATATCGGCAAGACCATCATCGCCCATGTGCCGATCACCAATGGTGAAGTACAGGAAACCGGTGATTTCGAACTCGACGGCGTGACCTTCCCGGCGGCCGAAGTGCAGGTCGAGTTCCTTGATCCGGCGGCGGATGAAGAGGGCGGCGGCGGTTCGATGTTCCCTACCGGCAATCTGGTGGATGACCTGGAAGTGCCCGGCGTCGGTACCTTCAAGGCGACCATGATCAACGCCGGCATCCCGACAATTTTTATCAATGCCGAAGACATCGGCTACAAAGGCACCGAGTTGCAGGGCGCGATCAATGGCGACCCGAAAGCCTTGCTGATGTTCGAAACCATCCGCGCCTACGGCGCATTGCGCATGGGCCTGATTTCCAACATTGACGAAGCGGCCAAACGTCAACACACGCCAAAAGTGGCCTTCGTGGCCAAGCCGGCGGACTACGTTTCGTCCAGCGGCAAAGCCATTGCGGCAGGCGATGTCGACCTGCTGGTGCGTGCGCTATCCATGGGCAAGCTGCACCACGCAATGATGGGCACGGCGGCAGTGGCGATCGGCACGGCGGCAGCGATCACCGGCACTCTGGTTAACCTCGCAGCAGGTGGCACCGAACGCAACGCGGTGCGCTTCGGCCACCCGTCCGGCACCTTGCGCGTCGGCGCCGAGGCCAGCCAGGTCAACGGCGAGTGGACTGTGAACAAGGCGATCATGAGCCGCAGTGCGCGGGTGTTGATGGAAGGGTTTGTGCGGGTGCCGGGGGATTCTTTCTAAGATCACCCAAACCCTGTGGGAGTGAACTTGCTCGCGATGGGGCCAACTCATTCAATACATGTGTTGGCTGATGCACCGCCATCGCGAGCAAGCTCGCTCCCACAGTGGACTGCATTTCAAGAATAAGAATTTGTCATTGACTGAGAATGCCCTGAACCGAGGTCCCATTAACGACCCACTTCATAGAGTGAATCGAACATGAGCGCCAACGTCGACCTGAACAACCGCCCCGACTACGACAAGGTCCTGCAGGATATTGCCGATTACGTCCTCAACTACAAGATCGAGTCAAAAGAAGCGCTGGATACCGCGCGCAACTGCCTGATCGATACCTTGGGTTGCGGCCTGCTGGCCCTGCGTTTTCCCGAGTGCACCAAGCACTTGGGGCCAGTGGTGGAAGGCACCGTCGTGCCGTTCGGCGCCCGTGTGCCGGGGACCAGTTACCGACTCGATCCGGTGAAGGCGGCGTGGGACATCGGCTGCATTGTGCGCTGGCTCGACTACAACGACACCTGGCTCGCGGCGGAGTGGGGGCATCCGTCGGACAACCTCGGCGGTATTCTCGCGGTAGCCGACCATTTATCACAAAAGCACCTGGCTAATGGCGTGGCACCGCTGACCGTGCGTACAGTGCTTGAAGCGATGATCATGGCCCATGAGATTCAGGGCGTGATCGCGCTGGAAAACTCGTTCAACCGTGTCGGCCTCGATCACGTCATCCTGGTGAAGGTCGCCTCAACCGCAGTCACCGCCAAACTGATGGGCGCCAATCGCGAGCAGTTGTTGTCGGCGTTGTCCCACGCTTTTGCTGACGGTCAAGCGTTGCGCACGTATCGGCATGCACCGAATGCGGGTTCGCGTAAATCCTGGGCGGCGGGGGATGCGTCCAGTCGTGGCGTGCGTTTGGCGGACATAGCGATGCGCGGCGAGATGGGCATTCCCGGTGTGTTGAGTGCCAGGCAGTGGGGGTTTTACGACGTGTTGTTCAGCCATGCCAACAATGATCTGGCACTCAAGCCTGAAGACAAACGTGCTTTCAGTTTTTCGCGGCCGTACGGTAGTTATGTGATGGAAAACGTGTTGTTCAAGATCAGCTTTCCGGCCGAGTTCCATGCACAAACGGCCTGTGAGGCGGCGGTGATCCTGCACCCGCAGGTGCGCAATCGCCTGCATGAAATCGACAGGATCGTCATCACCACTCACGAGTCGGCGATTCGCATCATTTCCAAGGTCGGCCCACTGGCCAATGCCGCTGATCGCGATCACTGCATCCAGTACATGACTGCTGTACCGCTGGCCTTCGGCAATCTGGTTGCCGAGTATTACGAAGATGATTTCCACAAGACACACCCGATCATCGATGTGCTGCGCGACAAAATGGTGATTGTTGAGGAACCGCGTTTCACCCGTGAGTATCTGGAGCCCGACAAGCGCTCCATTGCCAACGCGGTGCAGGTATTTTTCAAGGATGGGTCCAGCACTGAGAACGTGGTAGTGGAGTACCCGATTGGCCATCGTCGGCGTCGGGTGGAAGGCATTCCGTTGCTGGAGGACAAGTTCAGGGCGAACTTGCTGACAAGATTCACCGGGCAGCGCAGTGAGGAGATTTTTTCACTGTGCAAGGATCAGCAGAAGCTTGAGGCGACACCGGTGAACCGGTTTGTGGATTTGTTTGTTATCTAGGAGACCGCGTTATCGTTTGATCGCGAGCAGGCTCGCTCCTACAGGGGATCTGCGGTGGACACAAATCAACTGTGGGAGCGAGCTTGCTTGCGATGAGGCCGAACAGACAATAAAGAACTATTTAAACCGCCGCTCCACACCTTTCTCCACGAGAATTTTCGCGGAGATTTCTTCCACGGAAAAATGCGTGGAGTTGATGTTCGGGATGTTTTCGCGGCGGAACAGGTTTTCCACCTCGCGAACCTCGAACTCGCACTGGGCGTAGCTCGAGTAACGGCTGTTGGGCTTGCGCTCGTTGCGGATCGCGGTGAGGCGGTCCGGGTCGATGGTCAGGCCGAACAGCTTGTGCTGGTGAGCGCGCAGGGCGGATGGCAGTTGCAGGCGTTCCATGTCGTCTTCGGTCAGCGGGTAGTTGGCTGCGCGGATACCGAATTGCATCGCCATGTACAGGCACGTCGGCGTCTTACCACATCGCGACACGCCCACTAGTATCAGGTCGGCCTTGTCGTAATAGTGCGTGCGGGCGCCGTCGTCGTTGTCGAGGGCGAAGTTAACGGCCTCGATACGCTCCATGTAATTGGTGTTGGCGCCGATAGAGTGGGACTTGCCCACGGTGTAGGAAGAATGCTCGGTCAGTTCCTGTTCAAGTGGTGCCAGGAACGTCGAGAAAATGTCGATCATGAAACCATTCGAGGTTGCGAGAATCTCACGAATGTCCTGATTGACGATGGTGTCGAAGATTATCGGACGGAAGCCGTCGGTTTCGGCGGCTTTGTTGATTTGTTGTACCATGGCCCGCGCTTTGTCCACGTTGTCGATGTACGGCCGCGTGACCTTGCTGAAGGTAATGTTTTCGAACTGCGCCAGAAGGCTTTGACCCAGGGTTTCGGCGGTAATGCCGGTACCATCGGAGATAAAGAAAGCAGATCGTTTCATTTGCACCTTGGGCCTTAAGCTAGTAACGAATCTTGGATATGATAGGCGCGATTTGCCGGCCGCCATTGGCCCGCATTCTCACTTATTTTCCAGGTCCAGGCCATATAGCCGGTAAATGCTCACTTAAGCAGCCGGTTTCTGAGCTTTTCCAACACAGTTAGTGGAGAGATCACCTTGGTAGAGTACGTAGTTTCCCTCGACAAGCTCGGCAAAGACGACGTTGAGCACGTGGGGGGCAAGAACGCATCCCTGGGCGAGATGATCAGCAACCTGGCAGGTGCCGGTGTATCGGTGCCCGGTGGCTTCGCCACGACCGCTCAGGCGTATCGTGATTTCCTGGAACTGAGCGGCCTGAATCAGCAGATTCACGACGCGCTCGATGCCCTTGACGTCGATGACGTGAATGCCCTGGCCAAGACCGGTGCCCAGATCCGCCAATGGATCATGGAAGCCGAGTTCCCTGAAAAATTGAACGCCGAAATCCGTACCGCGTTCGCCACGCTGTCCGCCGGCAACCCTGACGTGGCCGTGGCCGTGCGTTCTTCCGCTACCGCTGAAGACTTGCCCGACGCTTCCTTCGCCGGCCAGCAGGAAACCTTCCTGAACATCCGTGGTGTGGAAAACGTCATTCGCGCCGCCAAAGAGGTGTTCGCCTCGCTGTTCAACGACCGTGCCATTTCCTATCGCGTGCACCAGGGCTTCGACCACAAACTGGTAGCCCTGTCCGCTGGCGTGCAGCGCATGGTCCGTTCCGAAACCGGCACCGCCGGCGTGATGTTCACCCTCGATACCGAATCGGGCTTCCGTGACGTGGTGTTCATCACCGGCGCTTACGGCCTGGGTGAAACCGTCGTACAAGGCGCGGTGAACCCGGATGAGTTCTACGTCCACAAGGGCACGCTGGCTGCCGGTCGCCCGGCGATCCTGCGTCGCAACCTGGGCAGCAAGGCCATCAAGATGATCTACGGCGACGAGGCCAAGGCCGGTCGTTCGGTCAAGACCGTCGACGTGGACAAGGCTGAGCGCGCACGTTTCTGCCTGACCGACGCTGAAGTCAGCGAACTGGCCAAGCAGGCGATGATCATCGAGAAGCACTACAAGTGCCCGATGGACATCGAGTGGGCCAAGGACGGTGACGACGGCAAGCTGTACATCGTGCAGGCCCGTCCGGAAACCGTGAAGAGCCGCACCCAGGCCAACGTCATGGAACGTTACCTGTTGAAAGAAACCGGCACCGTGCTGGTGGAAGGCCGTGCCATTGGCCAGCGCATCGGCGCCGGCAAGGTCCGCATCATCAAGGACGTGTCCGAGATGGACAAGGTCCAGCCAGGCGACGTACTGGTTTCCGACATGACCGACCCGGACTGGGAGCCGGTCATGAAGCGCGCCAGCGCCATCGTCACCAACCGTGGCGGCCGTACGTGCCACGCGGCGATCATCGCCCGTGAGCTGGGTATTCCTGCGGTAGTAGGTTGTGGCAACGCCACCCAGCTGTTGAAAGACGGCCAGGGCGTGACCGTTTCCTGTGCTGAAGGCGACACCGGTTTCATCTTCGAAGGCGAACTGGGCTTCGACATCAAGAAGAACTCCGTGGACGCCATGCCGGATCTGCCGTTCAAGATCATGATGAACGTCGGCAACCCGGACCGCGCCTTCGACTTCGCGCAGCTGCCGAACGCCGGTGTGGGCCTGGCCCGTCTGGAATTTATCATCAACCGCATGATCGGTGTTCACCCGAAAGCGCTGTTGAACTACGACGGTCTGCCGCAGGACATCAAAGACAGCGTCGACAAGCGCATCGCCGGTTACGACGATCCGGTCGGCTTCTATGTCGACAAGCTGGTTGAAGGCATCAGCACCCTGGCCGCTGCGTTCACCCCGAAAAAGGTCATCGTGCGTCTGTCGGACTTCAAGTCCAACGAATACGCCAACCTGATCGGCGGCAAGCTCTACGAGCCGGAAGAAGAAAACCCGATGCTGGGCTTCCGCGGTGCTTCGCGTTACATCAGCGAATCGTTCCGTGACTGCTTCGAGCTCGAATGCCGCGCCCTCAAGCGCGTGCGCAACGAGATGGGCCTGACCAACGTCGAAATCATGGTGCCGTTCGTCCGTACATTGGGCGAAGCTAGCCAAGTGATCGATCTGTTGGCCGAAAATGGCCTGGCCCGCGGCGAGAATGGCCTGCGCATCATCATGATGTGCGAACTGCCGTCCAACGCGATCCTCGCTGAAGAATTCCTCGAGTTCTTCGACGGCTTCTCCATCGGTTCCAACGACCTGACCCAGCTGACCCTGGGCCTGGACCGTGACTCCGGGATCATCGCGCACCTGTTCGACGAGCGTAATCCGGCGGTCAAGAAGCTGCTGGCCAACGCGATTCAGGCCTGCAACAAGGCTGGCAAGTACATCGGCATATGTGGTCAGGGGCCTTCGGACCACCCGGACCTGGCCAAGTGGCTGATGGAGCAGGGCATTGAAAGCGTTTCGTTGAACCCGGACTCCGTACTGGAAACCTGGTTCTTCCTGGCGGAAGGTCAGGCGCAGGCTTGATCCTGTAGGAGCGAGCCTGCTCGCGATGGACTGCAGAACACCGCGTTTTTTTCAGAATGAACGCGTCATCGTTGGCGACCATCGCGAGCAGGCTCGCTCCTACAATGATTGGCAGCGTGGTCGGTGAACACTGCCTTTAAGATTCAAGCAGGGCGGGCTCCATCTGGATGCCGCCCTTTTTTGTGCAAGAGATTATGCAAAGCAGCAGCAACCTATTTCCTGTCGCCCTGATCAGCGCCGAACGGCGCGGTGATCTGAGCGAAGATGTCTATCGTTTGAAACCCGGTAACAGCCCCGACTTCACCGTCGAACTGGCTGTGACACGCCTTGGCATGGCCGATGGGTCGTCCTCCCGTGGTGTGCCGGTGATCCTGCTACACGGCAGCTTTTCCAATCGCCGGTTCTGGTTTTCTCCCAAGGGCCTGGGGTTGGGTGCTTACCTGGCCCGCCTGGGGTTCGACGTCTGGATTCCGGAAATGCGCGGTCACGGCCTGTCCCAGCGTAACCACGACTACCGTAAGAACCGTGTCGCCGACTACGCACGCTATGATCTGCCGGCCATTGGCGCGTTCGTGCGCGAACAGAGCGGGCAGGTGCCGCACTGGATCGGTCACTCGCTGGGCGGTACTACGTTGGCCGCAGCGTTGGGTGGCGAGTACATCGGTGAGCCGGTCGTGGCCTCGGCGGCGTTTTTCGGTACACAAGTCAGCCGCACCTACTGGCCATTGAAGATTCCGCCGGTGGAGTGGAGTGGTCGCTTCATTCTCAAGCGTTTTGCCCAGTTGTCCGGTTCAAGGCTCAAGCGCGGTCCGGAGGACGAGCCCATCGGCCTGGCCCTGGAAAGCATGCGCTGGTTTGGCTTGTTCGGGCGCTTCGGCGATGCCGACAAGGACTGGTGGGCAGGCCTGGCCGAGGTCAAGTTGCCCGTATTGGCGGTCAGTGCCGCGGGTGATCATCAGGACCCGGCCTGGGCGTGTCGCAAGCTGTTCGAGCAGTTCGGTTCCGAGCACAAGCAATTCATCAATCTGGGGCGCGAGCAGGGCTTCGGCGACAATTTCGGTCACGTGGAAATGCTCGTCAGCAAGGCAGCCCAGGCTGAAGTCTGGCCTTTGGTGACGCGCTGGTTGGCCGATCAGCAGACACCTTTGCCGGGCGCGCAACAGGATTTGGCCGCGGCAATCTGAGCCTGACGCTCTAACAAGGGCATTTCGCTCTGGTCGGCTTGCGGCTAAGATATGACGCATTGAGCTGTTCTGGTCACTTTGCGTGGCTGAGCCATCACTGATGTTCGTGCTGTCTTCCTCTTCACAGGAGTTTCTCGATGATCCATTACCTCACGCCTGACCTGTGCGATGCCTATCCGGAACTGGTGCAGGTGCTGGAACCGATGTTCAGCAATTTCGGCGGCCGTGATTCCTTCGGTGGCGAAATCGTGACCATCAAATGCTTCGAGGACAACTCGCTGGTCAAGGAGCAAGTCGAGCTCAAGGGCGATGGCAAGGTCCTGGTGGTCGATGGCGGGGGCTCTCTGCGCCGTGCGCTGCTGGGTGACATGCTCGCCGAGAAAGCGGCCAAGAATGGCTGGGAAGGCCTGGTGATCTACGGTTGCATCCGTGACGTCGACGTCATCGCGCAAACCGACCTGGGGGTTCAGGCACTGGCCAGCCACCCAATGAAAACCGACAAGCGCGGTATCGGCGATCTCAACGTTGCCGTGACCTTCGCTGGCGTGACCTTCCACCCGGGCCATTACATCTATGCGGACAACAACGGCGTGATCATCTCGCCCAGCCCGCTGAAAATGCCTGAATAAAGCGCGGGTCGACCAAAGGAGTGCGGATGTTCGAGGAAGAAAACGCGCAATGGGGGCTGGTGCATGCCCTGGTACTGGACGGTAAAGGCGGCGCGCGTTCGATTGCCCGGACTGAACTCGATGACTTGCAGCTGCAGGCCCATGAAAGCCTGTGGCTGCACTGGGATCGCAGTCATCCGCAAACCCGGACCTGGTTGCGCAAATCCAGCGGTCTTAGCGAATTCAGCTGTGACCTGTTACTCGAAGAAAACACCCGTCCGCGACTTTTACAGCTTTCCGACAGCGAACTGCTGCTATTTTTGCGCGGGGTCAATCTGAACCCCGGTGCCGAGCCGGAAGACATGGTGTCGGTGCGGATCTTCGGCTCTGCCCAGCGTGTCATTTCCCTGCGTTTGCGTCCGTTGCGTGCCACCGATGAACTGCTGGTGCAACTGTCCGAGGGCAAGGGGCCGAAAACCGCCTCCGAACTCATCCTTTGCATGGCGCAGTACCTCACCAACAAGGTGCAGGATCTGGTCAGCTGTCTCTCGGAAGTGGTCGATGAGGAAGAAGAAAAACTGGATGCCGACGAACGGTATACTCCTGAGCACGGATCGGTTTTGCAGATTCGTCGCCGGGCGGCTGCGTTGAAGCGCTTTCTTGCTCCGCAGCGGGACATTTTCGGGCAGTTGACGCGAATCAAGTTGCCCTGGTTCGTCGAGGATGATGGTGATTACTGGAACGAATTGAACAACAGCCTGACTCGTTATCTTGAAGAGCTGGAATTGACCCGGGAGCGAGTGGGGCTGGTTCTGGAGGCTGAGGACCGTCGCTTGAGCGTGCGCATGAACCGCACGATGTATCGCTTCGGGATCATCACCGGGATCTTTTTGCCGATGAGTTTTCTGACCGGGCTTTTGGGGATCAACGTCGGTGGAATTCCATTCTCTGCCAGCCCTTACGGCTTTCTGATCGCCTGCCTGATGATGGTCTTGGTGGCGCTGGGGCAGTGGTGGTTGTTCCGACGTTTGCGCTGGGTCTGAGGGAAACCATGTGACCCGACCAAATCTGACCGCGTCTCCCACAGACATCACGAGAGGTGCGTATGCACGATCCGTTTGAACAGTCTTTACGCGACATGCTCAACGCCTCACCGTCCACCCGGGACGACGATGCGTGCCTGGGGCGTGTGCTGAAAACCGCCAACCGCCAGGTCGGCGCCGGTGATTTGTTCAGTCTGCTGGGGCGCTGGTTGCCCGCACTGATGATCGCCCTCAACAACGGATCGGCCCATGTCGCGCCGGTATCCCGTCTTCGTAAACCTACTGCTCGCACTGCTGATAAGGCTGATTGAATATGGAACTTGATCTCTGGACTCAGAGCCTCGTCACTGCAATGACTGCGTTGTGGACCAAGGTTGCGAACTTCATTCCGAACCTCTTCGGCGCACTGGTTGTGCTGCTGTTGGGTTTTGTCGTGGCCAAGCTGCTGGACACCTTGCTCTCCAAGTTGCTCGCCAAATTGGGCCTTGACCGCTTGATGGGCGGCACCGGCCTGACCAAATTGCTGTCCCGCGCAGGGTTGCAAGTTCCTATTTCGACCCTGATCGGCAAGATCGTCTATTGGTTCGTTCTGCTTATTTTTCTGGTTTCTGCGGCAGAATCTCTTGGCCTTGAGCGAGTTTCAGCTACGCTGGACATGCTTGCGCTGTATTTGCCGAAGGTATTCGGCGCGGCGCTGGTGTTGCTGGTAGGTGTGCTGCTGGCGCAACTGGCCAACGGACTGGTGCGCGGAGCAGCAGAAGGCGTGGGTCTGGACTATGCTTCAGGGCTTGGGCGGATTGCCCAGGGCTTGGTGATCATCATTAGTATTTCGGTTGCGATCAGCCAGTTGGAGGTCAAGACTGACCTGCTCAACCATGTGATCGTGATTGTGTTGATAACCGTTGGTCTGGCGGTAGCGCTGGCCATGGGGTTGGGAAGCCGGGAAATTGCCGGCCAGATTCTTGCGGGAATCTACGTGCGTGAGCTGTACCAGGTTGGGCAACAAGTGCGGGTTGGCGAGGTCGAAGGCCAGATCGAAGAGATCGGCACGGTTAAAACCACATTGCTGACCGATGAGGGTGAGCTAGTCTCTCTTTCCAATCGGATTCTCCTTGAGCAGCATGTGAGTAGCCGCTAACCCGGCAAACCCTGCTAATGTATGCCGCCGCAAAATGCCTGCTCACGCTGGCAGCGGCGGACATTGACCTGACTGTCGGCCCGACTTGTTTTGAATAAAGCCCAATCGTTATCCATGCGCTACGACCCCCGCGAGCTCTCTGATGAGGAGTTGGTCGCGCGCTCGCATACCGAGCTGTTTCACGTAACACGCGCTTATGAAGAACTGATGCGGCGTTACCAGCGAACATTATTTAACGTGTGCGCACGCTATCTCGGGAACGATCGCGACGCAGACGATGTCTGTCAGGAGGTCATGTTGAAGGTGCTGTATGGCCTGAAGAACTTCGAAGGTAAATCGAAGTTCAAGACATGGCTATATAGCATCACGTACAACGAGTGCATCACACAGTATCGGAAGGAAAGGCGAAAGCGTCGCTTGATGGACGCATTGAGTCTTGACCCCCTCGAGGAAGCGTCCGAAGAAAAGACGCCGAAACCTGAGGAAAAGGGTGGACTTGATCGCTGGTTGGTGTATGTGAACCCGATTGACCGGGAAATTCTGGTGCTACGATTTGTCGCAGAGCTGGAGTTTCAGGAGATCGCAGACATCATGCATATGGGTTTGAGTGCAACAAAAATGCGGTACAAACGCGCTCTAGATAAATTGCGTGAGAAATTTGCAGGCATTGCTGAAACTTAGTTCAGCGCAAATATCTCTTACGTGTAGGCAAGTTCTGTTAGACTTGCCGCCGAGTTGTCCCCCGGTTTGCGGGACTGCTTCACAATCACCAGATGGGGATTTAACGGATGAAACTGAAAAACACCTTGGGCTTGGCCATTGGTACTCTTATTGCCGCTACTTCGTTCGGCGCATTGGCACAAGGCCAAGGCGCAGTTGAAGGCGAGCTCAACTACGGGAAGAAGTACAACGACAGCGTTAACAACGTTGAAGACGGCTACACTCCTGGCGCCTCCATCGGTTACTTCTTGACCGACGACGTATCGTTGAACTTGACCTACAACAATGACGACCACACCCGTTCGAACAACGGTACTGGTAATCAGAAAATCGAAGGCGACCAGTTCGGTCTGAACGCTCAGTACCACTTCAACAACGCTGGCGACGCTCTGCGTCCTTACGTTCAAGGTGGTGTTAAGCACGGCAGCATGACCAACGTAGCCGCTGACGGCCACACCGGTCGTGACCAGTCGACTTTCCTGACTGCTGGCGCTGGCCTGAAGTACTACTTCCTGGAAAACGTCTACGCTCGTGCTGGCGTAGAAGCTGACTACAAGCTGGACAACGGCCGTTGGGACTACATCCCGTCCGTAGGTCTGGGTGTTAACTTCGGTGGCGGCAACAAGCCTGTCGCTGCAGCTCCAGCTCCAGAAGTTTGCTCCGACAGCGACAACGACGGCGTTTGCGACAACGTTGACAAGTGCCCTGACACCCCAGCCAACGTAACTGTTGACGCTGATGGCTGCCCAGCTGTTGCTGAAGTCGTTCGTGTAGAGCTGGACGTGAAGTTCGACTTCGACAAGTCGGTAGTCAAGCCAAACAGCTACGGCGACATCAAGAACCTGGCTGACTTCATGAAGCAGTACCCATCCACCACCACTACTGTTGAAGGTCACACTGACTCCGTCGGTCCTGACGCTTACAACCAGAAACTGTCCGAGCGTCGTGCAAGCGCCGTTAAGCAAGTTCTGACCAACCAGTACGGTGTTGAGTCGTCCCGCGTTCAGTCCGTTGGCTACGGCGAATCCCGCCCAGTTGCTGACAACAAAACTGAAGCTGGTCGCGCTGTTAACCGTCGCGTAGAAGCGCAGGTTGAAGCTCAAGCTAAGTAATTAGCTCGCAGCTCTGAAAAGCCCGGCTCAGGCCGGGCTTTTCTTTGTCTGCGATTTGGTGAAACAGCTGAAACTACGCTGACTGATCCGCCGCCATCACAGGCAAATCATGCTCCCACAGGGATTGAGTTGCACTGGCTGCCACTGCGCCGATCACCAGTATGGCAGGGCTTTTCAGCTGGAATCTGTAGGCCGCTTCATCCATTTCTGTAAGAGTGCTCCGACATTCCCGTTGATGGGGCAAGGAAGCATTTTCAATCATGGCCACGGGCGTATCCGTCGCCATGCCACCGGCCATTAGCTGCTCACGGATTTCACCGAGCTTGGCCACTCCCATGTAAATCACCAATGTCGTTCCGCCTTGAGCCAGTGCCTGCCAGTTCAATTGGCTGTCGTCCTGGGTGTGTGCGGTGACCAGCGTGACACCACGGGCGACACCGCGCAAAGTCAGCGGAATATCGCATTGCGTTGCCCCCGCCAGCCCGGCAGTGATGCCGTTGACCAACTCGGCTTCGACCCCACGCTCACGCAACCACTGCGCTTCTTCACCACCTCGACCGAAAATGCACGGATCTCCGCCCTTGAGCCGGGCCACGCATTTACCCTGCCGGGCATAACGAAGCATCAGGCGATGGATGAACGCTTGCGGGGTGGAGCGGCAGCCACCGCGCTTGCCCACCGGGATGATCCGTGCCCCGGGGCAATGCTCGAGTACCGCGACATTGACCAGGTCATCGATCAGCACCACATCAGCCTCGCGCAAGGCGCGTACCGCTTTCAACGTGAGCAACTCCGGATCACCCGGGCCCGCACCTACCAGCCAGACTTTTGCACTCATAGTGTTTTCCTCACGAGAAGACGGTGATTGGCTGCGCCGTGGCAGCCAGCAGGCGTTTGATTTCCGGAACGCAGGACCCGCATTGCGTGCCGCAACCCAGTTCTTGCTTGAGTCCCTGCAAGTCCAAGCCGCGGCTGATGCCAGCGCAGATCGCGTTCTGGCCGACGTTCTTGCAATTGCACAGGATCTTGTTCGCGTTGACGGGCGCGTCGAGATTGCCCGGTGGTGCGCTCAGCGGCGCAAGCAACCAGCGCCGCAGTTGCTGGTCCGCGCGACCTTCGAGCCACAGCCCCTGCAACCAGTGCTGGGCAAGGGTTTCACCGGCCAATCGAATGGCAGTGATCCGGCCATTTTCGATCCGCACGCGCTTGCCGATGGCCCGTCGAGGGTCGTCGTAAGCCAGCACCGGGCCGTCATCGAGCGCCAGGTTTTTATCGATTTCGCTTAGCAGCTCTGCCGAAGGTGCTGAAGTATTGGCCGCCCGTACAAGCAGGGCAGGGCGCTCGCGACCAACAAGGCTGAGGCTGACGTAGGAAAACGCCTCACAGAGCGGTCGTAGCGTCTCAAAATGCCGTTGAACATCGCCCTCGATCAGTGCGAACAGTTTCCAGGGCAAATCCACCGGATCCAGGCGAACGCCGCTGTGTTTAAGTTCGGGCTGTTTTGACAAAGGATCGAATGCGGGCAGGGTGAGGCTGTTCACCCCGCCCTTGAGAAAACGGTCGCCCCAATGCATCGGCAAAAAGGCCTGGCCCGGGCGCACGCTGTCATCGCTGGCAACCGCGACGACGACGGCGCCGCGTCGGCTTTTCAGGCTGACCAGATCCCCAGGCTGCAGGCGATGGCGGCGCAGTTCGTCCGGGTGCAGGCTCAACTCCGCTTCGTTGACATGGCCGAATAGCTGCGCGGCTGTGCCGGTGCGGCTCATGCCGTGCCATTGATCGCGCAGGCGGCCGGTGATCAGGGTCAGCGGGAAGCGAGCATCCCGTTGCTCTTTGGCGGCGCGATACGGATCGGCCACGAACTTTGCGCGCCCATTGGCAGTGGCAAATATCCCGTCGACGTACAGCCGTGCCGTACCTTCAACGGCACCCACAGGGAAGGGCCATTGCTGCGGGCCGAGACGATCGATCAGTGCATGGCTGATGCCGGACAGATCCAGGTCGCGGCCTTGAGTCAGTTGTTTGTATTCGTCAAAGACCTGAGCGGGATTATCAAATTCAAACAGGCTGGTTTGGCCGGGACGCAGGTGTTTTTCCAGACGTTGTGCGAAATCTACGGTGATTGCCCAGTCCGGCCGCGCCTCACCCGGTGCGACGATTGCCTGGCGTACGTGGGAAATGCGCCGCTCGGAGTTGGTCACGCAACCTTCCTTTTCACCCCAACTGGCAGCGGGCAGCAGAAGGTCGGCGAACTTCGCGGTTTCAGTGGTGCTGAAGGCTTCCTGCAGCACCACGAACGGGCAGGCTTGCAAGGCTGCGCGCACGGCCGTCTGGTCCGGCATGGATTGCGCGGGGTTGGTACAGGCGATCCATAGCGCCTTGATCTTGCCGTTGCGCACTTGCTCAAACAGCTCGATTGCGGTGAGTCCGGGATTTTCCGGCAGTTGCTCGACGCCCCAGTAGGACGCGACTTGCTCACGGTGTTGTGCATTGGCGGCGTCACGGTGGCCGGGCAGCAGGTTGGACAAACTGCCGGTTTCCCGCCCGCCCATGGCATTTGGCTGACCGGTGAGGGAGAAAGGTCCGGCGCCGGGACGACCGATCTGCCCGGTGGCCAGGTGCAGGTTGATCAGTGCACTGTTTTTCGCGCTGCCGGCGGTGGACTGGTTAAGCCCCATGCACCACAGCGACAGAAAGCTCGGTGATGTGCCGATCCACTCGGCACATTGCTGCAATTGCCCGAGGCTGATTCCGCAGAGCTGCGAAACCATTTGCGGCGTGTAGTCACGCACCAGGTTTTTCAGCTCGGCCAGGCCTTCGGTGTGGTCCCGGATGAAGTCACGATCGATCCAGTCTTCCCACAGCAGCAGATGCAAAATCCCATGGAACAGGGCGACATCGGTGCCCGGCAAGATCGCCAGGTGCAGGTCAGCCAGATCGCAGGTGTCTGTACGACGAGGGTCAATGACGATGACCTTCATCTGCGGCCGGCGGGATTTGGCGGCTTCCAGCCGGCGAAACAGCACCGGGTGAGCGTAGGCCATGTTGCTGCCGACGATCATCACGCAATCGCTCAGCTCCAGGTCTTCGTAGCTGCAGGGCGGGGCGTCGGCACCCAGGCTGCGCTTGTAGCCGACCACCGCCGAGGACATGCACAGGCGCGAATTGCTGTCGATGTTGTTGGTGCCTACCAGGGCACGTGCCAGCTTGTTGAAGGCGTAGTAGTCCTCGGTCAACAGTTGCCCGGAAATGTAGAACGCGACGCTGTCCGGGCCATGTTCGGCAATGGTCGCGGCAAACACGCTGGTAGCGTGATCGAGGGCGGTATCCCAATCGGTTCGGTGACGGGCCAGGCCTTTACCGAGACGCAGTTCGGGGTACAGCGCCCGCGCCGTCAAGTCGCCGGTCAGGTGCAGGGTCGAACCCTTGCTGCACAGTTTGCCGAAATTGGCCGGGTGCGCCGGGTCGCCGCTGACGCCGAGGATGCGCTCGCCGTCGTGTTCGATCAGCACGCCACAGCCGACCCCGCAGTAACAGCAGGTGGATGCAGTGATCTGGCGGTCCATCAGCCTGCATCCCGCAGGGCCAGCATCACTCGGCCATTTTCCACCCGGGCGAGATGGTGATGGGCACAGCCGATGTCCGGGGCCAGGGCTTCGCCGCTTTCCAGGTCGATTTGCCAGTTGTGCAACGGGCAGGCCACCCGCTTGCCATAGACCAGGCCTTGGGACAACGGGCCGCCCTTGTGCGGGCAGCGGTCGTCAAGGGCGAACACTTCGTCGTCGCTGGTACGAAAAATCGCGATGTCTCCCTTTGGCCCGGCGATGATCCGCGAGCCCAGGGCATTGATCTCTTCCAGTGCGCAGATATCCAGCCAGTTCATGCCAGCACCTCCAGGTTTTTCACGGGGATGACGTCGAATTCTTTTTTCAGCTGGGGCTGTTCCAGGCGTTCCTTCCACGGGTCCTGTTCGAACGACAGCGAGAACTGCAGGCGATCGTTGAGCGCCTTGCGCCGCTCCGGATCTTCCAGCACGGCTTTCTTGATATGTTCCATGCCGACCCGTTGCAGGTAGTGCACGGTGCGTTCGAGGTAGAAGGCTTCTTCGCGATAGAGCTGCAGGAATGCACCGTTGTATTCGCGCACTTCTTCGGCGGTCTTCAGCTTGACGAAGAACTCCGCGACTTCGGTCTTGATCCCGCCGTTGCCACCGATGTACATCTCCCAGCCGGAGTCCACACCGATAATTCCCACATCCTTGATACCGGCTTCCGAGCAGTTGCGCGGGCAACCGGAGACAGCCAGCTTCACCTTGTGCGGCGACCACATGTTGAACAGGTCATGTTCCAGTTCAATGCCAAGTTGTGTGGAGTTCTGGGTGCCAAAGCGGCAGAACTCGCTGCCGACGCAGGTTTTCACCGTACGGATGGATTTGCCGTAGGCGTGGCCGGACGGCATGTCCAGGTCTTTCCACACCCCCGGCAGGTCTTGCTTGCGGATGCCCAGCAAGTCGATGCGCTGGCCACCGGTGACCTTGACCATCGGCACGTTGTACTTGTCGGCGACGTCGGCAATGCGCCGCAGCTCTGAAGGGTTGGTCACGCCGCCCCACATCCGAGGGACTACAGAGTAGGTGCCGTCTTTCTGAATGTTGGCGTGGGCGCGTTCGTTGATCAGTCGCGATTGCGGATCGTCCTTGGCTTCCCCAGGCCAGGTGGAAATCAGGTAGTAGTTGAGCGCCGGCCGGCAGGTGGCGCAGCCGTTGGGTGTGCGCCAGTTGAGGTAGCTCATGGTGCCGGCGATTGTCAGCAGGTGCTGCTCGCGGATGGCCTGGCGGATTTGCCCGTGGTTGAGGTCGCTGCAGCCGCAGATGGCCTTTTCGCTTTTCGGTTTGACGTCCGCAGCGCCGCCCACGGTGTTGATCAGGATCTGTTCGACGAGGCCGGCGCAGGAGCCGCAGGAGCTGGCAGCCTTGGTGTGTTTCTTGACGTCGTCGACACTGAACAGCCCGTGTTCCTGAATGGCCTTGACGATGGTGCCCTTGCACACACCGTTGCAGCCGCAGACTTCGGCGGTGTCGGCCATGCTCATGGCTTTGTCCTGGCCCTGATGTCCTACATCGCCAAGTGCATTTTCACCAAACATCAGATGATCGCGGATCTCGCCGATGGCGTGATTCTCACGGATCTGCCGGAAATACCAGCCGCCATCTGCCGTATCGCCGTACAGGCAGGCACCGACCAGCACGTCATCCTTGATCACCAGTTTCTTGTAGACCCCGCCAATCGGGTCCGAGAGGGTGATGGTCTCGGTGCCTTCACCGCCCATGAAGTCGCCGGCGGAGAACAGGTCGATGCCGGTAACCTTCAATTTGGTCGAGGTCACCGACCCCTTGTAGGTGGCAAAACCCAGTTGGGCGAGGTGGTTGGCGCAGACTTTGGCCTGTTCGAACAGCGGCGCCACCAATCCATAGGCGATGCCGCGGTGACTGGCACACTCACCGATGGCATAGATCCGTGGGTCGTAGGTTTGCAGTGTGTCGTTGACCAGAATCCCGCGGCTGCACGGAATGCCGGATTTCTCCGCCAGTTCGGTATTGGGGCGAATGCCGGCGGCCATCACGACCAGGTCGGCGGGGATGATGTCGCCGTTCTTGAATTGCACCGATCCGACCCGGCCGTTGCCCGCGTCGTGCAAGGCCTGTGTCTGCTCGCACAGGCGAAAGTGCAGGCCGCGAGATTCCAGCGCGCTTTGCAGTAGCTGGCCGCTGGTCTTGTCCAGTTGCCGTTCCAGCAACCACTCGCCGATATGCACCACGGTCACGTGCATGCCCCGCAGCATCAGGCCATTGGCGGCCTCCAGACCGAGCAGGCCGCCGCCGATCACCACGGCGTGACGGTGGGTTTTCGCGGTGTCGATCATGGCCTGGGTGTCGGCGATGTCACGGTAGCCGATCACGCCCTCAAGGGTGTTGCCGGGAATGGGCAGGATGAAGGGCGTCGAGCCGGTGGCGATCAGCAGGCGATCGTATTCGGCTTCGCTGCCGTCTTCGGCGATGACCCGGCGCTTGACCCGGTCGATCTCCACCACCTTGCGGTTGAGCAGCAGCTTGATGTTGTTTTCCAGGTACCAGTCCAGGTCGTTGAGCACGATCTCTTCGAAGGTCTGTTCGCCCGCCAACACCGGCGACAACAGGATGCGGTTGTAGTTGGTGTGCGGTTCGGCGCCGAAGACCGTGATGTCGTACAGCTCAGTGCTCAGTTTGAGCAGCTCTTCCAGGGTCCGGACCCCGGCCATGCCGTTGCCGATCATCACCAGTTTTAGTTTTTTCATCAGGTTCTCCGGGGAGCTCAGGCCTGCCTCATCAGGGTTCAGGCCATGCTCGACAAATTTTGCGCAAACAAAAAAAGGCGTCCCGCTAGTTGCCTAGCGAGGACGCCTTTGTCCTGGTCCCGTTCTCTCGGGAAGTGCAACCTTCGTCGTTGAAGCCTGCGCTGTATGTCTGTTGCAAGAGGTAATGCAGTGGTTATGCCAAGTCGCTCGAATCCCGTGTTTGTTGGCTATTTCCCCGTTCGCAAGGACAGAGCCGTAAGGGAATGCACCGATTCAAGGCGCATTGCCCGTTAATGGAGCGCAACCACCAGCAGCACCAGGTTCAGCAGCAAGGACACCAGCGCCAATGTCCGCCAGACTTTCAGCGGCTCGCGCTCCAGCAAGGGCTTGGGGCGTACGCTCAAGCTGCGGCGTTCGCCCTGTTCCATCAGCAGCAGCCATTCTTCCGCCGTTTCGAAACGCTGGTCGGGGGCCGCTGCCACGGCGCGCTCCAGGCTATGGGCGATCCAGTCCGGCAGGTCGGGCCGGTAGCGGCTGGCGTCGACCGGGAGGCCAAACCTCGGGCGTTGGAACGCTTCGATTTCGCCATAGGGATAGTGCCCGGTGAGCAGGAAATACAGGGTCACACCGACGGCATACAAATCCTGCCGTGGCGTCGGTACATCGCCGCGAAAGGCTTCGGGCGCGATGTAACTGGGTGTGCCCGGCAGCGCCCAGGGCAGGTCTTGCGAAAGCCCGGGACAGTAGGCGAGGCCGAAATCCAGCAGGCGCAACTCACCATCGTCCCCCAGCAACAGGTTTTCCGGTTTGATATCGCGATGCAGGATCTGCCGTCGATGCAGCAGGCCGACCGCTCGCAGCAAGCGTTCGGCGATGTCTTGCCACTGGGGCAGCGGCAAGGGGCCGCTTTGTTCATGCCGTTGGGCCAGGGTAGCGCCCGAATACTCACGCATCACGTAGTACAAATGCTGACGCTGACTGGCGGCATGGACTTCAGGAAAATGTCGACCGGCCACGCGTTTGAGAAACCATTCTTCCGACAGTAACGCTTGCCCGGCCTGGTGATCGTCGTGCAAACGCCCCGGCAGGGTTTTCAGCAGCCAGGGTTGTTGCTGGCTGTCGCGAACGCGATAAAGCAGTGATTGCTGGCTCTGTGCGACGATCCCCTCGACCTGCCAGCCTTCGAACGCCTGACCCGGTTTCAGGGCTGGCGGCAGTGGCCATTGCTGTAAGTGCATCAACGCATCGCCAATGCTCGCTTCGCCAAGGGCATCGACCCGCACCAGCAGAGCGCTGGCGTTGTCCTGACTGCCCGCCAGGTGTGCGGCATTGACCAGGGTTTGCGCAGCGCTGTGCAAGTCCGGTTGATCCCGCAGGATCGCGGCAATGGCAGTATCGCCCAGGACGGCCCAGACGCCGTCGCTGAGCAGGACGAAGCTTTCATCGACGCGCAACTCACCGTCGAGAAAGTCCAGCACCAGGTGTTGATCGAGCCCCAGCGCCCGTTTCAGCACATGCTGCATGCCCGGCTGGTCCCAGACGTGATCCTCGCTGATTCGCTGCAATTGGTCGGCGTGCCAGCGATACACCCGGCAATCGCCGACATGGGCCAGGGTAAAACGCCGGCCACGCAGGACCAGCGCACTGAGGGTGGTCAGCAGCGGTTGCCCGCCGCCATTGGCCTGCAACCAGCGGTTTTGCGCCAGCAGCAGACGATCGAGTGCCTGTGCGACGCTCCAGGTTTCCGGCGTAGCGTAGTAATCCAGCGCCAGGGCCTGCAGCGTCGAACGGGCAGCCAGACCGCCATCGACGCATTGGCTGACACCGTCGGCAATCGCGAACAGGTAACCCTTGCTCGCGGCCAGCGCCGGAGCCGGCGTGACCAGGCGCAGGGCGTCCTGGTTTTCCTCGCGAGGACCGATGGCGCTGGCTTCAGCGAAACTCAGTTGCAGGCTCATCGTGGCGTCAGACCCGCGCAGCCGTCACGGCGGCCGAACCCCAGGTGGTTCTCCAGCGACGTTTCACGCCGTGCAGACCGAACCAGGCCAGAACGCCGAGGCTGGCGAACAACCACAGCGCCAGTTGATAGCTGCCGGTGCTTTGCTTGATCGCGCCCATGCCGGCCGCAAGGGCAAACCCGCCGATGCCGCCGGCCATGCCGATCAGGCCGGTCATCACGCCGATTTCCCGGCGAAAGCGCTGGGGCACCAACTGGAATACCGCGCCATTGCCTGCACCCAGACCGAGCATGGTGCAGACGAAAAGCGCCAGTGCGGCGTAGGAACTCGGCAGGTTGAAGCCGACCACGGCAATGCAGATCGCCGCGACGGTGTACATCGCCAACAGGGTCCGAATGCCGCCGAACCGGTCAGCCAGCGCGCCACCCAAGGGACGCATCAGGCTGCCGCCGAACACGCAGGCAGCGGTGTAGTAGCCGGCAGTCACCGGGCTCAAGCCGTATTGGTCGTTAAAGTAACCGGGCAGGGCGCTGGCAAGGCCGATGAAGCCGCCGAACGTCACGCTGTAGAAGAACATGAACCACCAGCTGTCACGATCACCCAGGGCCTTGAAGTAGTCGGCGATGGATTTGGCCTTTGGCCGCTCGGGGGCATTGCGGGCCAGCCAGGCGAAGACGACCAGGGTCAGGATCAACGGAATCAGGGCAAACCCGAACACGTTGCTCCAGCCAAACGCCGCCGCCAGCACCGGGGCGATCAATGCCGCGAGCACTGTGCCTGAGTTACCCGCGCCGGCGATGCCCATGGCCTTGCCTTGGTGCTGTGGTGGATACCACTGCGAGGCCAAGGGCAGGGCGACGGCGAAGGAGGCGCCGGCCATACCGAGGAACAGCCCCAGCACCAAGGCTTGCTCGTAGCTGTGGATCCCGAGTTTCCAAGCGCCGAATAGCGCGCAGATCACGATGACCTGACCGATCAGGCCGGCGGTTTTGGGTGACAGGCGATCAGCCAGCATCCCCATCACGAAGCGCAACACCGCCCCGGCCAGAATCGGCGTGGCGACCACCAGCCCCCGTTGCTGCGTCGTCAGGTGCAGGTCGGCGGCGATCTGTACCGCCAAAGGACCGAGCAGGTACCAGACCATGAAACTCAGGTCGAAATAGAGGAACGCTGCGAACAATGTGGGTGTATGGCCGGATTTCCAGAAGCTTGAATTCATTGCGCACCTCAGCTGTGAAGAGTCTCGAAAGGAGTCATGAGCTTGCAGGTGGGGCGCCGATACGGCCGCACCACCGGCCCCGTGCTGTGGGGCCAAAACGAAAAAACGCCGCCACCCGATCCGCCAAGGGCAAATGAGGTGAGCGACGTCTTTGTCGTAGGTGGGGCAACCGCCGTTGGTTACCTGTAGTGATTACTTAGCGAGATCTGTGCCAACACTGCTTTTGTGGCGGGGTCAACCCAGCAACTCGCTCATGGCAATAATCTGCTCCGCCACTTGAATCAGCTTCTGCTGGCGGCTCATCGCCTGGCGGCGCATCAGCGTGTAGGCCTCTTCCTCGTTGCAGTCCTTCATTTTCATCAGCATTCCCTTGGCCAGTTCGATGCGCTTGCGCTCGGCCAATTGCTGGTCGCGGGCATGCAACTGGGCACGCAAGGCCTGGTCGCTTTCGAAGCGTGCCATTGCCACGTCGAGAATCGGCTGCAGGCGTTGTGCGTGAATGCCTTCGACGATGTAGGCACTGACCCCGGACTTGATCGCCTGGCGCATCACATCGGGGTCGTGTTCGTCCGTGAACATCACAATCGGTCGTGGCTGGTCGCGTGTCACCAGCACCACTTGTTCCATGACATCGCGGCCCGGTGACTCGGTATCGATCAGAATCACATCCGGACGCACCGTTTCGACGCGTTCTGGCAGGTCGATGGTCAAACCGGATTCATCGATCACTTCGAATCCGGCCTCGGTCAGGGCGGCCTTCAGGCGTCCGACTTTCTTGGCGGTGTCGTTGATCAGCAGGATACGCAGCATGTTCGTGGTCTCCTGTCAGCGGCTGGCGGATCGGTGCGAGCTGTCGCTCATGGCGTGCAGTTTGAAACTGCGGGCATAACCGGCCGGGTCCGAACCGTCCCAGATCTTGCCGTCGATCAATTGACTGCTACGCATTTGCTCGGCTGACGAAGCGACGCCGACGGCACGGGCGGCTTCACGGTAGAGGTCCAGTTGCTGGACCTGCCGGGCAACCGCGAGATAGTCCGGATCATCGCGCAACAAGCCCCAGCGGCGGAACTGGGTCATGAACCACATGCCGTCGGACAGGTACGGCAGGTTGACCTCGCCATCGCCGTGAAAGCGCAGCGCGTGCGGGTCTTGCCAGCGCTGGCCAAGGCCGTCGGCGTATTCGCCCAGCAGGCGTGGTTCGATGCAGTCCAGTGGTGCGTCAAGGTACTGCGCGGCACTGAGCAATTGTGCGGTACTGCGGCGATTCTCGGTGCTTTGTTCGATGAAGCGGCTGGCTTCCAGAACCGCCATCACCAACACCCGCGCGGTATTGGGGTATTGCTCGACGAATGCACGGGTGCAGCCGAGGACCTTCTCCGGATGATCGGGCCAGAGGGTCTGGGTCGTGGCCAGGGTGAAACCGAGGTCCTGTTGCACGGCGCTGGCGGACCAGGGTTCGCCGACGCAGAAGCCGTCGATACGCCCGGCCCGCAGGTGCGCGACCATCTGCGGTGGCGGCACCACCACGCTGTCGACATCCAGCAGCGGGTGAATGCCCTGGCTGGCGAGCCAGTAATACAACCACATGGCATGGGTGCCGGTGGGAAACGTCTGGGCGAAGGTGAGTTTTGAGCGAGTTTGGTGCACGTGCCTATCCAGTGCTTCAGGACTGGTCACTCCAAGCGCTTGCAAACCGTGGGACAGATTGATGCTCTGGCCGTTCTGATTCAGGCCCATCAACACGGCCATGTCGGTCGCGGCCACGCCACCGATGCCCAGGTGAACGGCATAAATCAGACCGTAGAGGCTGTGGGCGGCATCGAGTTCGCCGCTGACCAGTTTGTCCCGCAGGTTGGCCCAGGACGACTGCCGCTTGAGGTTCAGGGTCAAGCCGTGGGGCTGGGCAAAGCCCTGGGTGGCGGCGACAACCACCGAGGCGCAGTCGCTCAGGGCCATGAAGCCGAGATTGATTTCGGTTTTTTCCGGGGCATCGCTGCCATTGACCCAGGCCAGAGGGCCGGCTGACGGTTCGTTCATCGCGTGTTCACCTTGCAAAAAAAACGTCGTCCCGAGTTCTTGCATGAGCAGGCCGGGGACGACGCCATTGTCTTTGCACACATTCGGTCGTTGGCATGGGTGCTGGTGCCCAGAGTGGTGCAAGGCATATGCCATCGTCCGTTGATTTGATCACGCGCCTCGCTTGCCGCCCCGTTGCACGGCTATAATCGCCACCTCAATTCGCCGCCAATCGAGTCAAATCCGCCCATGTACACCCTGGCCCGTCAGCTGTTGTTCAAACTCTCCCCGGAAACCTCCCACGATCTGTCCCTGGACCTGATCGGCGCGGGCGGGCGTCTTGGACTCAACGGCTTGCTGTGCAAGGCCCCGGCGAAGGTGCCGGTGAATGTCATGGGCCTGGACTTCCCGAATCCGGTGGGGCTGGCCGCCGGCCTGGACAAGAACGGCGCGGCCATCGATGGTTTCGCCCAACTGGGTTTCGGTTTTGTCGAAATCGGCACCATCACGCCGCGTCCGCAGCCGGGCAACCCGAAGCCGCGCCTGTTCCGTTTGCCGGAAGCCGAGGCGATCATCAACCGCATGGGCTTCAACAACCTCGGCGTCGATCACCTGCTGGCCCGCGTGGCGGCGGCCAAGTACAAGGGCGTGCTGGGCATCAACATCGGCAAGAACTTCGATACGCCGGTCGAGCGTGCCGTGGACGACTACCTGATCTGCCTGGACAAGGTCTACGCCCACGCCAGCTATGTGACGGTCAACGTCAGTTCGCCGAACACGCCGGGCCTGCGCAGCCTGCAATTCGGTGACTCGCTCAAGCAGTTGCTGGCCGATCTGGCCGAGCGCCGCGCGGAACTGGCATTGCGTCATGGCAAACATGTACCGCTGGCGATCAAGATCGCGCCGGACATGAGCGACGAAGAAACCGCACAAGTTGCGCAAGCGCTGATCGAAACCGGGATGGATGCGGTCATTGCGACTAACACCACCCTGAGCCGCGTAGGCGTCGAAGGCATGGAGCATGGCGAAGAAGCCGGCGGTCTGTCCGGCGCACCGGTTCGTGACAAGAGTACCCACACGGTGCAAGTGCTGGCGTCGGAGCTGGGCGGGCGTTTACCGATCATTGCGGCGGGCGGCATTACCGAAGGCAAGCACGCGGCGGAGAAAATCGCTGCAGGCGCGAGCCTGGTGCAGATCTACTCGGGCTTCATCTACAAAGGCCCGGCGCTGATTCGTGAGTCGGTCGACGCAATCGCAGCGCTACGCTAACGAGCTTTTGTGGCGAGGGGGCTTGCCCCCGTCCGGCTGCGAAGCAGTCGTGAGCCCTATGATCGCAATGCTATTGATACACCGCATTGTTCGGTTTTAGGGCAGCTTCGCTGCCCAACGGGGGCAAGCCCCCTCGCCACAAAGGTTTGTCGCGGTGTTTCTGGCAGACATAAAAAAGGGCTCCATAAAGGAGCCCCTGGGCCGGAGCCCGCCGTCCGGATGGGACGTGCGTGGTTAATTCAGTACAAAATCAAATTGTCGTGTCGGAGTGTTGTGCCCTGTAATTAGCCGACGGCGTGAAGTTCGTTGAGTCTGTGGATTCCCGCAGTGCCGGTCATACCGTCCCAGTTGTCGCCGCGTCCTTCTCGCCAGCCGTTGATCCAGGCTTGACGTACCGACGGTAGAGTAAATGGGCAAAGCTCACGGGATTTACCACCAACGCCATATTGATATCCGCGCAAAAATGCTCTTTCCAACGGATCACGCTTAAGTCTTCTCATAGGGTGTTGCCCTCACTTGTTGACTGTATTTATCGCGTCGACCTCTATTGAGGTCTGGCAGAAAAACTCTGCCGTTGGTGGCTCGTTGCCGGCGTGACGAGCCAAGGTGTTGGCGTCATTGCGGCGCCAACCTGTATTGAGTTCTAACCAATGCGTCACATCGAGGGAATGATCGTTTTGTCATAAGGACGTAACCGTTCATGTGCTAACGCCATAAGTAACAGAGCGGTGGTAGCGTATTTATTGGCCAAACCCCGGTATGATCGGCCCTGCGCTTGATGATGGGCTTAATCCTTTACTGAGAATGGCTCCCGTTGCCGGGAGGCACTATTCGACGAAGGGTCGACTTATGACATTTTGTTGCATCAACTTTTTTATCTGTCCTTGCATCTAAGCTCATTTAACCCGGGCAGCAGGGGTGGAACGGCACACCTTCGTGCCACGCGGGCGCTCTTCGAGAAAAGCGCCTGATTGAAAACCGGACCGGCAATGCGTTGCCCGGTCACTCAGCTAAAGGTTCTGGAATTCCCATGTCCGATCATTTCGAACTCTTCCTCACTTGCCCAAAAGGCCTTGAAGGCCTGCTCATCGAGGAAGCCGTCGGGCTTGGCCTTGAGGAAGCGCGCGAGCACACCTCTGCCGTACGCGGCATGGCCACCATGGAAACCGCTTATCGCCTGTGCCTGTGGTCGCGCCTGGCCAACCGAGTGCTGCTGGTGCTCAAGCGTTTCCCGATGAAGGACGCCGAAGATTTGTACCACGGCGTGTTGGACATCGAGTGGCAAGACCACATGCTCAATGACGGCACCCTTGCCGTCGAATTCAGCGGCCATGGCTCGGGTATCGACAACACCCACTTCGGCGCGCTGAAGGTCAAGGACGCCATCGTCGACAAACTGCGCACCCCGCAAGGCGATCGTCCGTCCATCGACAAGCTCAACCCGGACCTGCGTATTCACCTGCGCCTGGACCGCGGCGAAGCCATTCTGTCCCTCGACCTGTCGGGCCACAGCCTGCACCAGCGCGGCTATCGCCTGCAGCAAGGTGCGGCACCGCTGAAGGAAAACCTCGCGGCCGCCATCCTGATCCGTTCCGGTTGGCCACGTATCGCGGCCGAAGGCGGCGCACTGGCTGACCCGATGTGCGGTGTCGGCACCTTCCTGGTGGAAGCGGCGATGATCGCCGCCGACATCGCGCCGAACCTGCGTCGCGAGCAGTGGGGCTTCACCGCCTGGCTCGGTCACGTCCCGGCGCTGTGGAAAAAACTGCACGAAGAAGCTTCCGAGCGCGCAGCGGCCGGCCTGGCCAAGACACCATTGTGGATCCGCGGCTACGAAGCCGATCCACGGCTGATTCAACCGGGCCGCAACAACGTCGAGCGTGCCGGCCTGAGCGAGTGGATCAAGATCTACCAGGGCGAAGTCGCGACTTTCGAGCCGCGCCCGGACCAGAACCAGAAAGGCCTGGTGATCTGCAACCCTCCGTACGGCGAGCGTCTGGGCGATGAGGCGAGCCTGCTCTACCTCTACCAGAACCTCGGCGAGCGCCTGCGTCAGGCCTGCCTGAACTGGGAAGCGGCGGTGTTCACCGGCGCGCCGGACCTGGGCAAGCGCATGGGTATCCGCAGCCACAAACAGTATTCGTTCTGGAACGGCGCCTTGCCGTGCAAGCTGCTGCTGATCAAGGTGCTGCCGGATCAGTTCGTCACCGGCGAGCGTCGTACTCCGGAACAGCGCCAGGTCGAGCGCGAGCAAGCCGCCTATGATCAGGCGCCGAACGAACCGCAAGAACGCAAGTTCAACAAAAACGGCAACCCGATCAAACCGACGCCGGCACCGGCTCCGGTGATCGAGCAGCCGCGCCTGAGCGAAGGCGGGCAGATGTTCGCCAACCGCCTGCAAAAGAACCTCAAGGCCCAGGGCAAGTGGGTCAAGCGCGAAGGCATCGACTGCTACCGCGTGTACGATGCCGACATGCCGGAATATTCCATGGCTATCGACCTGTATCACGATTGGGTCCACGTCCAGGAATACGCCGCGCCGAAATCCATCGATCCGGAAAAGGCCTCGGCCCGCATGTTCGATGCCCTGGCAGCCATCCCGCAGGCGTTGAACATCGACAAGAGCCGCGTGGTGGTCAAGCGTCGCGAGCGTCAGAGCGGCACCAAGCAGTACGAGCGCCAGGCGGCACAGGGCAAGTTCGTCGAGGTCAACGAAGGCGGGATCAAACTGCTGGTGAATCTCACCGATTACCTTGATACCGGTCTGTTCCTCGACCACCGGCCGATGCGCATGCGTATCCAGAAAGAGGCGGCCGGCAAACGCTTCCTCAATCTGTACTGCTACACCGCGACGGCCAGTGTGCATGCGGCCAAGGGCGGCGCGCGCAGCACCACCAGCGTCGACCTGTCGAAAACCTATCTGGACTGGGCGCGTCGCAACCTGTCGCTGAACGGTTTTTCCGACAAGAACCGCCTGGAGCAGGGTGATGTGATGGCGTGGCTCGAAGCCAGTCGTGACGAGTACGACCTGATCTTCATCGACCCGCCGACGTTCTCCAACTCCAAGCGCATGGAAGGTGTCTTCGACGTGCAGCGTGACCAGGTGCAACTGATCGACCTGGCCATGGCGCGCTTGGCGCCTGGCGGCGTGTTGTACTTCTCCAACAACTTCCGCAAGTTCGAACTGGAAGCCAATCTCGGCGAGCGTTATGCCGTCGAGGAGATCACTGCCCAGACCATCGATCCGGATTTTTCCCGCAACGCCAAGATCCATCGCGCCTGGAGAATCATGGCTCGTTGACACCTGATGTGACTGGATCCACAGAGCCTTGATTTTCAAAGGCTCTTGGATCCCATCAGTGCTGGTCAAATTAGTGGCTAATAGCTATAACACACCTCAAGGCCAAAGGGCTTTCCCGCACCTGGCGTTTTGAGTTGCGTTCTATGTCGTTGCACGCCGTGCGCCCCAAGATCCTGGGTTTTATCAGCGAAGATGCGTCGGCCTGGTTGGTCGCGTTGCTGGTATTGCTGGTCGGCGGGGTGCTCACCGGGTTGCTGGCGTGGTCGACGCTGAATCTGTTTCACCATCAATTACGGCAACGTTTCCAACTGCTGGCCAGTGAACGTTACAGCCGTATCGAAGAGCGTTTCGAAGATCAGGAGCAGCGCCTCGACGGCCTGCGCCGCTTTTTCGCCAATTCCGATTCGGTGTCCCGAGCGGAGTTCGACGGCTACACCCAACCTTTATTGCTGCGAACCCAGGCGTATTCCTATGCCCAGCGGGTCACTCGTGACGAGCGGGCGGCGTTCGAGCGTCGGGTGCGTGACGAAGGCTTGAGCAGCTTCACCCTGAGAGAACTCAACGCCGACGGCCAATTGCAACTGGCCGGCGAACGAGATGAGTACGTGGCGGTTCTGTATAGCCAGACGCAAAGCAAACTCGGCGCTCCCCTCGGTTACGACTTGCTGGCCCAGCCACTGCGACGTGCCACGCTTGATCGGGCCGATCAGCATGGCGGCATGGCGGTGTCGCAACCGATGCATCTGGTGAGTATCGAGCCGGCTTATGCGCGCGGCGTGCTGCTGGTCGCACCGGTCACGCAGCGCAACGGTCAGGACCACAAAGCCGCGAAGCCCTACGGTTATGTCATGGCCGTGATCAGCATGCGCCAGTTGCTGGCGGACGGACTGCCGGACGCCGGCCATGACTATCTCTCGGTGCGCATCCTCGATTTGTCGATCGAAGACCAGCACGAGGTGCTGTTCGAGTCACCCAACCCACCGGCCATCAGCGAGCTGTCCGCCACGCGCCTGTTGCGCATGGCCGATCATGACTATCAAGTCGATATCCAGCCCAGCGACGCGTTCGTGAAGGCCAACCATTCCTCCGTGACCAGTGTGGTGGTGTTGGGTGGGTTGCTCAGCGTGATGCTCAGTGCCTTGCTGTATGTGTTGGTCAGTCAGCGGCAGCGGGCGTTGAAACTGGTGGAGCAACGCACCCAGGAGCTGCGCGATCGAGAGCAGGAACTGCGGGGTACCCATGGCCAGTTGCGTGGCGTGCTGAATGCCGCCACCCAGGTCGCGATCATCGCCACCGACCTGCGCGGCGTCATCAGCACCTTCAACGCCGGTGCCGAGCAGATGCTTGGCTATTCCAGCGCCGAGGTGGTGGGGCACATGACCCTGGAGAGCCTGCACCTGCCCCGGGAGCTGGTCGCTCGCTCGGCAGAGTTGAGCGCACGCTATGGCAAACCGGTGCCGACCTGCCAGGCGATGCTGGTCGAAGGCGACTCGGAGGGCGACCACGAGGCGCGGGAGTGGACGCTGGTGCGTGGCGATGGCAGCCATTTGATGGTCAACATGCTCGCCACGCCCGTGCTTGACGAGCAAGGCTTGTGGGTAGGGCACCTGGCGGTGTGCATCGACATCACCGAACGCAAACGGGTCCACGAGGCACTCGCGGCGCGGGACCTGTTGTTGAAGAAACTCAGCGCCCATGTGCCTGGTGGCATTTACCAGTTCAAGATGGAGTTCGACGGGCGTTTCAGCGTGATCTATGCCAGCGACGGCATTCGCGAGATCTACGAGCTGGAACCTGATGTGCTGCTGCACAATGCCGAAGCGATCTTCACCCGGATTCACCCCCAGGACACCACCCGTGTCCGTGCCTCGATCCGCGCCTCGGCCGACACCCTCAGCCCGTGGCGCGAGGAATACCGCGTGCAATTGCCGCAACGGGGTCTGCGTTGGGTACGTGGCGAGGCCACGCCGGAGGAACTGCCTGGTGGCGGTGTGCTCTGGCACGGCTACATCTCGGACATTTCTGATATGAAGCGGGTGGAGGAGGAATTGCGCGCGCTGTCTGTCACCGATTCCCTGACCGGTATCCACAACCGCCGTTATTTCCAGGAACGCCTGACCATCGAAATGGCCCGGGTGGAGCGCGGCGGTGGGGATCTGTCGGTGATCATGCTCGATATCGACCATTTCAAGCGCATCAATGACCTGCATGGCCATGCCATCGGTGATCGGGTGTTGCAGGCCGTCTGCCAGCGGATCGGCCACCGGCTGCGTCGCACCGATGTGTTCTGCCGCTTGGGCGGAGAGGAGTTCATGGTGCTGTGCCCGGATATCAGCGGCGAGCATGCCTATGTGTTGGCCCAGCAATTGTGGCAAGGCCTGCGCTGTTCACCCATTGAAGGCGTCGGTACGGTCACCGCCAGTTTCGGGATTGCCAGTTGGCGGGTCGGGGAGGGCGCCGATGCCTTGCTGTTGCGCGCGGATTCGGGGGTCTATGCGGCGAAGCAGGCGGGAAGGGATCGGGTTGAGGAGGAGATGAATTAACCCGGGTTGTACGCGATTAATGTGGGAGCGGGCTTGCTCGCGAAAGCGTCAGTACAGTCAACATTGATGTAACTGACATTCCGTTTTCGCGAGCAAGCTCGCTCCCACAGTTGATCTCTGTAGTTCTCAGGGTCCGGGTTACAACACCGAAGCCGTCTGCGGCAGTTTCGGTTGGCGGTACAGGTCCAGCAGCACCTGATCGAGCACCGACGAGGCGCCGAATGGGGCCTTGTCGTTGAGGATCGCCACCACCGCCCAGGTGTTGCCGTTGACGTCGCGACTGAAACCGGCAATCGCCCGCACGGTGTTCAGGGTGCCGGTCTTGACGTGGGCTTCACCGCGCATGGCAGTGGTCTTCAGGCGTTTGCGCATAGTGCCGTCGGTGCCGGCAATCGGCATCGAACTGATGTACTCGGCGGAATACGGGCTGTGCCACGCAGCTTCGAGCATCGAGGCCATTTCACGGGCGCTGACGCGCTCGGCACGGGACAGGCCAGAGCCGTTCTCCATCACCAGGTGCGGCGCGGTGATGCCCTTTTTCGCCAGCCACTGACGCACGACACGCTGGGCAGCCTTGGCGTCGTCACCATCGGCATCGGTACGGAAGCGTTGGCCGAGACTCAGGAACAACTGCTGGGCCATGGTGTTGTTACTGTACTTGTTGATGTCGCGGATGATTTCCGCCAGGTCCGGCGAGAACGCCCGGGCCAGGACCTTGGCGTCTTTCGGTGTTGGCGCCAGCACATCCTTGCCCTGAATGCTGCCACCCAGTTCCTTCCAGATCGCACGGACGGCGCCGGCGGTGTAGGTCGCGTGGTCGAGCAGCGACAGGTAAGTCTGCGAGCTGCAGCCTTCACCCAGCTGACCGCCGACCGTCACGGTCACGCTGCCGTCAGCCTGTGCAACCGGGTTGTAGCGCACGCCACCGGTGCATTGCTTGGAATTGAGGGCCTTGACCTGGTTGTCGATGCGGATGCTCGCAATCGGCGGCTCCACCGAGACCAGCACCTTGCCCGAGTCATTGCGCGCGACGAAGCGCAGCGCCTTGAGGTTGACCAGCAGCGAGTCGGGCTTGACCAGGAACGGCTTGTTCTCGTCGTTGCCGTCGTCATTGAACTCCGGCAGTTGCGGTTGCACGAAGAAGGTTTTATCCAGCACCAGGTCGCCGGTGACCTGGGTCACGCCATTGGCGCGCAGGTCGCGCATCAGCAGCCAGAGTTTTTCCATGTTCAGCTTCGGATCGCCGCCACCCTTGAGGTAGAGGTTGCCGTTGAGAATGCCGCCACTCAAGGTGCCGTCGGTGTAGAACTCGGTTTTCCACTGGTGGTTCGGGCCGAGCATTTCCAGCGCCGCGTAGGTGGTGACCAGTTTCATGGTCGACGCCGGGTTGACCGACACGTCGGCGTTGAACACCGTCGGGGTGCCGGGGCCGGTGAGCGGGATCATCACCAGCGACAGGGCGTCGTCCTGCAACTTGCTGGCTTTCAAGGCTTTTTCAACGTTGGGCGACAACGCGGTATTGACTGGAGCGGCGGAAACGGAGAAGGCCAGGGGAAGAAGAAAACTGGCCAGCAGCAATGGACGCAAAGATTTGATCATCTGAAATAAAACCCTACAGCCGAGGGAAAATATAAAGAGGGCATGGAGATAAATTCCCTCAATGGTCATGAAAGTGTCGGCATTATGCCCCAAGGTGTCACGGCTTGTGCCGTTCGAGGGCTGTCTGATCGGCTATTTTTTTACCGACGGTAGGCGTGGTGGCCCAGAGAGTCAGGCAATCGGCGGCTTAAACTGCTAAAGTGCCGCCCGTTATTACTTAAGAGGATTGTTCCAATGGCGACTAACCGTTCCCAGCGTCTGCGCAAAAAACTGTGCGTCGATGAATTTCAAGAGCTGGGTTTCGAGCTGAACCTGGATTTCAAAGAAGATTTGGCTGATGAAGCCATTGATGCTTTCCTCGACGCGTTCCTCAAAGAAGCCATGGAAGCCAACGGTCTGGGCTATGTTGGCGGCGACGACTACGGTCTGGTTTGCCTGCAGAAGCGTGGCTCGGTCAGCGCTGAACAGCGCGCTGCCGTTGAAGCCTGGCTCAAAGGCCGCACCGAGTTGACCAGCGTTGAAGTCAGCCCGCTGCTGGACGTCTGGTACCCGGAAAAGCCGATCAATCAGGCTTAAAGGCAGTTGTAAGCCTCAAGCTGCAAGCGGCAAGTTAAATGCGCTTGCAGCTTGCAGCTTGCAGCTTGCAGCTTATGGCTGCTTTCTCCAATTCAGAATCACCAACGTCACCACCCCCGCGACAATCCCCCAGAACGCCGAACCGATGGAAAACAGCGTCAGCCCCGATGCCGTGACCATGAAGGTGATCAGCGCCGCTTCACGTTCCTTCACTTCGCTCATGGCAATGCTCAAGCCGTTGATGATCGAGCCGAACAGCGCCAGCGCCGCAATCGACAGCACCAGTTCCTTGGGCAGCGCGGCAAACAATGCCGCGAGCGTCGCGCCGAACACACCAGCGATCCCGTAGAAAATCCCGCACCAGACCGCTGCGGTGTAGCGCTTGTTGCGATCCTCATGGGCGTGCGGCCCGGTGCAGATCGCTGCGCTGATCGCCGCCAGGTTGATCCCGTGGGAACCGAACGGTGCCAGCAGCAAACTGGCGATGCCGGTGGTGGTAATCAGCGGCGAGGCGGGCACCGTGTAACCATCGGCGCGCAATACGGCGATGCCGGGCATGTTTTGTGAGGTCATGGCGACGACAAACAGCGGGATGCCGATGCTGATGGTCGCGGCGAGGGAGAAGTGCGGCGTGGTCCAGACCGGCGTGGCCACTTCCAGGTGGAAACCGCTGAAGTCCAGCAGCCCCATGAAGCCTGACAATGCCGTGCCGATCAGCAATGCTGCCAACACCGCGTAGCGCGGCGACAGGCGCTTGACCACCAGATAGCTGACAAACATCCCCAGTACCAGGGCGGTGCGGTGTTGCGCCGCG
Organism: Pseudomonas sp. GL-R-26; assembly: GCF_019947365.1. Taxonomy (NCBI): domain Bacteria; kingdom Pseudomonadati; phylum Pseudomonadota; class Gammaproteobacteria; order Pseudomonadales; family Pseudomonadaceae; genus Pseudomonas; species Pseudomonas sp. GL-R-26. The sequence continues at coordinate 13,681 of NZ_JAGYGI010000029.1, read as the reverse complement.
ACGAAAATCTCGCTGCCGATCTTGAACAGGATCCCCGCCAGCAGGGCGGCGGCCAGGGATGCCGGAATCTTTTTCATCAGTCGTTCGAAGCTGCCGGTCAGCCCGCAAATCGTCACCAGCACCGCGCAGGTGATGTAGGCACCAATGGCTTCGCCGTAGCTCACGCCACCCAGGCTGGTGATCAGCAGCGCGGCGCCGGGGGTCGACCAGGCGATGGTGATCGGCGTGCGATAGCGCAGGGACAGGCCAATGGAGCACACCGCCATGCCGATGGAAATCGCCCAGATCCACGAAGAAATCTGCCCGCTGCTCAGGCCGGCCGCTTGCCCGGCCTGGAACATCAGCACCAGGGAGCTGGTGTAGCCGGTCATCATGGCGATGAAGCCGGCGACGATGGCCGAGGGCGAGGTGTCGGCCAGCGGGCGGATTTGCGTGTGGGTGGCGTCGTTCATGACGGGTGTTGTTCCTTGTCTATAAAAGCAGTGAATCCAGCAGGTATTTGTGGCTGACCCAAATGTGTGGCGAGGGAGCTTGCTCCCGCTGGGCTGCGAAGCAGCCCCAATCAAGGCACTGCAGTGTGTCCAATGGAATGCGTCGGCTGATTTTACGACTGCTGCGCAGTCGAGCGGGAGCAAGCTCCCTCGCCACAAAAATGTCTCTCGACAAAAGTTTTGTGTTTTAAGCCTAAACTCAAAAGTAATCAGGCGTTGCGATACAGCCGAGGCAACATTCAGCCGTACAGTCGTGTTGCCACCTTCCATTGTGTACAATTGCAGTGTTTTTTACGCGATACTTGCCAGCGACCCACTGTGCCGTATTACAGTCGCGGTCAATTCGCCGCAGTTCTTCCGACTCGAGTGCCCATGAACGAACAGTTGCAACCCCTAAAGAAACAACCGCGAGCAGGCAAAGCCGGCCGCAGCGGTACCCAGGACGATATTGTCTACGCGCATATTTTCGAGGCCATCCTCGAGCAGCGTCTGGCGCCCGGCACCAAGTTGAGCGAAGAAGCGCTGGGGGAAATTTTTGGGGTCAGCCGCACCATCATTCGCCGCGCCTTGTCGCGCCTGGCCCATGAAGGCGTGGTGTTGCTGCGTCCGAATCGCGGCGCCGTGGTCGCCAGCCCTAGCGTCGAAGAAGCCCGCCAGGTGTTCATGGCCCGCCGTCTGGTGGAGCGAGCGATCACCGAGCTGGCGGTTCAGCACGCGACCGCCGAGCAGATTGCCGAATTGCGCCAGATGGTCAACGACGAACGCGACAGCTTCTCCCGTGGCGATCGTGGTGCCGGCATCCGCCTGTCGGGTGAGTTCCACCTGAAGCTGGCCGAAGCGGCGAAAAACGCGCCGCTGATCAGTTTCCAGCGCAGCCTGGTGTCCCAGACGTCGCTGATCATCGCCCAGTATGAAAGCGGCAACCGTTCCCACTGCTCCTACGACGAGCACACCCAGTTGATCGACGCCATCGAGAAGCGCGACGCTGAGCTGGCGGTGAACCTGATGATGCATCACATGGACCACATCGACAGCAAGCTCAACCTCGACGAGGAAAGTGCTTCGGATGATCTGCATGCGGTGTTCTCGCATTTGTTGCAGACCAAGAAGCCTGGGCGTTCGCCGGCGAAAATCTGATAGACCGAGTCGCTGCTTTCGCGAGCAGGCTCGCTCCTACAGGGGATCACATTTCAAATGTAGGAGTGAGCCTGCTCGCGATGACGATCTGACAGGCAACAAAAATCCCCCGGGCTGAAAAGCGCCGGGGGATTTTTTATGCCCGCAAAAGAACTTAGCGCTGATGCACCAGATTCCCCGCCGCATAAGTCTGCTGAACAGTCCGGTCATCTCCCAGGGTCATCAATACAAACAACGTCTCGGCGATGTTGTTGGCCTGCTTCAGGCGATAGCCCAGCAGCGGCGTGGCGTTGTAGTCCAGCACCAGGAAGTCGGCGTCGGTGCCCGGTTGCAGGGTGCCGATCTTGTCTTCCAGGCGCAATGCGCGGGCGCCGCCGAGGGTGGCCAGGTACAGCGACTTGAACGGGCTCAGGCGCGCACCTTGCAGTTGCATGACCTTGTAGGCTTCGTTGAGGGTTTGCAGCAGCGAGAAACTGGTGCCGCCGCCCACATCGGTGCCGATGCCGACATTGAGCTTGTGCTTCTCGGCCATCGGCAGGTTGAACAGGCCGCTGCCGAGGAAGAAGTTCGAGGTCGGGCAGAACGAGATGGCCGAACCGGTTTCTGCCAGCCGCGCGCACTCGTCATCGCACAGGTGCACACCGTGGGCGAACACCGAGCGCTCGCCGAGCAACTGGTAGTGATCGTAGACGTCCAGGTAGCCCTTGCGCTCCGGGAACAGCTCCTTGACCCACTCGATTTCCTTGAGGTTTTCGCTGATGTGGGTCTGCATGTACAGATCCGGGTATTCGGTCAGCAACTGGCCAGCCAGGGTCAGCTGTTCCGGGGTGCTGGTCGGTGCGAAGCGTGGGGTGACCGCGTAGTGCAGGCGACCCTTGCCGTGCCAGCGCTCGATCAGCGCCTTGCTTTCGACGTAGCTGGATTCGGCGGTGTCGGTCAGGTAGTCCGGGGCGTTGCGGTCCATCATCACCTTGCCGGCGATCATCCGAAGGTCGAGCTGCTCGGCGGCTTCGAAGAACGAGTTCACCGATTGCGGGTGCACGCTGCCGAATACCAGCGCAGTGGTGGTGCCGTTGCGCAGCAGTTCCTTGATGAAAATATCCGCGACCTGGTCGGCGTGGGCCTTGTCGGCGAACTGGCTTTCGCACGGGAAGGTGTAGGTGTTGAGCCAGTCCAGCAACTGCTCGCCATAGGCGCCGACCATGCCGGTTTGCGGCAGGTGGATGTGGGTGTCGATGAAACCGGGGGTGATCAGCGCGTCCTGGTAGTGGGTGATTTCGACATCAGCCGGCAGGGTCGGCAGCAGTTCGCTGGCGTGGCCCAGGGCGCTGATCTGGCCGTTATCCACAACCAGCAAGCCGTCTTCGAAATACTCGTAGGAGGCTTCGATGCCCACGACGGCTGGGTCGGCGATGCTGTGCAGGATGGCGGCGCGGTAAGCTTTGCGAGTCAAAGGCATGTGAGTTCTCAATATCAGGCTTGTCAGTTCGAGGCGGCTTGCTTCGAAGCGTGGCTGCGGCGTGAGGCGGGCAGCAGTTTGGCAATAGGCTCGGCGCTGGACGTCTGCTGGCCGAAGTTTACGTTGTAGGTGGCGATGATTTCGCCGGCGATGGAGATGGCGATTTCCACAGGCAACTTGCCTTTGACTTCGCCGATGCCCATCGGGCAGCGCATGCGTTGCACGACGCTGTGGTCGAAACCGCGGTCGCGCAGGCGATGTTCGAACTTCACCCGTTTGGTCTTCGAACCGATCAGGCCGAAGTAGGCGAAGTCGTTGCGCTTGAGGATCGCTGCGGTCAGTTCGAGGTCGAGTTGATGGTTGTGGGTCATCACGATGCAATAGCTGCCGGCCGGCAGATCATCGATTTCATCCACCGGTTCTTCGCTGACGATCTTGCGCACGCCATGGGGGATCTGCTCGGGGAATTCATCTTCCCGCGAATCGATCCAGCGCACCCTGCAGGGCAGGCTGGCCAGCAGCGGCACCAAAGCGCGCCCGACGTGGCCGGCACCGAACACGGCGATCTGCGCTTGAACCTGGCCCATCGGTTCGAACAGCAAAACAGTTGCACCACCGCAGCACTGGCCGAGGCTGGCACCGAGGCTGAAGCGCTCCAGATGGGTGTCCTGCTTGCCGCTGGCGAGCATCTCGCGGGCGATCTTCATGGCCTTGTATTCCAGGTGCCCGCCACCGATGGTGTCGAAGCTCTGGTTCGCGCTGATGACCATCTTCGAGCCAGCGTTGCGCGGCGTCGAGCCGAGCTCTTCGATGATGGTGACCAACACGCAGGGCTCACCCCGGTTTTGCAGGTCGGCGAGGGCGTCGATCCAGTTATACATAAACACCTCAACATCTCTGTTGTCTGTTCGGGCCTCATCGCGAGGAGGGCTCACTCCTACATTTGGAATGCATTCCCCTGTAGGAGTGAGCCTGCTCGCGATGGGCGCGCCTCGGACTTTAAAGCGAAGCCAACTCGGTCTCAGCCTCGACAGCCTTCGCCGCCTTCAGCTGGCGCATCTGCTCGCAGCCCCACAACACTCGCTCCGGGGTCGCCGGTGCGTCGATTTTCGGTTGATGTTTGTAGTCACCAAGGCTCGCCACGGCGTCCTTGATCGCACACCACGAGGCGATGCCGAGCATGAACGGCGGCTCGCCCACGGCCTTGGAGTGGAACACCGTGTCTTCCGGGTTCTTGCGGTTTTCCACCAGCTTCACCCGCAGGTCCAGCGGCATGTCCGCCACGGCCGGGATCTTGTAGCTGGCCGGGCCGTTGGTCATCAGCTTGCCCTTGTTGTTCCACACCAGCTCTTCCATGGTCAGCCAGCCCATGCCCTGGATGAAACCGCCCTCGACCTGACCGATGTCGATGGCCGGGTTCAGCGAGGCGCCGACGTCGTGGAGGATGTCGGTGCGCAGCATCTTGTATTCGCCGGTCAGGGTGTCAACCAGCACTTCGCAGCACGCCGCGCCAAAGGCGAAGTAGTAGAACGGACGGCCGCGCGCCTGGCTGCGGTCGTAGTAGATTTTCGGGGTCTTGTAGAAGCCGGTGCTCGATAGCGACACCTGGGCGAAGTACGCCTGCTGGATCAACGCTTCGAAGGTCAGGATGTGATCGCGGACCCGCACGTGGCCGTTGTGGAACTCCACGTCTTCTTCGCTGACCTTGTACTGACGAGCGGCGAATTCCACCAGACGTTGCTTGATGGTTTCGGCAGCGTTCTGCGCGGCCTTGCCGTTCAGGTCGGCACCGCTGGAAGCGGCGGTCGGCGAGGTGTTCGGTACTTTGTCGGTGTTGGTCGCGGTGATCTGCACACGGTCCATTTCCACCTGGAACACTTCAGCCACGACCTGCGCGACCTTGGTGTTCAGGCCCTGGCCCATTTCGGTGCCGCCGTGGTTGAGGTGGATGCTGCCGTCGGTGTAGACGTGTACCAGCGCGCCGGCCTGGTTGAGGAAGCTGGCGGTGAAGGAAATGCCGAATTTCACCGGGGTCAGCGCCAGGCCTTTTTTCAGGATCGGACTGTTGGCGTTGTAGCGACGGATCGCTTCGCGACGTTCGGCGTACTGGCTGCTTTCTTCCAGTTCCGCAGTCATCTCTTCGAGCATGTTGTGCTCGACGGTCTGGTAGTAGTGGGTGACGTTGCGCTCGGTCTTGCCGTAGTAGTTGGCCTTGCGCACGGCCAAAGGATCCAGGGCCAGATGGCGAGAGATGGCGTCCATCACTTCTTCGATGGCGACCATGCCTTGGGGGCCGCCGAAACCACGGTAGGCGGTGTTCGACGCAGTGTTGGTCTTGCAGCGGTGACCGTTGATGGTCGCATCGCCCAGGTAGTACGAGTTGTCCGAATGGAACATCGCGCGGTCGACGATCGACGCCGACAGGTCAGGGGAGCAACCGCAGTTGCCGGCCAGTTCCAGGTTGATGCCGTGCAGGCGGCCGGTGCTGTCGAAGCCGACGTCGTACTCGACATAGAACGGGTGACGCTTGCCGGTCATCAGCATGTCTTCGACCCGCGGCAGACGCATCTTGGTCGGCTGGCCGGTGAGGTGTGCGATCACCGCGCACAGGCATGCCGGGCTCGCCGCCTGGGTTTCCTTGCCGCCGAAACCGCCGCCCATGCGGCGCATGTCGACAACGATCTTGTTCATCGATACGTCCAGCACTTCGGCCACCAGTTTCTGCACTTCGGTGGGGTTTTGTGTGGAGCAGTAGACGATCATGCCGCCGTCTTCGGTCGGCATCACCGAAGAGATCTGGGTTTCCAGGTAGAAGTGTTCCTGGCCGCCGATGTGCAGCGTGCCCTGGATGCGATGTTCGGCAGTGGCCAGTGCCGTGGCCGAATCGCCGCGCTGATGGGTGTGGCTGTCGAGTACGAAGTGGCGCTTGCGCAGGGCTTCGACCACGTCCAGCACAGGTTCCAGGTCTTCGTATTCGATGATCGCGGCCATGGCCGCCTTGCGCGCGGTTTCCAGGTCTTTCGCCGCCACGGCGATCACCGGTTGACCGACGAACTGCACGGTGTCGATGGCCAGCAGCGGATCGCCCGGCAGCAACGGGCCGATGTCTTTCAGGCCCGGCACGTCTTCGTGGGTGATGGCGATGCGCACGCCTTCGAAGGCGTAGCAGGGCGAGGTGTCGATGCTGATGATCCGCGCGTGGGCACGGTCCGACATGCGCGCATAAACGTGCAGCTGGTTCGGAAACTCCAGGCGATCGTCGATGTACTGCGCTTCACCGGCCACATGCTTGGCGGCGCTGTCGTGCTTGACGCTGCGGCCGACACCGGTGGTCAGGTCCTTGGCGAACAGTTCAGCCAATTCGGCTTGGGTCTTCTCTACGGCGTGATGATTAGACATAAGCGGTCACCCGAGTCTCGATGTGCGGTGTTTGCAGTTCGATGAAGTATTTGCGCAGCAGGTTCTGCGCGCTGAGCAGGCGATATTCCTTGCTGGCGCGGAAGTCCGAGAGCGGCGTGAAGTCTTCTGCCAGGGCAGCGCAGGCGCGTTCAACGGTGGCGTTGTTGAATGGCGAGCCGAGCAATGCGGCCTCGCAGGCAGCAGCGCGTTTCGGGATGGCCGCCATGCCGCCGAAGGCGACGCGGGCTTCAGCGACTACGCCGTTTTCCAGGCGAATGTTGAAGGCGGCGCACACGGCGGAAATGTCATCGTCCAGGCGCTTGGAGATCTTGTAGGCGCGGAACAGTTTTTCGACGCTGGCGCGGGGCACGATGATTTTCTCGATGAACTCGCTTTCCTGGCGCGCAGTGACGCGGTAATCGATGAAGTAATCTTCCAGTGCCAGGGTGCGGCGGGTTTCGCCTTTGCACAGCACGATTTGCGCGCCGAGGGCGATCAGCAGGGGCGGCGAGTCACCAATCGGCGAGGCGTTGCCGATGTTGCCGCCCAGGGTGCCCTGGTTGCGGATCTGCAAGGAGGCGAAGCGGTGCAGCAATTCACCGAAGTCCGGGTACTCGGCATTCAAGGCCTCGTAGCAGTCGGAGAGGGAGGTGGCGGCGCCGATTTCCAGGCGATCGTCAAAACGTTCGATGCGCTTCATCTCGGCGACGTTGCCGACGTAGATCATCACCGGCAGGGTGCGGTGGAACTGCGTGACTTCCAGCGCCAGATCGGTGCCGCCGGCCAGCAGGCGGGCCTGTGGATAAGCGTCGTAGAGGTCGGCCAGGTCGGCCACGGTCAGCGGCACCAGGCAGCGTTTGTCGCCGCTGTTGAGTTCGCCGATATCGGTCGGGGCAATGGCTTTCAGGCGCGCAATGGTGTCGGCCTCGCGGGCGTCGAACTGGTCCGGCTGCTTGCCACAGCAGGATTGCTCGGCGGCTTCCAGGATCGGCCGGTAGCCGGTACAACGGCAGAGATTGCCGGCCAGTGCTTCGTGGGCCTTGGCATGATCCGGTGCATCACTGTTCTTTTGCAGGGCAAACAGCGACATCACGAAACCGGGGGTGCAGAAGCCGCATTGCGAACCGTGGCACTCGACCATGGCTTTCTGCACGCTGTGCAGTTCACCCTTGTGCTTTAGGTCTTCGACGCTGATCAGCTGTTTGCCGTGCAGGGACGACACGAAGGTCAGGCACGAGTTGAGGCTGCGATAGCGAATGTGTTCGCGGCCGTCGTCATCCGTCTGCAATTCGCCGACCACCACGGTGCAGGCGCCGCAGTCACCGCTGGCGCAGCCTTCTTTGGTGCCGGGCTTGCCCACATGGTCGCGCAGATAATTGAGCACGGTCAGGTTCGGGTCCAGGGCGTGCTCGCTACGGAGTTCCTGGTTTAGTAAAAACTGGATCACGGAAGGCCTCGCAGACTCATTATTGTTGTTAACCGATAGGAACTGAATTTAGCAGGTCTGACTTTTCGGTCAATGATTTTCTGACTTAAAGGTCAGGAAATTGCAATTTGTCGATTAACCACCTGTTCCTTAATTATTGTCGCTGGTTCCATAGCCTGCCTTTTTGCTTGAATTTGCTTGAATCGTGCCAAAAAACCTCCGGGTGGGCACTCCGCCCTGATGCAGCAATTGCGCTACACTGCGCCGCTTGTGCAGATCAAAGAGTTTGAAGGACAACCATGACGTTCAAGGCGCCGGACAGCCTCGCCGAGCAAATCGCTCACCACCTCGCCGAACGCATCATTCGCGGCGAAATGAAGCCCGGGGAGCGCATCCAGGAACAGAAGGTCACGCTGGCCCTCAATGTCAGTCGTGGTTCGGTCCGCGAGGCCTTGCTGATCCTCGAGCGTCGGCACCTGATCGCGATCCTGCCGCGACGTGGCGCCCACGTCACCGAACTCACGCCGCACAAGGTGCAGAGCCTGTGCACGCTGATGAGCGAACTCTATATTCTGCTCGGTAACTCGGTGGCCAGTGGCTGGAAAACCCAAGCCGACATGGCGCCGTTCGTGCAGATCCAGCAACGCCTGACAGCCAGCTACGAGCGTCAGGACATCCGCACTTTCGTCGACGACAGCTTCAATGTGATGCGCGCCGCGTATCCGTTCGCCAACAACCCGTACTTGCAGGAAACCGTCGAGAATCTGCAGCCGGCCATGAGCCGTGCGTATTTCCTCGCGCTGGACCAGCGCAAAGCGTCGATGAGTGAATTCCTCGAACTGTTCGAGCGCTTGCTCGCAGCCGTGCTGGCCCGTGACTTTGCGCAGATTCGCGTGGTGCTGACGGCTTATGCCCAGCGCAGTTGCGATCTGGTGATCTCTGCCCTGACGGACGCCTGAGCGTGCGGCTCAAGTGCATCAAGCTGGCGGGGTTCAAGTCCTTCGTCGACCCGACCACGGTAAACTTCCCCAGTAACATGGCGGCGGTGGTCGGGCCCAATGGCTGCGGCAAATCGAACATCATCGACGCCGTGCGCTGGGTGATGGGCGAGAGTTCGGCGAAGAACCTGCGCGGCGAATCGATGACCGACGTCATCTTCAACGGCTCCACCAGCCGAAAGCCAGTGAGCCAGGCGAGCATCGAACTGGTGTTCGACAACTCCGACGGCACCTTGCTCGGGGAATACGCCGCCTACGCGGAAATTTCCATTCGCCGCAAAGTGACCCGCGACAGCCAGACCACCTATTACCTCAACGGCACCAAATGCCGGCGCCGCGACATCACCGATATCTTCCTCGGCACCGGCCTTGGCCCGCGCAGCTACTCGATCATCGAGCAGGGGATGATCTCCAAGCTGATCGAGTCCAAGCCCGAAGACCTGCGTAATTTCATCGAAGAAGCCGCAGGCATCTCCAAGTACAAGGAGCGCCGGCGCGAGACGGAAAACCGCATCCGCCGCACCCACGAAAACCTTGAGCGCCTGACCGACCTTCGCGAAGAGCTTGAGCGTCAGCTCGAACGCTTGCACCGCCAGGCCGAGGCCGCCAAGAAGTATCAGGAATACAAGGGCGAGGAGCGTCAGCTCAAGGCCCAGCTGTCGGCCCTGCGCTGGCAGGCGCTGAACGATCAGGTCGGCCAGCGTGAAGCGATCATCGGTAACCAGGAAGTTTCTTTCGAAGCCCTGGTGGCCGAACAGCGTAATGCCGACGCAAGCATCGAGCGCCTGCGTGACGGGCACCACGATCTCTCGGAACGCTTCAACCTGGTGCAGGGGCGCTTTTACTCGGTCGGTGGCGACATTGCCCGGGTCGAGCAGAGCATCCAGCACGGTCAGCAGCGTTTGCGCCAGTTGCAGGAAGACCTGAAAGAGGCCGAGCGCGCACGCCTGGAAACCGAATCGCACCTGGGCCACGACCGCACGCTGCTGCTGACCCTCGGCGAAGAGCTGGACATGCTCAACCCGGAGCAGGAAGTCACCAGCGCCGCCGCCGAAGAGGCTGCTGCCGCGCTGGAAGAGTCCGAAACCACCATGCACGGCTGGCAAGAGCAGTGGGATACGTTCAACCTCACCGCCGCCGAGCCGCGCCGTCAGGCCGAAGTGCAGCAGTCGCGGATCCAGCAGCTGGAAACCAGCCTCGAGCGCCTGGCCGATCGCCAGAAGCGTCTAGGCGAAGAACGCGCCTTGCTCTCGGCGGACCCGGAAGACGCGGCGATCATGGCGCTCAGCGAGCAGCTCGCCGAATCCGAAGCGACACTTGAGGATTTGCAGACCAGCGAAGAAGCCCAGGTCGAAAAGCTTGAGCAGTTGCGTCAGGAATTGCAGCAAGCGCTGACCGCGCAGCAGCAGGCGCAAGGCGATTTGCAGCGCCTCAACGGTCGGCTGGCTTCGCTCGAAGCTTTGCAGCAAGCCGCGCTCGATCCGGGTACCGGCACCGCCGAATGGCTGCGCGAACAGAATCTTGCGAATCGCCCGCGCCTGGCCGAAGGCCTGAAGGTTGAGGCCGGTTGGGAGCTGGCGGTGGAAACCGTGCTCGGCGCCGATCTACAAGCGGTGCTGGTGGACGACTTCAACGATTTCGATCTGTCGGGCTTTGCCCAGGGCGACTTGCGCTTGCTCAGCCCGTCCAGCGATGGCGTACGGGTGCCGGGCAGTTTGCTGGACAAGGTCGAGGCGCAGCTCGATCTGTCGCCATGGCTGGGGCAGGTCAGTCCGGTGGACAGTCTCGAACAGGCCTTGGCCTTGCGGAGCCAATTGGCTGCCGGGCAGAGCCTGATCAGCCGTGACGGTTACTGGGTCGGTCGGCATTTCCTGCGGGTGCGTCGGGCCAGTGAAGCGGAAAGCGGCGTGCTCGCCCGTGGTCAGGAAATCCAGCAACTGGGCCTTGAGCGTGAAGAGCGCGAAGCCGCCGTCGAAACCCTGGAAACCCGTCTGCAGAATCTCAGGGCGCAGCAGCGTCAGCAGGAAAACGGTCGCGAGCATTTGCGCCGTTTGCTCCAGGACGAAGCGCGTCAGCAAGGTGAATTGAAGGCTCAATTGTCCGCCGGCAAAGCTAAGGCCGAACAATTGACCCTGCGTCGTACCCGCCTCGACGAAGAGCTTGTCGAACTCGATGAGCAGCGAGCGCTGGAACACGAAAATATCGGTGAGGCGCGCCTGCAATTGCAGGAAGCCCTCGACAGCATGGCGCTGGACACCGAGCAGCGTGAGTTGCTGCTGGCCCAGCGCGACAGCCTGCGCGAACGCCTGGACCGGGTGCGCCAGGAAGCGCGGCAGCACAAGGATCACGCCCATCAGCTGGCGGTGCGTCTGGGTTCGCTCAAGGCCCAGCACGATTCAACGCGTCAGGCGCTGGAGCGTCTGGAGATGCAATCCGAGCGGCTGACTGAAAAACGCGAGCAACTGAGCCTCAATCTGGAGGAGGGCGAAGCTCCGTTGGAAGAGCTGCGTTTGAAGCTCGAGGAATTGCTCGACAAGCGCATGACCGTCGACGAAGAACTCAAGACCGCGCAGATCGCCCTCGAAGACGCCGACCGCGAACTGCGCGACGCCGAGAAGCGCCGCAGCCAGGCCGAACAACAATCCCAGTTGATTCGCAGTCAGCTCGAAACCCAGCGCATGGAATGGCAAGCCCTGACCGTGCGCCGCAAGACCTTGCAGGACCAATTGCTGGAAGACGGCTACGATCTCCACGGCGTACTCGCGACGTTGACCGCCGAGGCCAGCGAGAAGGACGCCGAGGAAGAACTCGAGCGCATCGCCGCGAGGATTCAGCGTCTGGGAGCGATCAACCTGGCGGCCATCGATGAGTACCAGCAACAATCGGAACGTAAACGTTATCTGGATGCGCAGAACGACGATCTGGTGGAAGCGCTCGATACTCTTGAGAACGTGATTCGCAAGATCGACAAGGAAACCCGTAACCGTTTCAAGGATACCTTTGATCAGATCAATGGCGGTTTACAGGCGCTTTTCCCAAAAGTTTTCGGTGGAGGTCGCGCGTATTTGGAACTGACGGGCGAAGATTTACTCGATACAGGGGTAACAATCATGGCGCAGCCGCCCGGAAAGAAGAACAGCACCATCCATTTGCTCTCCGGCGGCGAAAAAGCCCTGACCGCATTGGCCCTGGTTTTTGCGATCTTCAAATTGAACCCGGCGCCGTTCTGCATGCTCGATGAGGTTGACGCGCCACTGGATGACGCTAACGTTGGACGCTACGCGCGATTGGTAAAAGAGATGTCACAGACAGTGCAGTTCATCTATATCACCCACAACAAGATCGCCATGGAAATGGCCGAACAACTGATGGGTGTGACGATGCACGAACCCGGTTGTTCACGTCTGGTGGCGGTGGATGTCGAGGAGGCGATGGCGATGGTGGATGCCTGAGTCGTGGTTGTAGGAAAGAGGGTTTACGGTATGTAGGACTCTTTTCCTGGCTTCGACTTGCTGGCCAATCGACATATTCGCGTCAGCCAACGTGGTAGACGGTGTAAAGTTGCCTTTGGTCGTGCTAGTTTAATGTCAATTTTTCGTATACGTGGGCAAAACGCCTGTCAGAACATAGAGTTGGCGCCACGTTTTAAAGCGGTTTGCAGGTTGTAAACCCCTTATTTTTCAGCATTTTTTATAGAGGCACGGGATTACATGGAAATCGGTCTGCGCGAGTGGCTGATCGTCATCGGCATTATTGTCATTGCCGGTATTCTTTTCGATGGCTGGCGCCGTATGCGCGGCGGCAAGGGAAAACTGAAGTTCCGTCTTGATCGAAGTCTGTCCAATCTGCCGGACGAGGACAGCGGCTCCAGCGCCGAGCTGCTGGGCCCGCCGCGCGTGCTGGACACGCATAAAGAGCCGCAACTGGACGAGCACGATCTGCCGTCGGTGAGCATGCCGGCCCGCGAGCCTCGCGAGTCGGGCTCCAAGCGCGGCAAGCGTGGCCACAGCGAGCCTTCCCAGGGAGACATGAACCTCAGCCTGGATCTGGACGGCGGCCCGAGCTTCAGCAGCCGCGACGGCGATTTCCCGGATGACACCAAGTCCGCGCCAGCGGTCAACGACAAAGATCAGCCACAAGCGGAAGAAGTGCTTGTGATCAGCGTGATCTGCCGCGACGCTGCCGGCTTCAAGGGCCCGGCGCTGTTGCAGAACATTCTGGAGAGCGGTTTGCGTTTCGGCGAGATGGATATTTTCCACCGTCACGAAAGCATGGCCGGCAACGGTGAAGTGCTGTTCTCCATGGCCAACGCCGTCAAGCCTGGCGTATTCGATCTGGACGACATCGACCACTTCAGCACCCCGGCAGTGAGCTTCTTCCTCGGTCTGCCAGGCCCTCGCCATCCGAAGCAAGCCTTCGACGTGATGGTGGCAGCGGCGCGTAAATTGTCCCAGGAGCTCAACGGTGAGCTGAAAGACGACCAGCGCAGCGTACTGACCGCCCAGACGATCGAGCACTACCGTCAGCGAATCGTCGAGTTCGAACGCCGCGCCCTGACCCAGAAACGTTGATTGAAATGGTTGTTCCCGCGCGGTGCGCGGGATAATCGGCAAACAGATTGAGCAGCCTCGGCTGCTCTTTTGCTTGTGCGCCAGGCATGGCGCGTTGCGCGTAAGCGCAACCAGCTTGGCTGTGGTGGCCTCGCTGGTGACTTGGAGGTGAAAGTCCTCTACACACCCGGCAAGGGGAAGTGTTAGCCAGAGGCAAGGGT
>NZ_JAGYGI010000028.1:0-69782 GCF_019947365.1 Pseudomonas sp. GL-R-26 | reverse complement strand
GCCTATCGGTATGGGTATCAGCGCTTTGATAGCCAGATCATGCTGACGGTGATTGTGTTGCTGGTGGCGGTGGTGGCGGTGATTCAGTTGGGTGGGGACCGGTTGGCGCGGGGGTTGAACAAGCGCTGACGAGCTGAAGGTCACCATGCTTTTGTGGCGAGGGAGCTTGCTCCCGCTGGGCTGCGAAGCAGCCCCAAACCATTCAGTGCGGTGTGTCAGTGAAATTCGGGGGACAGATTTTACGATTGCTGCGCAATCGAGCGGGAGCAAGCTCCCTCGCCACAGGTGATCACATACTTCCAGAGGGAAGTTTTCGTACAGGGAAATCAGCCGTTCCGCAGGCCTGTTCCCTTTCCTTTGCAGGACATTTCCTAGATCATTTCGCTCGCTTGCGCCTGCCAAATCCGGTGGCTAGTCTCGGTCCGTCACTGCTCATCAGTGATCGGGTTTAGTAGCCCGGAACAATAGGCGCATAGCGATTCCATGCTCATGTCCGGCAAATTTTGCCGCATGCAGAATATGGTGGCTGTGCGTGGGGCACCTTCGGGTGCACCGGTTTTCCTATTGACCGGCCTACTAACCTGCGTACAGCCGCCACCCAATCGTTTAGTAGGCGATAAGTGATGGCTCCCATGCAGCAATAGGAGCAACACTCATGAAAAAATCCGTTCCCGATCCGCCTCCCGAAAATCCCACCAACGAAACCGTCACCGATGATTTGCTCAGAGATCGTTCCGCGCTTTACCGCGCCATTGATTTCCACCTCACCGGCAAACAACCCACACCACCCGATGAAATGCGCTTCTACAACGTCAGCAAGGACGTGAGTTTTGAAGACACCCAACTCTATGTCGCCGACCTGCTGCGCTGTGCTTCGGTCACGGCGTATCAGTGTGGCGATCAACTCAAGGGCGCCGACCGTGCGATGGTGTACTCGATCTGGCATTTGCTGGAAATTGCCAAGGCGATGGTGGATCACTCCATTGAGTGTTTGGGGATGAAAAAGGGCTGAATCTTCTGTTTTCAGTGATATCGCCTTCGCGAGCAGGCTCGCTCCTACAGTTGATCCTCAGTGCACACAATATTTATGCACGACGCGAATCATTGTAGGAGCGAGCCTGCTCGCGATGGGCTGCGCAGCAGCCCCCGACGCCATGGCGTATATTCGGTGAATCCAAATTGCCTGCGCAGCCGACCATGAAGCAAACACCCGACGACCTCGAACAGATCACCACCACGACCCTGGGCCACTACAACTCGACGGCCGAAAGTTTCCGAGAAGGCACGCGCGATCACGACGTCAGCCAGAACATCGATGCCCTGCTGCGGCACATTCAGGGCGAGGCACCTTTCGACATTCTCGATTTTGGCTGCGGGCCTGGACGCGATCTGCAGACGTTCACCCATATGGGCCACAAGGCAGTCGGCCTCGACGGTTCGGAAAAGTTCGCGCAGATGGCCCGTGAGGACAGCGGTTGCGAGGTGTGGCAGCAGGACTTCCTGAAGCTTGATCTGCTGGCCGAGCGTTTCGACGGGATCTTTGCCAACGCGGTGCTGTTTCATGTTCCGCGTCAGGAATTACCACGGGTGTTGAAGCAATTGTGGGGAACGCTGAAGCCAGGCGGGGTGTTGTTCAGTTCCAATCCCCGTGGCGAGAATCAGGAAGGCTGGAACGGGCCGCGTTATGGGTCGTATCACGACCTGGCGGCCTGGCAGCATTTGTTGATCGAGGCGGGGTTTGTGGAGCTGGAGCATTACTACCGGCCGGCCGGGCTGCCGCGGGAGCAGCAGCCTTGGTTGGCGAGTGTTTGGCGTAAAGCTGTGTAGCCAGTTCCGACGCCTTCGCGGGCAAGCCCGCTCCTACAGGGAACCGAGTTTTCCTGAACAACTCGGTCAACCTGTGGGAGCGGGCTTGCCCGCGAATAGAGCGCGAAGCGCTCGCCCTTACTGCGCCTCTTTCTTCGGCTCGCGAATCTTGTACCAGGCCACATACAGCGCCGGCAAAAACAGCAGCGTCAGCAAGGTGGCGATGACGATCCCGCCGATCATCGCGTAGGCCATCGGCCCCCAGAACACTTCCCGGGCAATTGGGATCATCCCCATGCTCGCCGCCGCAGCGGTCAGCAGGATCGGCCGACGTCGATGCTCGGTGGCCTGCACCACCGCATCCCACGGCGCGTAGCCCTTCTGCTCGTACTCTTCGATCTGGGTCACCAGGATCACCGAGTTACGGATGATGATACCGATCAGCGCCAGAATCCCGAGGATCGCCACGAAGCCCATAGGCGTGCCCGTCGGCACCAGCGCGATCACCACGCCGATCAGCCCCAACGGCGCAACGCTGGCCACCAGGAACAGCTTCTGCACGCTGTGCAGCTGGATCATCAGGAAGGTCGCCATCATGAACAGCATCAGCGGCACAACCTTGGCAATCGGCCCCTGGGCCTTGCCGCTTTCCTCCACCGTACCACCGGTGGCGACCTTGTAGCCCGCCGGCAACTTGGCAGCGAAAGCGTCGATGGACGGCTTGAGGATTTTCACCAGGTCCGTCGGCTGGATCTCGTCACGAATCGCTGCTTTGATGGTGATGGTCGGCAAGCGATCCCTACGCCATACCAACGGCTGCTCCAGTTCGTAACGCACGGTGGCAAACGCCAGCAATGGAATCGACGTGCCGCTAGGCGTGACGATTTGCAGGTTCTGCAGGGTTTCCGGCGTTCCGCGTTCGGAATCCACCGCGCGACCGACCACGTTGATCAGGTAAATGTCGTCATCGACCTGGGTCACCGTCTGGCCGCTGACGATGCCGTTCATCAGGTTGGCCACATCCTCGGAAGACAGCCCCAGTTGCCGCGCCTTGTCCTGGGCGATGTCGATGCGCAGGACTTTGCCCGGCTCGTTCCAGTCGTAGATGATCTCGCCAATGTGCGGGTTCTTGTCCAGCTCCGTGGCCAGGTCGATGGCATGTCGGCGCACCTGGTCGATGTCCTTGCCGCTGACCCGGTACTGGATCGGACGCCCTACCGGCGGGCCCATTTCCAGTGCCTGGACATAGCCGCCGATGCCGACGAAGTCGTTGCGCAAGCGCTCGCGAAGCTTCTGCATCATGGCTTCACGGGTATGGCCTTTGCTGACGATCACCAACTGCGCGTAGAACGGGTTTTGCAGTTGTTGGTCCAGTGGCAGGTAGAAACGGATCGCGCCCTGACCAACGTAGGTGCTCCAGCGCACGATGTCCGGATCGTCCTTGAGCGTGGCTTCGAGGCGATCGACGGCCCGGCGGGTTTCGTCGAGCGAGGAGTTTTGCGGCAGGTTCAGGTCGACCAGGATTTCCGGGCGATCCGAAGACGGGAAGAACTGGTTCTGCACGTAGCGCATGCTGAACAGCGCCAGCACAAAACACAGCACCGTAATGCCGATGGCCCACCAGCGATTGCGCATGCACCACAGCAGCCCGCCGTTGAACGCCTTGCCGATGCGCCCGGGTTCGCCTTCATGGGGTTTCACGTTGGCACTGAGAATGTGCACGCCGATCACCGGCGCAAACAGAACCGCCACCACCCATGACACCAGCATCGCGCAGGCGATCACCGCAAACAGGGTGTAGGTGTACTCACCGGCGGAGCTGGCGTTCAAGCCGATCGGCACGAAGCCCGCTACCGTCACCAGCGTACCGGTGAGCATCGGGAACGCCGTGGAGGTGTAGGCGAAGGTCGCCGCCTGCTCCTTGGTCTCGCCCAACTCCAGGCGCGTGACCATCATCTCAACGGTGATCATCGCATCGTCCACCAGCAGGCCGAGGGCGATGATCAGTGCACCTAGGGAAATCCGCTGCATGGTGATGCCGCTGTATTCCATGAACACGAACACCATCGCCAGCACCAACGGGATCGAGCACGCCACCACCAGCCCGGCGCGCACGCCAAGGCTGACGAAGCTGACCAGCAGCACGATCACCACCGCCTCGAACAAGGCACTGGTAAAGCCGCCGACGGCCTCTTCCACCACCACGGCCTGGTCGGAGACGTTGTAAATGCCGACCCCCACCGGCAGGTCGGCGGTCAACTGGTCCATCCGAGCGTGCAAGGCCTTGCCGAATGCCTGGACGTTGCCACCCGTCTGCATGGCAATCGCCAGGCCGATGGCCTGCTTGCCGTTGTAGCGGAATTCCGGCGAGGCCGGATCGACATAACCGCGACTGATTTCGGCAATGTCGGCCAGACGATAGTAGCGGTCGTTGAGCTTGAGGTTGACCTCGGCCAGGTCTTTCTCCGAAGCGAACTTCCCTGAAGTGCGCACCGAAATCCGCTCCGGCCCGGCCTCGATCACACCCGCCGGGGTCACGGCGTTCTGAGATTGCAGGCTCTGCACCACCTGACGCTCATCGATGCCCAGCGCTGCGAGTTTGCGTGTGGAGAAGTTCAGGTACAGCACTTCGTCCTGCTGGCCAACCATCTCGATCTTGCCTAACCCCGGCACGCCGCGAATTTCCATGCGCGCCTGTTCCACGTAGTCGCGCAACTGACGCAGGGTCAAGCCGTCGGCGGTGAAAGCATAGATCGACCCGAAGACGTCACCGAACTCGTCGTTGAACGACGGCCCCTGTATGCCCTGCGGGAACTGGTACTTGATGTCGTTGATCTTCTTGCGCACCTGGTACCAGATTTCCGGGATGTCCTTGGAACTGGTGGTGTCGCGCAGGTACACGTACACCGTGGATTCACCGGGGCGCGTGTAGCTTTTTACATAGTCGAGGGAGTCGAGCTCTTCGAGCTTTTTCTCGATCCGGTCGGTGATCTGCTTGAGGGTTTCCTCCTGGGTCGCCCCCGGCCATTTGCTCTGGATCACCATGGTTTTGATGGTGAACGAAGGGTCTTCTTCGCGCCCCAGGTTGAAGTACGAGAACACACCCATCAGCAATGCGACGAACATCAGATACCAGATGAACGACTGATGCTTGAGGGCCCATTCCGAGAGGTTGAAAGGCCCTTTCATTGACTGTCCTCGTCGATTTTCACTTGTTGCCCCGGTTTGAGGCTGTTCACACCGGCACTGACCACCCGCTCGCCGTTCTTCACGCCGTCGGCCAGCACCACAGTGCTGTCGGTGCGGCTGATCACGGTGACGTCACGGGGGGAGACGGTTTTACTTTGTGCATCAATCACCCAGATCCGTGGCTTGCCATCGACCTCCTGCAGCGCGGTGACCGGCAACTCGATACGCGGCTTGATCGCTGAGCTCAGGGTGACGCTGATGGCCGTACCCAGGCGAAAGCCTGGTGGCGTTTCGGTCAGGGTCAAGCGGGCGCGACGGGTGCGTGTGGCGCTTTGAGCCTTGGGTTCGATCTCACGGATGATGGCGGTGGTGTTGATGCTTGGATCAAGTTGCGCAGCGACCAGGAACACCACATCGCTGGGCAGTTGATCGACCAGCGTATCGGGCAGGTCGATCACCGCTTCCTTGATGTCCGGTTGCGCCAGGGTCACCACTTGCTGACCGGCCGACACCACTTGCCCGGCCTCGGCGCTCCACTGGGTGACCACGGCTTTATGGTCGGCGCGCAGCTCGGTGTAGCCCAGTTGGTCCTTGCTCTGGTTGACGGCCGCCCGGGCCTGATCGAGTGAGGCCTGGGTGGTTTTCAGGTCGGTGTTGGCCTCGTCGAGTTGCGCTTGCGCGCCAACCCCGCGGTCAAACAAGGCTTGCTGACGCTGGGCCGTGGCCTTGGCGTTGATCAGTTGCGCCTGGATTTTCGACAGATCGCCCTGGGCCGAGCGCAATTGGTTCTGCTGGTCGGAAGGATCGAGGGTGGCAAGCAGCGTACCCTTCTCCACCTCGGTGCCGACATCGACGTTACGGCTGGCGATTCGCCCGCCCACACGGAAGCCGGTATCGGTTTCATAGCGCGCCTGGATGCTGCCGGCGAAGCGGCCCAGGTCCTCTTCGTTCAAGGTCTGGACCTTGATCGACAGCACCGGCCGTACCGGCGCTGGCGGCGGTTCGCTTTTGGAACAGGCGCTCAGCACCAGCCCGATGGACAACGCCCATAAAGGCTTCATGGCTTGGCTCCCCACGTCAGATCCTTGTAAGTATTTTCGGCAATTTCGACTTCCATGTCCGGGTGCAAGAGTTGTCCGCCCGCGATGATGACTTTGTCCCCGTCCTTCAACCCGTCGCTGATGATGACCTTGCCGGTCAGGTAGCGGCTGACCGTGACCGAATGCAATTGGGCCTTGCCCTTGTCGTCGACAATCCACACAGCAGGCTCACTGATGTTTTTGGTCAGCGCCGACCACGGCAACTCGATGGCCGACTTGCCCGATCCCCTGGCCGTGGCACTCACCACCGATCCCAACTGCATGCCGTCGGGCAGTTTGTCGAGGCCAACTTTGACCTGCACGGTTCCGGATTGCGCCGACACCGAGGGGGTCACTTCGCGCACGGTGCCAGTGGTCTTGATCGCCGGGTTGTCGAGCAGGCTGAGGACGATGGTTTGATCTTTCGGCTTCTCGGCCAGCAGTGATTCATAGACGTTGAACACCGCATCCCGGTCGCCGTCACGGGCAAGGCTGAAGACCGGCATGGTCGCCTGCACCACCTGGCCGACTTCGGCCTGACGCTCGGTAATGATTCCCGGTGCATCGGCGATCAGTGCCGTATAGCTCAGCTGATCCTTGGCATTGGCCAACTGCGCCTGGGCAGCGCTCAAGGCACTCTGACTACTGTGCAAGGCTGCCTGGGCCGAGTCGTATTCACTCTGGCTGGTGTAACCCTTGGGCAGCAATTTTTGCTGACGCACGAACGCCGCCGCACTCTGGGTCACCCGCGCCTGTTCGGCGACGACTTGCGCCTGGGCCGAATCGACACTGGTCTGCAAATCCTTCGGGTCGAGCCGGGCCAGCACTTGCTTGGCTGTCACTCGATCACCGACGTCAACCGAACGCTGGATGATCTTGCCACCCACACGAAAAGACAGCTCCGTCTGTATCCGCGCCTGGATATCACCGGTGAGGGTGACCGAAGCCGCGTAATCCGCCGGTTTGACGACTTGCACGAACACCCGTGGCAGGTATTCCTGCACGGGCTTTTTCTCGTCGCAAGCCGTCAGCAGGGTGACGACACTCAAGGCCATTACTACTTTCAATCCCGGAACCACCATGCAAACTCCTTGGCCTTTTTCATGTACAACACGACAGAGAGCTTAGAACAGGATGGGAACCTTGCACGAGCGTCTTATGAAGAAAAAATTCGAAGCGGGTTCAGCCTAAAACACTTGCCATAGACGCCTTCACGTACCCGACAATGGCCGACTCGTTTCATACCGCTTCAGGAATTCACATGCTCCAGACTCTCGCCGTGGCCAATTACCGCTCGATCAACAAACTGGTGATCCCGCTGGGCCGGCTGAATCTGATCACGGGTCCCAACGGCAGCGGCAAGTCCAACCTGTACCGTGCGCTGCGCCTGCTGGCGGAAACTGCCCACGGCGGCGTGGTCAATGCCCTGGCCCGTGAAGGTGGCCTGGACTCGACCTTCTGGGCCGGGCCGGAAAACATCTCCCGGCGCATGCGCACCGGCGAAGTCGCCATCGAGCCCACCGTGCGCCAGGGCGTCAAACGCCTGCGCCTGGGGTTTGCCGGTGACGACTTCGGTTACTCGATCAGCCTCGGCCTGCCCGATTCAAATGGCCATTTCATGCTGCCCGGGCGCAGCTCGCCAATCCCGTCTTATTTCAGCCTCGACCCGCAGATCAAACGCGAATGCCTGTGGGCCGGAGCGTTCTATCGCCCGGCCAGTCTGCTGGTCGATCGTGACGGCCCGATGATCCGTGCCCGCGCCGATCGCAAGTGGGATGTATTGGCGCAGCACACACCGACTTTCGACAGCCTGTTCGATCAGGTCGGCAGCCTGCGCGGTTCGCCGGAAGTACTGGAGATGCGCGAGTTCATCCGCCGCTGGCGCTTCTACGATCACTTTCGCAGCGATGCCGACGCCCCGGTGCGGCAACCTCAACTGGGCACCCGCACGCCGGTGC
The DNA here is from genome assembly GCF_019947365.1 of Pseudomonas sp. GL-R-26. NCBI lineage: Bacteria > Pseudomonadati > Pseudomonadota > Gammaproteobacteria > Pseudomonadales > Pseudomonadaceae > Pseudomonas > Pseudomonas sp. GL-R-26. Next base: position 61,750 of record NZ_JAGYGI010000028.1, on the reverse strand, counting down.
TGCACCACGACGGGCGCGACCTGGCGGCAGCCTTGCAGACGATCATCGAAATTGGCGACCCCGAGGCATTGTGGGCGGCGATCAGTGATGCCTTCCCCGGCGCACGACTGAACATCGAACCACTGCCGGGTGGACGTTTCGCCATCGAGTTCTTTCAGGAAGGTTTGTTGCGGCCGCTGTCGGCCGCCGAGTTGTCGGACGGAACCTTGCGTTACCTGCTGTTGGTCGCGGCGCTGCTGACGCCACGGCCGCCGACGCTGATGGTGCTGAACGAACCGGAAACCAGCCTTCACCCGGATCTGCTGCCGGCGCTGGCGCGCTTGATCATCCGCGTTTCAGAGCAGTGCCAGGTGTGGGTGGTGTCCCACGCCCGACGCTTGATTTCGGCGTTGCAGGAGGACCCGGAGTGCAATTGCATCGTGCTGGAGAAGAACCTCGGGCAGACTGGGATTGTCGGGCAGCGGATGCTGGATGAGCCGGCTTGGTATTGGCCGGAGTGAAGTCAGATGAATCTCTGGGAGTGAATTTTCAAGAGGCTAAGTGATGCGAAAACGTTTGAGGGATAAGCGAGTTGACGAAGCGGACTGGAACCGCAACGTTTGACCGCCAAGGTCTTCCAGTGCCGAAGCTATGTCCCGTGTCATCCAGTCATAAATCGGGCCATCTAACTGCTGCGCAAGTGGTGCAGAAGGTACTGGATCTTGCCTCGAAGGCATGTTCGCAGATGTTGGGCTTACAGGTGTTGCAGTACTCGTCACACCTGACGGTTTTTCACCCAGAGTTTTCAACCCAGCGATGGCTTTTGGATCCCGCCCAACCCAGGCCGAACCTACCCTGCCCAGAACAGCACCGGTCACCAGTGCTGCAGATACAAAAGCCAACGGTGTGATCAACGGAGATTCAGGATCAACCGCGGCAATGATGGTACTCGCCAAGCCTGTCGCAGCCACTCCTACACCCATGACTCCGGCGGTTACGGAGGCCGTTGCACCAGCAAATTGCTTAGGACTCGCTCGAAACAAGGCTCCATTCGCCAAAGCCTTGTTTGCAACTTTAAAAGACACAGAAGGCTTCAAAGTGAGGAGCGAGCTGAACAGGCCTCCTGTGCTGGTGAATATTTTGAGCACATTGACGAACCGCCCCGTCGGATCACTGAAGTTCACCGGATCGCCTAAACAATACGCATACGGATTCAACCCACCCCGACCAAACGGGCTCAAACTGTCCGGGCTGTTGAAGCGCATCAGCACCGGGTTGAACGCCCGATGCCCGTTGCCCAGCAGGTAATGGCCGGTGGCCGGATCGACCACTTCGCCGGTGAATCCGAGCAAACCGCCGGTACCACTTTCGACCCGCCGATGACCGTAGGGCGCGTAGACCTGAAGCACAACTCCGTCAGGTCCGGCCATCTGCAATGCCGAACGTTGCTGATCGGTGACCAGCAACTGGCTGTTGCGCTCGGCGCCGTCAAACGATTGCACTGCCAGCAGTTGCCTGTCGTGTTGAAGCACACAGTACCCATCCTGACCTTTCAGTTGCGTCACCAGATGTTCGCCGCGATAGAACCGGGTCAGCTTTTCCAGCTCCAACGGCTCCAACTCGACCAGCCGGTCAAGGGCATCATAGCGGTAGCGATTGAGGGGGCGAGTCAATGCGCTCATGAGGGTCAACTCCCGGCGAGGGAAGCAGTTTGCACCCGCTTGAATGCGTCGGCACCTAGCAGAACTGTTAGTGCCGAGAGAAAACTGACGCCCGGGTTTGCCCAGACAAGAGAGGACAGCTACTTTCCATTGCGCCGCAGGAAGGATCTTTTTTTCAAAACGCCGCTCCAAGGACGAACCACTTTTGGCCAGACTCCCGGCCAAACCTCACAAGGACGAGAACATGACAGACGTACAACCGCCGCAACGGCTGGATCCGCAGGAAATTCTGAAAATCTTGATGGCGTTGCGCAAGGCCTTGAAGGCCAAGCCGGCCTGAAGGTTTTCAGCAGGCTCTGGATTGTTTTTTTGTGGCGAGGGAGCTTGCTCCCGCTGGGTTGCGGAGCAACCCCAAAACCTGCGATCAGACTCTTCCAGACACACCGCTTTGCCGGTATTTGCGACTGCTGCGTAGCCGAACGGGAGCGAGCTCCCTCGCCACAAAAGCGCCCTCGCCGCAGGGATACACATAAAAAAACGCCGACGCTAAATCAGCCGTCGGCGTTTGAAACCTTGAAGGGGTTTACTTCGCGAATCAGAACGCAGGCAGTACCGCGCCGCTGTACTTTTTCTCGATGAAGGCTTTCACTTCCGGGCTGGTCAGGGCCTTGGCCAGTTTCTGGATGGCTACGCTGTCCTTGTTGTCCGGACGGGCCACCAGGAAGTTCACGTAAGGCGAATCGGCACCTTCGATCACCAGAGCGTCTTTAGCCGGGTTCAAACCCGCTTCCAGCGCGTAGTTGGTGTTGATCATGTCCAGGTCGACCTGATCCAGCACGCGCGGCAACATCGCGGACTCAAGTTCCTTGAACTTGAAGTTGTGCGGGTTCTTGGCGATGTCTTTCGGCGTGGCCAGGGCGTTTTTCGGGTCTTTCAACTCGATCAGGCCAGCCTTCTGCAGCAGGATCAGGGCACGGCCGCTGTTGCTGCCTTCGTTCGGGATGGCGATGGTCGCGCCGTCTTTCAGCTCAGCCAGGGTTTTGACTTTCTTCGAGTAGCCACCGAAGGGTTCAACGTGAACACCGATCACGGTTTCCAAGTGAGTGCCTTTGCCTTCGTTGAAGCTCTTCAGGTACGGCAGGGTCTGGAAGTAGTTGGCGTCCAGACGCTTCTGGTCGACCTGAACGTTCGGTTGAACGTAGTCGGTGAACACTTTGATTTCCAGGTCCACGCCTTCTTTGGCGAGGGTTGGCTTGATCAGCTCGAGAATCTCGGCGTGTGGCACCGGGGTCGCGGCAACCACCAGTTTCTCGCCAGCCTGGGCCAGGCCCGTGGTCAGGGCAGCCGCCAGTGCGGTGAACAACAGAACCTTTTTCATGCAGTGTCCTTATCGAAAATCACAGTCGCTTGTGGCGACGGCTTGAATATGAGAGTGCCAGTGAAGTGCTATCGCTGGCGTGAAGCGGACAATACCGGGATTTTTTATTCCCGAACAATAACGTTTATTCAGCTTCATATTCCATTTTGTTCATACAGCGCGTTAAAGCGTCTGCGTCAGGCTTTCCAGCAGGCGTTTCAGTGCCGAACGCTCGCTGGCAGTACCATTTTTGCTTGTATAAACAATGTGTTGCTCGATTTTTTCGAGTGAAATCGAGGGCTCCGCCAGGTTCAGATGCTCCGGCAAAATCTCGTCGCCCGTACTCACCAGCAGCGCAAAGTGAATGATGTTTTCCAGTTCCCGGGTATTGCCCGGCCAACTGTGGCGTTCCAGTACAAGCTGCGCCGCTTCGCTGATCAGCGGCACTGGCAAGTCGAGGCGCTGGCTGTAGATCCCGAGGAAGTATTCGGCCAGCGACAGGATGTCACCCGTGCGTTCGCGCAGTGCCGGCAGTTCGAGCTGGCCTTCGCTGAGGTAGTGATAGAGCCGTTCATTGAATTTTCCGGCGGCAACCGCCTGGGCCAGATCGATGCTGGTGGCCGCCACAAGACGCACATCCACCGGGCTCGGCTGCTGGGCACCGACGCGGGTGACTTCGTGGTTTTCCAGCGCGGCGAGCAATTTGATCTGGATCGGCAGCGGCAAATCGCCGATTTCGTCCAGGTACAGCGTGCCGCCGTTGGCCGAACCGAACCACCCGGCGCGGCTGCTCGCCGAGCCGCTGTAGCTGCCCGCCGCATAGCCAAACAACTCGGCGTCGGCGTAGGTCGGGCTGATGGCGCCGCAGTTGACCGACACGAACAACCCGCCGCGATCACTGGCGCGGTGGATATGGCGGGCCAACAATTCCTTGCCGGTGCCGGTTTCGCCACGGATAAGCACTGACACTGAACGCGTGGCCAGTTGTTCGAGGTCTTCACGTAATTGCCGTGACCGTGGATCGACAAACACCAGCGCCTTGGCGCGAATGCTCAGGGGACTTTTTTCGGCATCGGGAAAGGTCAGCAGTGGCTGGCCGAAGGTTTCAAAGCTCATGGCAGACTCCCGCCCAAAACCGCCGGGAGACGGGGGCGTTAAATAAAAAAAGTGTTCAAGCGCGGCGCAGGGCGTGGTGTTCCATGCGGTTTTGCAGGCGATAGAGATAGGCAAAACCCTGCTCCCAACGCTGATGACCGGACTTCACGTTGATATGCCCTGCCCCCGCCAGAATCCCCGCCTCGGCGCCCCAGTTACGCGCCAGCTCCAGGGCCCGCGGTGCACTGACGGCGCTGTCGTTGTCGGAGCTGACGATCTGGCTGGGGAATGGCAGCAGATCCGTCGGAATCGGCGCGAAGTTGCGCAAAGCCGGCGCGCAGGCCGGGCGTTCGACGTCTGCCGGCGCGACGAGCAAGGCGCCGCGCACTTGACGCAAAAACTGCACCGGGGCGCTCGCTGCCCAATGGGCGACGGTGATGCAACCCAGGCTGTGGGCAATGAGAATCACCGGCGTGCTGTCGGCGGCAATCGCCTCGGCCAGCGCCGCGACCCAGTCTTCACGGCGCGGCGTCAGCCAGTCGGCCTGTTCCACCCGTGCGCTGTTCGGCAGGCTGTTCTGCCAGTGGCTTTGCCAATGATCTTCTGGCGATCCTTGCCAGCCCGGCACAATCAGGTAGCGAATTGATTCGTTGCGCATGGGGGGAGCTCTCCTGCTGCGTGTCTGTTCCCGGTCGAGTATAGGGAGAGGATTTATATTCGTTAAGGAATAAGAAGCTATTTATTAAGACCTATATTGAATATATAACGCATAACCTGCTGGATTAGTGGTGCTGCTGAAATCGAGGCAAAAAAAGGGCCGCACCCTGCCAAGGAGACGGCCCCGGAAAACGAAAATCTGTTAACGCGCAGTAATCACCGACAACTTGGTAATCCCTGCTCGCTCGATCGACGCCATGGCCCGCGCCACTTCGCCGTAATTCACCCCATCGTCCGCCTGCAACTGCACACGCACCTCGGGGTCCTTGGCCTTCGCCGACTTGAGGTTGAACTCCAGCAAGTCCGCTTGTATCTCGTCCTTGTTGATAAACAGTTTGCCGGCACCGTCGATGCTCACCACCAACGGGTCTTTCTGCTCCACCGGCGCCACCGCTTCGGTCTTTGGCAGGTTGATCGGAATGGCGTTGGTCAGCAGCGGTGCGGTGACGATGAACACCACCAGCAACACCAGCATCACATCCACCAGCGGCGTCACGTTGATCTCGCTGAGCACCTCATCAGTGTCTTGCGTGGAGAAGGCCATATCAGGACGCCTCCTTCACTTTCTGCGCATTGCCCTGGGCTGTCGCCTTGTGCACCGTCGGGTGGATCAGCACACGGAACGAACTCTTCTGCGCCAGGCTGTAGAAGTCGTGGGCGAAGTCATCCAGGTCCGCCGCCGTCAGTTTCAAACGACGCAAAAAATAGTTGTAAACCAGCACCGCCGGCACCGCGACGGCGATCCCTACGCCGGTGGCGACCAGTGCCGCGCCAATCGGCCCAGCGACCGTTTCAAGGCTTGCCGAGCCCGCCGCGCTGATGCCTTTCAACGCTTCCATGATTCCCCACACCGTGCCGAACAAACCAATGAACGGCGAGGTGCTGCCAATACTCGCGACCACCGCCAACCCGGTTTCCAGCGACCGGCGCTCACGCACGATCTGCTGACGCAAGGCACGCTCCAGACGATCCTGATGGTTGATCGCCTGGCTCAAGTCCGCCGCCTGTGGCGTCTCGCCCACCTGGATTGCCGCATAACCGGCCTGTGCAACCCGGGCTGCCGCGCCGGGCCGGGTTTCGCTCAGTTCCGCCGCCGAGTCGAGGCTCGAAGCGGCCCAGAACAGTTGATGAAACTTTCGATCCTGTGCCTTGAGGCGAGCGAACTGCACGCCCTTGGTCAATGCCAGCCCCCAGGTCGCGACGGAAAAAACCACCAGCAGCCAGATCACCGCGCTTTCGATGGATTCAAGTGGAGATGCCAGTAACGTCATGGTGTATTCCTCGTGTAAACGTTTCGCGCGAATTTGGTTTCGGTTTAATGAATCTTGAAATCGATGGGCACGCTGACCCAGCCGTCCTGGGCGACATCACCTTGCTTGGCCGGCACGAAACTCCAGCGTTTCACCGCGTTCAGCGCGGCTTCGTCGAGTGCATCGCGACCGCTGCTTTTCTGCAGCTGGATCTCGCCGGGCTTGCCGCTGGCCAGCACATGCACGCGCAACAACACCGTGCCTTCCCAGCCTTTACGCTGGGCCAGCGAGGGGTATTCCGGCGCCGGGTTTTTCAAGTAACCGGCGGTGGCCGAGGCCGGTGTCACAGGTGCGGGCGCAGGCGGTGCAGGTGGCGCCGGGGCCGCGACAGGCGCTGCCGGTTGTGGCGGCGCAGGTGGTTGTTCAACGGCTTTTGGCGCCGGCTTCGCTACCGGTTTGGCGGCAGGTTTGGGCTTGGGAACCGGCTTCGGTGGAGGTGGTTTCACCGCCAGTTCGTCTTCCACGGGAGCAGGCGGCTCCACCACAGGCTGGACAGGTTGCGGTGGCGGCGGCTCGACCACCGGTGGCGCCGGACGCGAGAACTCGATGGTCATCGGCGGAATCTCCGGCGGCACGATGGGCAGCACGGTGGTCGGCTGTTGATTGACCCAGTAGATCACCGCGCCATGCACCAGCAACGCCAGCACGCCCAGCACGATCGCTTCCCGTCGGCGAAGGACGCCCTTGGGCGCGCGCTGCAAACGCAACTGGCCCAAGGGCACCCGGTGCGGTCGGCCGAGGTCGACCAACTCACCACCGGGTGCCTGGCGCCACAGCACCTCATGTGCACTGGCGGCGATCTGGACATTGCCCATTGTTTAACTCCCTGCGGTCTCTTTGCGATTTACCGGAACGTCGTACTGAACATCCCCCGACGACGTCCTGGTAGAGCAATCATTGGGTGGAACACTTAGTTCTTAAAGTAATGTTTAAACTTATGTTTAGACCTTAAGCGAATATATAAAACCATCAACCCACCGCCAGAGCCCGCCGTTCAAGGGCTCCGGCGTAGTGGAAAAAAACCGATGCCTTTCCCGCATTGAAAGTATTCATCCAAGGCATGGTTTTTCGCCGTCAGAAGTCGTATCGACCGGTCACGCCCAGCGTTCGCGGTGTGCCGAGCAAGCCTTCATAACCACCATTGGCGGCCGTCCACAGCGTCGTGTAGTAGGTTTTGTCGAAGGCGTTTTTCAGCCACAACGAAACGTCCCACTGCCCCTGGTTGAAGTCGCCGCGAAGGCCGGTGGACAGGTTGACCACCGCATAACTCGGGATCTGCCCAAAGTCGGAATCCTCCACCGTGCCCACCGCTTTGGAGCGAAACGCATAGCTGGCGGTGACGTACTCTTCGAAGCCGTTGCTCAGGTTCCATTTGTATTCGCCGTTGGCGTTGCCGATCCATTTCGAAGCACCGACTACTTGATGGCCGCTGAGGTCGCAGGACGCTGGAGCACCCGGCGCCAGGCTGACTTCCGGCGGGCACGGCGCATCCTTGTAGGAGAGGTAACTGACGTCGTTGTACGAACCATTGATGTTCAGCGTCAGGCCGCGCAGCGGGATCAGGGTGCTTTCGAACTCCACGCCACGAGAGCGCACCGAGCCGGCGTTGGTCAGGAACTGCACGCGGTTGACGTCGTCGTAGGCGTTGGTCTGGTAGCCGTTGACCTGGGTCCAGAAAAGGTTGGCGTTGAGTTGCAGTCGACGGTCCCACAGGGTGCTCTTGAAACCGAGCTCGGCGTTGTTGGCGCGCTCGGTGCCGATCAGCAGCGAATCGGCACCGGCCACCGGTGCAGTGCCGACGGCCAGGTTGACCCCGCCGGATTTTTCGCCGTGGGACAACGTGGCGTAAGTGAGCAGGTCGTCGGTGAGGCGGTAGCTGAGGTTCAACAGGCCCGAGGGACTGGAGCTGTACTGGTTCAGATCGCCGGAATCGAAGACGCCGGCGCGAGCACGTCGAGCCGCAGCCGCCGCACCGGTGACCGCTGCACCACCGGCCGGTGCATCACGGGTGACCCTGGCGTTTTTCTCTTCATAGGTGCCACGCAGCCCGGCGGTGAAATCCAGACGCTCAGTCAGGTGCCAGGTGCCTTGGGCGAACAGCGCGAAGCTGTTGGTTTCGATATGTCCGTTGCCAACACTGTCGATGTTGTTCAAAGCACCGTTTGGCGTGCCGTTCCAGATGTCCGCTTGCGGGCCGTAAAAGGTGAAGGATTTGTTGTCCAGATCGGAACCGAAGTAATAGGCGCCGAGCACGTAATCGAAGAATCCACCGGCAGGCGACGCCAGGCGAAACTCCTGAGAATACTGCTTATCCTCCACCGAAACGCCGGCGTTGCGGAAGGCGGTTACGTTCAGGCCGTCATCGTTGCGCGGGGTGAAATTCCACCAACGATAGGAGCTGATGGAGGTCAGGGTGAAGTCGCTTGGCAGCGTCCAGTTGGCCTCGACCGACGTGCCGCCCTGATGCACGGTGACGTGCTGGTCGTTGTTCAGGTTGACCTTGCGGTGCGTGCCGTCAACCAGTGTCGCACCCGCCGCATTGGCCCGCGATTGATAGAGATTGAAACCATTGATGGTCGGCCCGGTGTTGAACAACACCCGGGTGCCGGCGCTTGAGTCTTCCTCGTTGTAGTCGCCGATCCAGCGCAGGTTGAATGACTCGTTGGGCTTGAACAGCAACTGGCCACGGAAGCCATCGCGCGAGCCGCCGTTCAAATTGTGACCATCGAATTCGTTCTTGATATCGCCATCGCTGCGGGTGCGATACGCGGAAAAGCGTCCGGCGAGTTCGTCATTCAGTGGGCCGGAAATCGTGCCCTTGGTCTGGAAGTATCCATCCTCGCCCACCGACGATTCGATGCTGCGTTCCGGGGTAAAGGTCGGTGCGCGGGTGCTGATGTTGATCACGCCGGCCGTGGTGTTCTTGCCGAACAAGGTGCCCTGCGGACCACGCAGTACTTCGAGCTGCTCGATGTCCATCAGGTCGAATACGGCCATGCCGGGACGGCCAAGGTAAACGTTGTCGATGTACAGGCCGACACTGCCTTCCAGGCCATCGCTGGCCGGGTTGTTGCCCAGGCCACGGATCGACACGCTGGACTGGCGCGCATGCATGTAGGCGACGTTGACGCTGGGCACCAGCTGCTGCAGATCCTGGATGCGATAGACCCGCTGGGTTTCCAGGGTCTGGCCGCTGACCACGCTCATCGGCGTCGGCACATCCTGCGAACTTTCTTCGCGGCGACGAGTGGTGACCGTCACGGTTTCCAATTGTGCACTGTCGGCCGTGGCGGTCTTGGCAGGTGTGGATTCAGGGGTAGCGCTTTCGGCCGCATAGCCTTGGGTCCAACTGGCGCTGCCTGCCAGCAACAAGGCCAGTGGCAGGCGTTTGAGCCGTTGGGGTGAAGAGGTTGAAGCGACGTGCAACGGACTCATAAGGCGGGGTTCCCGATCAAAGTATATTCTTTGTTGCTTGCCAGGCCGCCATCGCGGGCAAGCTCGCTCCCACAGGGGATCTCCAGTGTTCACACGGTCAGTGTGGGAGCGAGCCTGCTCGCGATAGCGTCAGGTCAGACGCCGTCGATATCCGGCCCTTTCACCGTCTGGCTGACCTGCCCATTCACACCTACCGCTACCTCGCCCTTGAGCGTCACCCGGCGCACGATGCGGTCCTGGGTCCCGTAGTCATCCACCGCGTAATGCTGGGTGGAGCGGTTGTCCCAGATCGCCACATCGCCAGCCTTCCAGCGCCAGCGCACGATGTTTTCCTGGCGGATCACATGGCTCTGCAACAGACCGAACAGGTGCGCCGAATCGGCCTGGGAATAGCCCTTGATGCGTTTGACGAAATGCCCCAGCAACAGGCTCTTCTCACCGCTGATCGGGTGCACGCGGACCACTGGGTGCTCGGTCTCGTACACGGTCGAGGTGAAGATCTTGCGATAGCGCTCCAGCTTCTCGGCCGAGACGTCAGGCCGGGTGCCGGCGTAGTCGTATTCGTTGCTGTGCACGGCGACCAGTTTGTCGGCCAGTTCACGCAGCTCCGTCGACAACCCGTCATAGGCGGTGGCAGTGTTGGCCCACAGGGTGTCGCCGCCGAAAGCCGGGGCCACCACCGAGCGCAGGATCGAGGCTTTTGGGTAGGCCTCGACGAAGGTCACGTCAGTGTGCCAGGAGCTGGCTCGCTGGCCCTCGGCACCGTCCAGCTCCAGCAGAAAACGCGTGCCTTCGCGCACCGGTACGGTCGGGTGCGCCACCGGTTCGCCGAGCAGGTGGGCGAACGCCTCCTGGCGTTGATCGTCGAGCTGGGTCTGCTCGCGGAAGAAGATCACTTTGTATTGCAGCAGTGCCTGTTGAATGGCTTCAACAGTGGCGGCATCCAGCTCGCCGGAAAGCTGTACGCCACGGATTTCAGCACCGATGCGACCGGCCACCGGATGGATTTCAAGCGCGTGAACAGCGGGTTGTACTGCGAAAGCGGCATTGCTCATGGGTAGACCCTCATCAGACTGCTTGCGGTTGAACCGGCCGCGAAACACTGCTCTATCTATATTCTATTTGGATCTAATAGATATCTACATGCTTCGTTGACGGAATAATAGGTTGCATTTAAAACCTCAGTCAACCCTCGTCGCAAATGCCTTCGAGCTATTTTTAGGATGCCGGAAAAGCATATGGATCTTCGCCAGTTGCGTTACTTCATCGCCCTCGACGAACACCGCAGTTTCGTGCGTGCGGCCGAGGCCATGGGCATTACCCAGCCTGCCTTCAGCCGCAGCATTCAGGGGCTCGAACACGAGTTCGGCTGCGTCCTGGTGGACCGTGGCAACAAGGATCTGCGCCCCACCCCCGAAGGCCTGGTGGTGCTGCAACATGCCCGCAGCCTGGTGCAAGGCGCGGCCCTCTTGAATGCCGAAGTGACGCAGATGACCAAGCTAGATGCCGGCGAACTGCGCTTTGGTTGCGGCCCGGCACCTGCGGTGAAACTGGTGCCGGATGCGGTGGCGCAATTCATCAACGCGCACCCGAAAGTGCGCACCTGTTTCGAGGTGGATAACTGGGAAAAACTCAGCCGTGCGCTGAGCCGTGAGGAGATCGAATTCTTCATCGCCGACATCCGCCATTTCGAATCCGACCCGAACTTCCAGACCCAGGCCCTGACGCCCAAGCGCGGTGTGTTTTTCTGCCGCCCCGAGCACCCGCTGCTGGCCAAGGAGAGCCTGTCGACCAACGACATGTTCGATTACCCGCTGGCGACCACGATGATCCCGCCAGGCATTCGAAAGCTGCTGGCGAACCTCAGTGGGCGGGTGGATTTTTCACCGAGCATCGAGACCGAACATTTCCCGGCGCTGGTGAAAGTGGTGCTGCAATCGAATGCGATTGGTGTGGGAACTGAAGAAGCGTTTGTTGAAGACATCGCCCAGGGTTCACTGGCGTTACTGCATTGGCGCAACCTGCCGCAGAACATCGAGAGCATGAATGCACGGTGCGGGATCGTCAGCCGCACCGGGTTCCGCTTGTCACCGGCGGCGCGGGCGATGATCGAGACGTTGGTGGCGGTGGACAGGCAGCAGATGGCCGTGGCCGTTTGATGTCTTTGTGGCGAGGGAGCTTGCTCCCGCTCGGCTGCGCAGCAGTCGCAATCCAGTCAACTGAACTCAGTTGAATGCATACAAGGATTGGGACCGCTTCGGCGGTCAGCGGGACCAAGCTCCCTCGCCACAGGTAATAATTTAAAGGCCGGCAGCAGCTAACTCCGGCGCCACCCAATCGCTCACCTTGAACGACTTGCGAATCAGCCTCTGCTGCGACGCCAGGTCCACGGCATCCTGCAATTTGCCAAGGAACACCGGGTCAAGCGTCGAGGGGAAAACCTCACTCAGTTTCTGATCCTTCAAATCCTGAGAAAGAATTACCGGTGGATAACTCGCCAGCCCCGACACCAACTGAATGTAGGCGTCCTTGTTGCTGTCCCGGGTCAGCCACTCCACGGCCTGCTGTTGGGCCTTGAGCAGTTTCGCCACCGCCTCCGGATGCGCATCGACAAACTTCCCGGTCCCTATCAGCACCGCCTGCACGCTGCCGGCGCCGCCCAGGTCCTTGGTATTGAGCGGCAACTCGGCCAGCCCCTTGGCTTGCAACGCCGTCAGCCCGGAACCGCCCCACGAGGCGTCGATCTGCTTCGCCGCCAGCGCCGCGACCGCCGCGTTGAAGTCGAGGTTGATGACTTTCACATCCTTCTCGCTCAACCCCTGGCTGGCCAGCGCCGCATCGAAGGACAACTGGCTGGCGGTGCCACGGAAGATGGCCACGCGTTTGCCCTTGAGGTCCTGCAGGGTCTTGATCCCCGAACCCGGCACTACGCCGAGGTAATGCTTCACCCCGCGCGCCGAGGCGCTGAGCAGTCGCGTATCCAGGCCATTGGACTTGCCGATGATGGCCGCCAGATCGCCGAGGTAGGCCAGGTCAACCTGACCGTTGGCGAACGCCTCGTTGATCACCGGGCCTGCGCCCTTGAAGAAGCTCCACTGAATTTTGATGCCTTGATCAGCGAAAGCCTTTTCGAAGATCTGTTGATCACGCAGTACATCCACGACACCGCCACCACTGTGCTGGGTCCCCGCACTCAGGTCCGGCACGGCGATGCGGATTTCCTTGAGCTCATCGGCGTTGACCGTGAAAGCCAGCAGCCCCGCCAGGGCCGGTGCGGCGAACAGACTGATGACACGTTTGAAGGGAAGGTTCATGGGTGCGGCTCCTTGGGGCAACGGGCGTTGAGGAGCCGAAAGTAGACCGAAGTGGAACCAACATTTAAATACTATAAATTCACATTTTTAGATCGTTTAGATCTATATCAACGCATCCGGGCCTCTTGGCCAGGTATGCAGGAACGGCATCGAAAATATTCTTCGAATGCATTGGATGCAGCTGAGCTGGAGGCCTTAAATGGCTTTGCTTATCTCTCAATAGCATTGAATTGAATTTTTATAGATCGATTTTGCATACACCGACAACGGAGGTCATCCATGGCCCGTGTTTCCCTTCTCAGCCTGCCGCTGGCCGCGCCACCACTGGAAAACCAGCGCCTCTGGCCCAGCCTGAATCGTCGGCTGTTGCCTTGGTTGCTGCCGATCACCCTGTTCACACTCTGGTGGCTCGCCAGCCGCAATCACTGGATGAGCGAGCAGATCCTGCCGGCGCCGAGCCTGGTCTGGAGCAGCGCACTGGAACTGTCCCAAGGCGAGTTGTGGAGCCACTTGTGGATCAGCCTGCAACGCTTGTTCTGGGGACTGCTGGCCGGGATCAGCGCAGGTGCTGTGTTGGGTGCGGCGCTGGGTTTCAGTCGTCGACTGGAGCGTCTGGTATTTCCAACCTTCGCCGGGTTGGCGCAAGTCCCGACCCTGGCCTGGATTCCGTTGTTCATGGTGTTTTTCGGCATCGGGGAAGTGCTGAAACTGGTGGTGTTGATCAAGGCCATCGTGGTGCCGGTGACCCTGCATGCGCTCGTCGGCGTGCGCGACGCACAACCAAAGCTGCGCGAAGCCGCTGCCGTGTTGCGCTTGCCCAGGCACCTGTTGATCCGCCGTCTGGTGCTGCCTGCCGCGCTGCCGGCATTCATGGCCGGTGTGCGCCTCGCGCTGGCCGCCGGCTGGACTTCACTGCTCGCTGTCGAGCTGCTCGCTTCCAGCGAAGGCATCGGCTACCTGATGGTCTGGGCGCGACAGCTGTTCATGCTCGACATCGTGTTCGTGTGCATCGTGGTGATCGGCTTGATCGGCGTGGCGATGGATCGCGGCATCGGCCTGCTGGACAGGAAACTGGTGCACTGGCCCCACCCGGCTACCGCCGAAATCCGTCGCGGGCCGCGTTATCAAGGTTGGCAGCGATTGCAACCGTGGCTGCTGCCATTGGCGCTTCTGGCCTTGTGGCAACTGGCCTCGGATCAGCAATGGATTGACGCGAACATTCTGGTCAGCCCGCTGGCCGTCCTGCACACCACCTGGAATGGCCTGCTCGACGGCACGCTGATTGGCGGCATGGCCCTGAGCCTGGGCCGAACCCTTGGCGGATTGCTGCTCGGTGGCGGGCTCGGGTTTACCTTGGGATTGCTGCTGGGGTTGTCGCGCACCAGTGAACGCGTGCTCGGCCCAACCCTCGCCGCTATCCGCCAGATCGCCATTTTCGCCTGGGTGCCGCTGCTCACCGCGTGGTTCGGTCTGGGGGAATTGGCCAAGTGGGTGTTCGTTGCCCTGGCCGCCTTTTTCCCGCTGTTTATCGCCACCCAACGCAGCGTCGCCCACCTGTCGCCGCAACTGAACGAGGCCGCGCAGGTGTTGCGCCTGAATCTGCGCCAGCGCCTCGGTCGACTGGTGCTACCGGGCGCTGCGCCGGGGATTTTTGCAGGGCTTCGGTTGAGCCTGATCTACGCCTGGCTCGGCACCATCGGCGCCGAATATTTCATGCCGTCCAACGGCGGCATCGGCAGCCAGATGATCGGCGCCCAGCAACTGCTGCGCATGGACCTGATCATGGCCGGCATGCTGCTGGTGGGCCTGACCGGTGCCCTGCTCAACCTCATTGGCCAACGCCTGGAAATCCGCGCCACTCGCTGGAGACACGCATGAACGCACCGATTGTCAGCTTCAATCACGTGGGCAAAACCTTCGACGTCGACGGCTTCACACTTGAGGCCATTCGTGAATTCAACCTGGACATCGCCGAGGGCGAGTTCGTCGCCATCGTCGGCTCCAGCGGTTGCGGCAAATCCACTTTGCTGCGGCTGCTGGTGGGCCTCGATACGCAGTTTCGCGGGCAGATCAGCGTGGACGGAAAAGCCGTCACCGGCATCGGCGGCGAGCGCGGCATCGTCTTTCAGGAACACCGTTTGTTCCCGTGGCTGAGCGTGGCCGACAACATCGGCCTGGGCCTGGTCAACGAGCCACTCAGCGCGGCACAAAAGCACAAGCGCATCAGCGATTTTATCGAATTGGTGGGTTTGAGCGACTTCGCCCGCGCCTATCCGCACCAGCTCTCCGGCGGCATGGCGCAGCGCGTGGCCATCGCTCGTGGCCTGGTGACCAGCCCACGGATTCTGCTGCTGGACGAGCCCTTCGGCGCCCTCGATGCGCTGACCCGCCAGCAGATGCAGGACGAACTGCTGGCGATCCGCGCCCGGGCAAAAATCACCACCGTGCTAGTCACTCACGATGTCGAAGAAGCGATCTTCCTCGCCGACCGCGTGGTGGTGATGGAGCCGCGTCCGGGGCGGATCAAGCAAGTGGTCGACATTGCCCTGCCCCATCCGCGCCAGCGCAGCAGTTTCGACTTCCACCAGCTGCGCGAAGAACTGCTTCACGAACTCACCAGCGACGATCACTACCAGCCCCCCGTGCCGGTGCAGGTCCGCGATCTGCCGTTGTCCTTCATTGCCTACTGAAAAAGGAAAATCTTGATGCCGCAACGTCCCAACTTTCTAGTGATCCTGGCCGATGACCTGGGTTTTTCCGACCTCGGCGCTTTCGGTGGTGAAATCAACACGCCGAACCTCGATGCATTGGCCAACAATGGCCTGCGCCTGACCGATTTTCACACCGCACCAACCTGCTCGCCGACCCGCTCGATGCTGCTCACCGGCACCGACCACCACATCGCCGGCATCGGCACCATGGCCGAAGCATTGACCCCGGACCTGATCGGCAAACCGGGTTACGAAGGGCATCTGAACGACCGCGTGGTGGCCCTGCCCGAGCTGCTGCGCGAGGCCGGTTATCAGACCTTGATGAGCGGCAAATGGCACCTGGGCCTGACCGCAGAACGGGCGCCTCACGCCCGGGGTTTCGAGCGTTCGTTTTCGCTGTTGCCCGGCGCCGCCAACCATTACGGCTTCGAGCCGACCTACGATGAAACGACGCCACGGCTGCTGAAATCCACCCCGGCGCTGTACATCGAAGACGACCAATTCATCGATGAGCTGCCCAAGGATTTCTATTCCTCCGATGCCTTTGGCGACAAGCTGCTGCAATACCTCAAGGAGCGCGACCAGACCCGGCCGTTCTTCGCCTACCTGCCGTTTTCCGCGCCGCACTGGCCATTGCAGGCGCCGGCCGAGGTGGTGGAAAAATACCGCGGGCGCTATGACGCCGGCCCTGAAGTGCTGCGACTTGAGCGCCTGGAAAAACTCAAGAAACTGGGGCTGATCGAGGCCGATGTCGAACCGCATCCGTTGATCCAGTTGACTGCACAGTGGGATGCCCTGAGCGATGAGCAACGGCAAATTTCTGCGCGGGCCATGGAGGTTTACGCGGCGATGGTCGAGCGCATGGACTGGAACATCGGGCGCGTCGTCGATTACTTGCGCCAGCAAGGGCAACTGGACAACACCTTCATCCTGTTCATGTCCGATAACGGTGCCGAAGGGGCGCTGCTGGAGGCCTTTCCGAAATTCGGCCCGCAGTTGCTGACCTATCTCAACCAGCATTACGACAACAGCCTGGACAACATCGGCCGCGCCAACTCCTACGTCTGGTACGGGCCGAACTGGGCGCAAGTGGCGACCGCGCCGTCGCGGTTGTTCAAAGCCTTCACCACCGAGGGCGGGATCCGTGTTCCGGCGCTGGTGCACTACCCGCAGCTGCCGCTGAAGGGCCAGATCAGCCACGGTTTCGGCACCGTGATGGACATCACGCCGACCATTCTGGATCTTGCCGGCGTGCGCCATCCGGGCAAGCAATGGCACGGCAAACCCGTGGCGGAAGTTCGCGGCAAGTCGTGGCTGGGGTTTCTGTCGGGCGAGACGGCGCAAGTGCATGACGAGCACACCGTTACCGGGTGGGAACTGTTTGGGCGACGGGCGATTCGGCAGGGCCAATGGAAGGCGGTGTACATCCCGGGACCGGTGGGGCCGGCGACCTGGCAGCTGTATGACCTTGGCAGTGATCCGGGGGAGATTCATGACCTGGCGTCGAGCCAACCGCACAAGCTCAGTGCCTTGATCGAGCATTGGCAGCGGTATGTGGATGAGACTGGGGTGATATTGAGTGAGTCGCCGTTTCAGCCAGACTAAACATTACCCCCTGTGGCGAGGGAGCTTGCTCCCGCTGGGTCGCGAAGCGACCCCCTTATCCCGAAAACGAAGGGGGCTGCTACGCAGCCCAACGGGAGCAAGCTCCCTCGCCACAAGTACGAGTCAGACTTGAGCGGTTTGTGTCCTAACACCTACCGCCTCTTCCTTGCGCTCAAACCGGTTGGCCCGCGCAAACGTGCCGAAATCATTGAACCGCACACCCATCTCGCGCATCACCTTGTGCCCCACCCGCACGGTCAATTGACGGATGTAGAACGGTTCCTTCACCACAAAGTGATGGATCCCGTGGCTGCTGCCGAAGTTGAAGCAGAACGCCTGCAACGGCCACAGCCACCAGGCGTTCAGCACCTGGCACTGCTGCATCACGTTGCCCGGCTCCACGTCACCGTAGTAGTGCATGTTCGAGCTGATGAAGTGCAGGCAGAACGTGCGCAACACGTTCGGGCCGATGATCACCACCGCCGCGATGTCGATCACCTGCATCACCGACAACGTCGTTGCCGACCATTCGATCGGTGCGCCCATCAGATGCGCAATGCCGTTCGCTGCGTGGAAGCCGAGAAACACGTACCAAGTACCCCAATGCATCAGCGCCAGCGGTGCGTAGACCTTCAGGGTGCGCTGGACGATGCTGATCTTTTGCGCCCAGGTCTTAGCCCGCAGCATGCGGATGAACGACGACATCATGTTGTCGCCAATCATCAAGAATCGCGCGATGCCCCAAGGTTCGCCGTTGGTGATGGCGCGTTCTTCCATGTCGGTTTCAGAGCCCGACACCTTGTGGTGATTGAGGTGCAGATGGCGGCGAATCCACGGGTTGATGGTGCTTGGCCGCGCCAGCCACACCAACCCCATCATCAGGTTGTGCAGCACCTTCCGCTTGCGGAAGTACATGCTGTGGATCAGGTCGTGTTCCAGCTCATGGGTCAACGAGGCGAAAAAAGCGTTGAGCAGCAGGCACGCCCACCATGCCATGTGCCCGCTCACGTAGAGCGCCGCCGAACCGACCATACCAGCGATGGCGAAGGCCAGAATGCCCGCGCCGAGGGCGTCCTGATGCTTGAGAATCGGGTATTGCTCGCGCAACTCGACACCTCTGGCCAGCACCACTTCACGGATATGGGCCGATCGTTGAGCTGCATTCAGTCGTTGGGGGCTTGCAGAAGTACGGTCCATGCTTCCATCCTCTGGTTATTGATGGTTGCATCCTGCCTTGCGAACCCTCGCAACGCGGTAGCCGAGAACGCCAACCTGTTGACTGGAAGCGCCAATCAGCATGACTGAACCGACCTCCCTCGCCAGCTGGACCCGCGCCCTGCGCAAGCAACTCGATGCCTTGGGCATCGACAGCACCGCCCTGTGCCAGCAAGCGGGGCTCGACCCGCAACTGATGGACGACCCGAACGCGCGTTATCCGCTGTCGGGCACCACGCACCTGTGGAATCTGGCGGTGCAGGCCAGCGGCGACCCGGCGATTGGTTTGCGGGTTTCGCGTTTCGTCAGCCCGACTACCTTCCATGCGCTGGGTTATGCGTTGGTCGCCAGCGGCAGCCTGCGGGAAGTGTTCGAGCGCATCGTGCGCTATCACCAGGTAGTCAGCGATGCCCTGGAACTGGAACTGACCCGCGCCGAAGATCGCTACTGTTTCCGCCTGAAAATTCCGATGGGCAACCCGGCCCCGGCCCTCGAAGCCATTGATGCGTTCATGGCGATTTACGTGCGCACCTGCCGCAATCGCCTGGGTCGCGACTACGCGCCGCTGGCGACCTACCTGCGCCGCCCGGAGCCGGCAGACGCGCACCAATGGCATAAAGTCTTTCGCTCGCCCGTGCACTTCGGCGCCGACGAGGACCGGCTGGAATTCGCCCTCATCGACTTCGACAGCCACCTGGACGACGCCAACCCGGAGTTGGCCGAACACAACGAAACCGTGCTCAAGCGCACCCTGGCGCAACTCAAGCTGCTGACGTGGGAACGCAAGGTCCGCGATGCCATTGAAGAACAACTGCCCGAAGGCGAACCCAGCGCCGAACACATCGCCAAGGCCCTGCACCTGAGCCTGCGCAGCCTGCAACGGCACCTGGCCGATGAAGGCTGCCGGTTCGACACACTGCTCAACGAAAGCCGCGAAAACCTTGCGCTGCTGCACCTGCGTGACCCGCAATGTTCGTTGAGCGAGATCAGTTATCTGCTCGGGTTTGCCGACACCAGCAGCTTCAGCCGCGCGTTCAAGCGCTGGACGGGGATGACGCCTGGGCAGTTTCGGGATGGGTTGCGCTGATCAGCCTTTGACCAGACTGCGCGCAATACCCTCGTTCCACTGCTCCAGCATCGCCTCTCCAACCTCGGCAAAGGCACTGTTTGCCTTTATGTGATGGCCCATCTCGCCCATCGCCATTGCCATCCCATGGATGACCTGTTGCAGCAATTCGTTACAGCGCCCCTCGGTCAAATTGCAGGCGGAGCGACCAAATCGCATCAGCATTTTGTGCTTGGGCCACGCCTTCGATCCGCCCAATAGCAAAGCCATGCTATCGGTCTTGATGTAGACCGACGTGGTGATGATGTCGTAGGCAGGTGCCAGGCTGATTGGTGCATCGACACCACAGTCTTCGTAAAGAACGCCAAAGTTCTTGAGGTGCGCGTCGCCATTTTTCAGACCCGATGACAGCGCGACGATTTTGAAAAACGACTCCAGTGCCTGATTGAGCAAAGGCGGAGAAACAAAGGCTTTGATCTGCTTGGCCGCACCTTCGTACGAACCATCGTATTTGGCTTTTGATGGCCAGGCATTGAGCACGCAGAAGTCCTCGAACCCCAGGTAACCTTTTTCATTCAGGTCGAAGCGTTCAACGATCAAAAACTTGCCGTGCTCACTGAGTTCAAACTTCGGCACCTCAAGACCCGAATGCAACGCCGCCCGCATGCAGAAATATTCATTGGCAGCGAGCTCCGGGTATTGCTCAGGACGAAAGGCCTTGACCAGATGCGTCGCCCCCCGGTGGGACAATCGATCGATGGTTGACGCGCTGTCACGCACCAGTACCTTCGGCTGTACACCGGAAACGCCTGAGTACTGGCCATAGGTCTGCAAGAGGTCCTCGAACAGACCTTGCGCACCATCATGTACAAGTAAGTCCGCCAGGCTGGTTTCAGGTGGCTGGTCGCCCGGACCCTGGGCCTTTGAAATGCCGACTCTTCCGAGCTGGTGCGGGCCGACGATGGCAAGCATCGAAAAATCGTCAAACCCTCGGACGGCCTTGCTGAAGCGACGAGTCAATTCATCGCGCAGGGCGCCTTCAGGCAGATTCATTTCAAAAACCGGTGGAACGCCCGACTCCCACGCGTAGCTCTCCAGCCGCACCGGCATGGTCAACGAGACGGCGTTTTGTTCGGGCGCGTTTTCGGCGTAGGCAAACACGGTATCAACAGGAGACTGACCACGGCCAAGGACTCCCACCGCACTGTTGGAAACGCTGATAGCCAGTCGATCCTTTTCCTGTGGCTCATCCATGGAAATCCACCTTTTTCAGGGTGTCCAGCGTCGGCCGCTTCGACTGTCGCGGCACGGCAGTCAGCTCATAACCGAAGCCATTGAGGATCGCCTCGACCTTGCGCAGACCAATTTCGGAGAGGGTGTTGTTTTCGATGCCGGAGATCGTCGCCCGGCTCATTCCGTATTGCTGTGCCAGTGTCTGCTGGGAGAGTTTTCTTTCCTTGCGTAAGGTTCGGATCAGCTTGCCAAGGTTTTCCATTTCACCACCGCGCATCGTATACAGTGCATAATTTATCAACTTAACGATTATGCATTGTATTTAGTGCAGATCATGATTGAAGTCCAGCTACATTTGCTGACGCCCCCCCCTACCGGGCATCAAACCATCGCCAATACCCGCAACCGGGCAGCATCCAGGATTTCGATTTCGCCGTAACTCAGCCCGATGACCCCCTGCCCCTGCAACTCCTTGAGGATCTGGTTGGTGGTCTGGCGTGACAGCGACAACATGGCGGCAAGCTGCTCCTGGGGCAGTTGCAGGACGCGGCGCGGTGGGGCGGTCTCGCCATAGCCTTCGGCGATCATCAGCAAGCGGTGCGCCAGCCGTGCCGGGGCCGGCAACAGGCTCAGTTGTTCGAGGTTGATGAAGGTCATGCGCAATTTCTGGCTCATCAGCAACGCCAGTTGCCGCCAGTGCTGCGGATGCTCATCGAGCAGCGCCAGCAAGGTGTTCTGGGGGATGTGCAGCAGCGTGCACTGGCCCGCGCCGTAGGCATCGTGGGTGCGCGGCTGACCGTCGAACAGGCAGATTTCGCCGAACCAGTGCGGCGGCTCCACCAGGCTCAGCAATGCTTCCTTGCCCTGCTCACTCACGGCACCGACGCGCACCGCGCCTTCAAGCACCGCGTACAGGCCGCAGGGCGGATCGCCACGTTTGAACAGCCGCTGACCCGGTGACAGGCGCCGCAGCCTGGCCGCCGACAGCAGGCTATCCTGAAGGGAAACAGGCAAATGGCTGAACCACTGACCGCTCATCAGGCGTGGACGCCAGACCTGCATATCCATGAAAACTCCTAGAGATTGTCGCCTGGCTGACAGAGCGGGAAGTGACCCCCGGGGCATGATCAATCACCCCACAGGAGAACAACAATGAAAAACCTCGTCGACCACCTCAGTCAATACGCCGCCTACCACCGTGACCCGCGCAACATCGCCTCGCACTTTATCGGCATTCCGCTGATCGTGGTGGCCGTCGCGGTGTTGCTGTCGCGGCCCGAATGGTCGCTGGGCGGCGTGTGGATGTCACCGGCGGTGCTCGTCTCACTGGCATCGGCATGGTTTTACCTGCGCCTGGAGTTGCGCCTGGGCGTGTTGATGACGGTATTGCTCGGTCTGTCGGTGTGGGCAGGCCATGCGCTGGCGCAGCAAAGCACGCTGGTCTGGCTGGGCAGCGGCGTGGCGATGTTCGTGATCGGCTGGGCGATCCAGTTTGTCGGCCATCACTACGAAGGGCGCAAACCGGCATTTGTCGATGACGTGACCGGGTTGATTGTCGGGCCGTTGTTCGTGGTGGCCGAGCTGGCGTTCATGCTGGGGATGCGGCATGACCTGAAAGAGCAGATTGAGGCGCGGGCGGGTGAGGTGCGGGTCAATCCGAAGCGTGCGGCTGTTTAGATTGCAATCGCGAGCAAGCCCGCTCCCACAGGAGATCTACGGAGTACATAGAATCCCTGTGAGAGCGAGCCTGCTCGCGAAGCTTTTGCTTTAGATGTTGGCAACCTTCTGCCAGACCTTCGGCTTGAAGAACAGCGTCTCGCCCTTCGCCAACCCGACCAGACTGTCGTGATCCTTGACCACTTCGGCTTCGATCAGATCGCTCTGCCCTTCGACCTTCAACGTCACCCGCGTCGTCGCGCCCAGCGGTCGAATATCGCGCACTTCAGCCGCGTGGTGATCTTCCAGTTCATGGCGTGACAGCGACACCTCGTGCGGGCGGAACAGCACGTGCTTGTCTTCGCCCAGGTGCAGTCGGTTCGAATCACCGAGGAAGTGATAGACGAAATCGCTGGCGGGGTTTTCGTAAACGTCACCCGGTGAACCGATCTGCTCGATCACACCCTTGTTCATCACCACGATACGGTCCGCGACTTCCATCGCTTCTTCCTGGTCGTGGGTCACGAACACCGAGGTCAGGTTGATGTCTTCGTGCAGGCGCGCCAACCAGCGGCGCAACTCTTTACGGACCTTGGCGTCGAGGGCGCCGAAAGGCTCGTCGAGCAGCAGCACTTTCGGCTCCACCGCCAGCGCTCGGGCCAGGGCAATGCGCTGGCGCTGACCGCCGGAGAGTTGCTCCGGGTAGCGATCCGACAACCAGTCCAGTTGCACCATGTTCAGCAGTTCGTGAACTTTGGTTGCGATCTGACTTTCGCTCGGACGCTGGTTTTTCGGCTTCATGCGCAGGCCGAACGCGACGTTGTCAAACACCGTCATGTGGCGGAACAGGGCGTAGTGCTGGAACACGAAACCGACGTTGCGATCACGCACGTCGTGGCCGGAAACGTCTTCACCGTGGAACACGATGTTGCCCTGGTCCGGGGTCTCCAGGCCGGCGATGATCCGCAGCAGCGTGGTCTTGCCGCAGCCCGACGGACCGAGCAACGCGACAAGTTCGCCGCTCTGGATGTCCAGGCTGATGTTGTCCAGCGCCTTGAAGGCATGGAAGTTCTTGCTGACGTTACGCACTTCGATCGACATGAATTATTCCTCCGCGGCGCTGGCGCGCAGGCGGTTAATACGGTTTTCGCTCCACTGCTTGAGCAGCAGGATGAAGAGCGCCAGGATCAGCAACAGGCTCGCCACGGCGAACGCGGCCACGTGGTTGTATTCGTTGTAGAGGATCTCGACGTGCAACGGCAAGGTGTTGGTCACCCCGCGAATGTGCCCGGAAACCACCGACACCGCACCGAACTCCCCCATGGCCCGCGCGGTACACAACACCACGCCGTAGATCAGGCCCCATTTGATGTTGGGCACAGTGACGTGCCAGAACATCTGCCAGCCGTTGGCCCCGAGCAAGCGCGCAGCTTCCTCTTCCTGAGTGCCTTGTTCCTGCATTAGCGGGATCAGTTCACGGGCCACGAACGGCACGGTGACGAAAATCGTCGCCAGCACGATGCCCGGCAGGGCGAAGACGATCTGGATGTCGTGATCCTGCAACCACGGCCCAAACAGGCCCTGGGCGCCGAACATCAGCACATAGACCAGACCGGCGATCACCGGCGACACCGAGAACGGCAGGTCGATCAGTGTGACCAGCATGCTCTTGCCGCGGAACGAGTACTTGCTCACGCACCATGCGGCGCTGACACCGAACACCAGGTTCAACGGCACCGAAATCAGCACGGCGATGACCGTGAGCTTCAGCGCCGACAGCGCGTCCGGCTCAAAGATCGCGGTGAAAAACGCCCCGAGGCCGAGCTTCAGGCCCTGGGACACCACGATGAACAGCGGCAACAACAGGAACAGCGCAAAAATCAGCCAGCCAAGGCCGATCAGGATTCGCCGCGAAGTCGCACTGCCACGACGGGCAGCGTTAGAGGAAGCGGCAGCAATAGACGATTGGGACATGGGTGCGCCTCCTTATGGGGTTTCGATGCGCCGCTGCAACAAGTTGATCAGCAGCAACAGGACGAAGGAAACCACCAGCATCAGTACACCAATGGAGGTAGCGCCGGTGTAATCGTATTGGTCGAGCTTGACCATGATCAGCAGCGGCAGAATCTCGGTTTTCATCGGCATGTTGCCGGCGATGAAAATCACCGAACCGTACTCGCCGACCCCACGGGCAAAGGCCAGAGCGAAACCGGTCAGCCATGCCGGAAGCAGTGCCGGCAACAGGATATGGCGGAAAACCTGCAAGGGTTTTGCTCCCAGGCACGCTGCCGCTTCTTCCACTTCACGGGGGATATCCGCCAATACTGGCTGTACGGTACGTACTACGAATGGAAGTGTCACAAAAGTGAGGGCAAGGGTGATGCCCAGAGGGGTGTAGGCGATCTTGAAACCCAGATCCGCTGCAAACTGACCGACCAGACCGGTAGGGGTGTACAACGCCGTCAGTGCAATACCGGCCACCGCCGTGGGTAACGCGAACGGCAAGTCGATCATTGCATCGATCACTTTTCGTCCAGGGAAGGTATAGCGCACTAATACCCAGGCCAACAGCGTGCCGATGATGCCGTTGATGATCGCGGCACACAGGGCGGTGCCGAAGCTGAGCTTCAACGCCGCCAGCACCCGTGGCGCCGAGATGATTGCCCAGAACTGATCCCAGGTGAGTTGAGCGGCATGCACGAACATTGCCGCCAGTGGTATGAGCACAATCAGGCTGAGGTACACCAAGGTGTAGCCCAGCGTCAGCCCGAAGCCGGGTATGACGGGGGAGATACGACGCGACATAAAAGTCCTTGGTTGAGAACGCACTGAGCCCCGGAGGTGAATCCGGGGCTCGTTGATGGCTATTTAAGATTACTGCGCCTGATAGATCTGGTCGAACACGCCCCCGTCATTGAAGAATTTCGGCTGTGCGGTTTTCCAGCCGCCGAAGTCCTTGTCGATGCTCACCAGCTCCAGTTTCGGGAACTGCTGGGCGTACTTGGCGGCCACATCCTTGTCACGTGGACGATAGAAGTTCTTCGCCGCGATTTCCTGGCCGGCCGGGCTGTACAGGTGCTTGAGGTAGGCCTCGGCGATCTGCTCGTTGCCCTTTTTCTCGGCGTTCTTGTCGACCACCGCCACCGGTGGCTCGGCGAGAATCGACAGCGAAGGCACGACGATATCGAACTTGTCGGCGCCGCCCTCTTCTTTCAGGGCCAGGAAGGCTTCGTTTTCCCAGGCCAGCAATACGTCGCCCTGACCGTTGTTGACGAAGGTAATGGTCGAGCCGCGAGCGCCGGTGTCCAGCACTGGCACGTGCTTGAACAGGGTTTGTACGTATTCCTTGGCCTTGGCTTCGTCGCCGCCATTGGCTTTCAGGCCATAGGCCCAAGCCGCAAGGAAGTTCCAGCGCGCACCGCCAGATGTTTTCGGGTTCGGCGTGATCACCGAGACGTCATTCTTGACCAGGTCGCCCCAGTCCTTGATGCCTTTAGGGTTGCCCTTGCGCACCAGGAACACGATGGTCGAGGTGTAAGGCGTGCTCGCTTCCGGCAGGCGTTTTTGCCAGTCGGCCGGCAGGGATTTGCCGAGCTTGGCGATTTCGTCGATATCACCAGCCAGGGCCAGGGTCACGACGTCGGCCCGCAGGCCATCGATCACCGCCCGGCCTTGCTTGCCCGAACCGCCGTGGGATTGCTGGACCTTCACGGTGTCGCCTGCGTGATCTTTCTGCCAGAACTTGATGAACTCGGCGTTGTAATCCTGGTACAGCTCGCGGGTCGGGTCGTACGACACGTTGAGCAGCTCGTAGTCCTTGGCAACGGCGGAACCGGCAAAAAGGGCGCTGGCCAGGGCGGCCAAAGCGAAATAACGAATCGACGACATGGTGAAAGCTCCTGGAATTCTTGGTGTGTTGGCTTTTTCTTATGGGATATCGCGTTGCCTGATTCGCCTCAGCCCGGCTTGTTGCCCGGCTGCTGCAAACGGAATTTTTCTTTGCGCTCGATCTGCACCACCTGGGCGTTGTGCACGGTGATTTCCACGGCGCCAAAGCGCAGATCGCGCAGGGCACTCTGGATTTCACGCAGGATGGTGGCTTCGTCTTGACCGTCGACGCTACGCAGGGATGCGCTCATATTGCTGCTCCTTCAACTGAGAGGTTGCCTCGCAGTGTCGGCACTGCTTGCGGCTTGAGAGCAATACTAGAGAGGTGTTGATATTCTTAAAAAGACTATTTAAGAATGTTTATATAACCAGAAGAGATTACTTGAAGGGACAAGGGCTTGAGGTGAATCACCCTCTTTCAGACACACCAAAAACCTGTGGGAGTGAGCTTGCTCCTACAGGGATTTTGTAAATCAGGCGATGACCGGGGCATGAGCCCAATCCAGCTGCAGCGCCGGCACCGGCCGCCCGAACCAGTAACCCTGACCCAGATCACACCCCTGCTCGAGGAGGAAAGCCGCCTGTTCGACCTGCTCGATCCCCTCGGCATGCACCTGCATGCCCATGCTTTGTGCCAAGGCAATGATCACCCGTGAAATCGCCGCATCGTCCTCATCCCACGGCAACCCGGCGACGAAGCCCTGGTCGATTTTCAACTTTTGCACCGGCAGACGCTTGAGTCGCAGCAGAGATGAATAGCCCGTGCCGAAGTCGTCAATGGCCAGGCGCACACCCAGCTCGCGCAGGCGATGCATCTGTTCCAGCGCGACTTCCGCGTCTTCCATCACCGCGCTTTCAGTGACTTCCAGCTCCAGAAACGCCGGTTCCAGCCCGGTTTCGCGCAAGACCTGCGCCACCTGCTGGTACAGCTCACGACGGGCGAACAGACGCGAAGAAACGTTGACCGCGACGAACGACAACACCACCCCCTCCTGCTGCCACTGGCACATCTGCCGGCATGCCTGCGCCATGACCCAGGCATCGATTTCAGCAATCAGACCGGTTCGTTCGGCGACCGGAATGAATTCCGCCGGCGACACCAGGCCCCGCTGCGGGTGCTGCCAACGCACCAGTGCCTCGACGCCAATCAGGCGACGGGTCTTGAGGTCGTGAACCGGCTGGTAATGGACCCGCAGCTCTTGCCGGTCCAGGGCGCGGCGCAATTCGAAGGCGATCTCGACCCGTTGCTGGGCGTGGGCCGTCAGCTCTTCGGTGTACAGGGCATAATCATTGCGCCCCGTGCTCTTGGCCTTGAACAGTGCAGAGTCGGCATTACGCAACAGTTGCTCGACGCTCAAGGCATCGCTGGGGAACAGACTGATGCCGATGCTGGTGTTGATGAACAATTGATGGTCATCGATTGAGAAGGGTGCTTTGAGGCCGTCGATGATCCGCTGGGCCAACGCAGCGGCCTGAACCAGTTGCGGACAGCTTTCGGCGAGCACGGCGAATTCATCTCCGCCCAGCCTGGCCAGGGTGATGCCCGGGCCGAACATGGCGCCCAGGCGCTCGGCCACAGCTTTGAGCAACTGGTCGCCAATGGTGTGCCCGAGGCTGTCGTTGATCATCTTGAAGTGATCGAGATCGATCATCAGCAGCGCGCAGCCACGCTTGTGGACCTGTGCCGAGGCCAGGGCCTGTTCGGCGCGGTCGGTGAACAGCAGGCGGTTCGGCAGGTCGGTCAGCGGATCGTGGTGCGCCAGGTGCATCAGCTCGTGTTCGGAGTTCTTGATTGCACTGATGTCGGTAAACACCGCCACATATTGGCTCGGCCGGCCGAAATCGTCGTGGATCAGGCGGATCGTTTGCCATTGCGGGTAAATCTCGCCGCTTTTGCGCCGGTTCCAGATTTCCCCACTCCACTCCCCGACACTGGCGAGCGTGGCAAACATCACCTGATAGAACTCGGGGGAATGTCGCCCGGACTTGAACAGATTGGGCCGCTGCCCCAGTACGTCCTCACACCCGTAACCGGTGATTTCCATAAACGCCCGGTTCACATGGACGATCACGCCTTCCCGATTGGTGACCAGCACGCCTTCGCGGGTGCAGTCGAACACGGCCGCTGCCTGGCGCAAGCGCATGCGGTCGGCATCGCGTTCACGCAGCTTGGCGCCGATACCCAGACACCGCAGCAACCGCGCACGGGCAATGAAGATCAACCCGGCGCTGAACAACACCCAGACATAACCGTTGATCAGTTGCCATCGCAGTCGCTCGGCAGAGCTATCGAAGAAACTGTTCAATAAATAGCCACTGATCTGCAGCCAAACCACAGAAAGCAACAGATAGAGCAGCGCTGCGCGCAAGGCATCGCGATAGGTGGCAGACATCCGGCGATCCATGTCCCTACAAATAGGTTGGAATTATAGTTTAAAGACACATCCAGCCACTCTTATCTGAAAGGGCGACTGGTTTTCTGTGTGGGCTTAGTGATAATGCAACGGCTGTTTTTTCTTTATCGAGGGCCCTACAGCCTATGTGGTACGAAGGTTTTCTTGGCTTGTCGCCCTGGTCGCTGGTAGCAGTCACCCTGCTGATGACCCACGTCACGATCATCGCCGTCACGGTCTATCTGCATCGTTACTCCGCCCATCGCTCCCTGGAGCTGAATGGGGGGCTCAAGCATTTCTTCCGTTTCTGGCTGTGGCTGACCACGGCGCAGAACACCCGCGAGTGGACCGCCATCCACCGCAAGCATCACGCCAAATGCGAAACCGTCGATGATCCGCACAGCCCGGTCATCAAGGGCTTGTCCACGGTGCTGCGCAAAGGCGCCGAGTTGTACCGCGCCGAAGCGGAAAACCCCGAGACCCTGCGCATCTACGGCAAGAACTGCCCCGAAGACTGGATCGAGCGCAACCTCTACAGCCGCTACCCGCTGCTGGGCATCGCGATCATGGGCGTTATCGACCTGCTGCTGTTCGGCACCATCGGCATCACCATCTGGGCCATCCAGATGATGTGGATCCCGGTGTGGGCTGCCGGCGTGGTCAATGGCCTGGGCCATGCCATCGGCTATCGCAACTTCGAATGCCGCGATGCGGCGACCAACCTGGTGCCGTGGGGCATCCTGATTGGTGGCGAAGAACTGCATAACAACCATCACACCTACCCTAACTCGGCAAAATTGTCGGTGAAGAAGTGGGAATTCGACCTGGGCTGGGCGTGGATTCAAGTCTTCAGCTTCCTGCGCCTGGCCAAGGTTCAACGGGTTGCGCCGATTGCCCATCGCGTCGAAGGCAAGGGCAACCTGGACATGGACACCGCCATGGCGATCCTCAACAACCGCTTCCAGATCATGGCCCAGTACCGCAAATTGGTGATCGGCCCGCTGGTCAAGCAAGAGCTGGAAAAGGTCGATCACTCGGTACGTCACCAGTTCCACCGGGCCAAACGCCTGCTTTCGCGGGAGACCAGCCTGCTGGATGACAAACACCACGTGCGCATCCAGAACATGCTCGAGCACAGTCAGGCGCTGAAGGTAATTTACGAGAAACGCCTGGCCCTGCAGCAGATCTGGGTCAAGACCAGCTCAAATGGTCACGACATGCTGGCGGCCATCAAGGACTGGATACACGAAGCCGAAGCCAGCGGGATTCAGTCCCTGCGAGAATTCGCCGATCAGTTGAAGACCTACTCGCTGCGTCCTGCCGCTGTCTGAAAAAACCTGTGGGAGCGGGCTTGCTCGCTCCCACAGGGTTATGTGGTGTGACTGTAATATCGCGCCATCAGTACCGCCCGGCGG
This sequence comes from Pseudomonas sp. GL-R-26, assembly GCF_019947365.1. Classification (NCBI taxonomy): domain Bacteria; kingdom Pseudomonadati; phylum Pseudomonadota; class Gammaproteobacteria; order Pseudomonadales; family Pseudomonadaceae; genus Pseudomonas; species Pseudomonas sp. GL-R-26. Next base: position 31,700 of record NZ_JAGYGI010000028.1, on the reverse strand, counting down.
GAGCCAGCTCCCTCGCCACGAAAGGCGGGAACTTCATCTGAAAAGCCCTATCTCAAAGACACTTCGCCATCCCCGGCGGGCTTGATGTTGGCCGCGATCGCGCGCGGCATGCCCTTTGAGATTTGTGTCGATGGCCCAAAAGAACCTGCAAGACTCATCTCCGTCACATTGGCCCGAGGCCGCGCAGACCCTGATAGCGCTGATGCACGCCCAAGGCGAAGTCGCACGCCTGAGCGAACGCGATCAGTTGTTCAACACCTTGCTAATGAGCGTCAACGCGGTGCTGTGGGCATTCGATTGGGAAACCCGCCAGGTGCTTTACGTCAGCCCCGCCTACGAACGTATCTTTGGCCGTTCGGCTGATCTGCTGCTGGCCGACTGCAATCAATGGCGCGACAGCATTTACCCTGACGACCTGGACTATGCCGAACGCAGCCTGGCCGAAGCGCTGGACAAAGGCGCCGTCGAAGATCGCGAGTATCGAATCATTGCCGCCGATGGCCAGGTGCGCTGGCTCAGCGACAAATGCTATGTCAACCGCCAGGCCGAGCCGGGGCAGCCGGTGATCATCGTCGGCATCGCCGAAGACATCACCGACAAGAAGCGGATGGAAACCGAGCTGCATCGCCTGGCCACCACTGACGCCCTGACCCAGAGCAGCAATCGCCGGCATTTCTTCGAATGCGCCCATCGCGAGTTCGCACACGCCCGGCAACGGGGCGAGCCGCTGTCGTTCCTGATGCTGGACATCGATGACTTCAAAATCATCAACGACACCTACGGTCACCAGGAAGGCGACAACGTGTTGCAACGCATCGCCGAAAGCGGCCGCGCGGCGTTTCGCCGTGGCGACCTGTTCGGGCGCATTGGCGGTGAGGAGTTCGCAGCGGTGTTTCCCGGCTGTACGCCGCAGATGGCCCTGCAAGTGGCAGAACGCTTGCACCAGCAGATTCAGCGATTGCGTTTCACCCATGAAGGCCAGACGTTCGGCATCACCGTCAGCCAGGGCCTGACCAGCCTGACCGCCACGGACGAAAACGTGGAGAGCCTGTTTTCCCGGGCGGATGCCGCGATGTATCAGGCCAAGCGCGAGGGCAAGAACCGGATTGTCACTGCCTGACAGGCCACCACAGGGAATCGCGTTCGCCCTCATTTCTTGCGCAAACGCATCAACTCCGGCAAGCCGATCTTGAGCAACCGCGCCGTCCGGCTCTTCGCCAGCTCCTCGATGCCCTCATGCTCGGTAAGGCGGGCCATTTGCGCCGCCATGTTCATCACCAGCGCTTCGCGGGAGTAAACCCCGCCACCGAGCTGGTAGACCGCCGCAATCAGTTCCCGCAACTCCAGTGGCAGGCGCCAGCGCGTGCGCAGGGCCGAACCATAGGCCGCGCCAAATTCAACCAGCGCTTCGCCCACTTCCTCCAGCTCGTCCAGTTCGCCACCGGCCTGCTTCCATTCCTGCAAACAGCGCAGCAACGCCAGATCGCCGAGACGATGCAACATGCCGGCGCAATAGCAGCGCTCCTGATCCAGATCGAGCAAGCGCGCCAGAGTGCGCGCGTATTCGGCGGTGTGCAGTGACAGATCCCAATAACGCTCGGCATAGTCGGCCAATTGCGGGTCACTGAGTCGAGCACTGCGTTTGAGCGCCAGCCCGAGAATCAGGTTCATGCTCTGCCCGGTGCCCAGGCGATGCAGCGCCTGGGACAGGGTTTGCACAGCTGCGCCGTGGTGCTGGGCCGCACTGTTGGCAGCGGCGATCAGCACGGCCGTGACCTGCGGATCGGTGCGGATTTCGTCTTCCAGCACCGTCAGGTCGAGGCCATTGGGATTGAGGCTGCGCTTGACCGCCACTTGTACGTCGGTCATCAGCGGGGCGCCGTCGGCCAACTCCCGGCGACGCTCCAGAAACACCGACAACGTCATGCCCGGTGCCAGCGACGGCACCTCGCACGAGACTTCTTCGCCAGCGTTCAGCAGCAACCCCTGCAACCGATGGGTCAGGCTTTCCATATTCAGTGGCTTGGTCAGGTACGCGGCCGGCGCCAGCGGCAAGGCCTCGCGCACACTGGCACTGTCGTTGCGACTGCTCATGAGGATGAAAGGCAGCGGCGGGTTGCGTTTGCGCTGACGAACGTTGCGCAGAACATTCAGGCCATCGACGCCCGGCAACTCCCAGTCGGCGATGACCAGGTCATAGGGGTTGGCGGCCAATAGTTCCAGCGCTTGCTGGCCATCGGCGCACAAATCCAGCCGCGCATCGCAGCGTACGTTCAACAACACTTCCTTGAGCAGATCCCGGGACCAGGGGTCGGCCTCGGCAATCAGGACTCTTGGAACGGCGGGTAAAATGACAGTTGTCATACAGCTCTCCCTGGCAATGCAGGAACCTTAGCCAATGCTGGCCATTCGATACAGCGCTAATGCACGGGATGTGTTTCAAGGGGCATAAAAAAACCCGCCGAAGCGGGTTTTTTGTGGATCAGGTCACACTGGGGATCAGAGCTCGGAGAAGCACTCTTCGATGATCGCCAGGCCTTTGTCCAGTTGCTCGTCCGGCGAGGTCAGCGGTACCAGGACGCGCAGAACGTTGCCGTAGGTGCCGCAGGACAGCAGGATCAGACCCTTGTCGCGAGCCTTGGCCACAACGGACGCCACGGCTGCGGCGTTCGGCTTGTGGCTGTCGCCGTTTTCGAACAGCTCGACAGCGATCATCGCGCCCAGGGCACGGACTTCTCCAATCACCGGGTACTTGGCCTGGATGGCCTTCAGGCCGGTTACCAGACGCTCGCCAACAGCCTTGCAACGATCCAGCAGGTGCTCTTCTTCGAACACTTCCATCACGGCCAGGGCCGCGGCGCAAGCGATCGGGCTACCGGCGTAGGTGCCGCCCAGGCCGCCTGGAGCGATGGCGTCCATGTATTCGGCCTTGCCGCACACACCGGCCAGCGGGAAGCCGCCAGCGATGGATTTGGCGAAGGTGGTCAGGTCGGCAGCAACGCCCATCTGTTCCATGGCGAAGAACGTACCGGTACGGCCAGCGCCAGTCTGTACTTCGTCAGCGATCAGCAGGATGCCGTGCTGGTCGCACAGGGCACGCAGACGCTTCATGAATTCTTTCGGAGCGACGTAGAAACCACCTTCGCCCTGAACCGGCTCGATGATGATCGCGGCGATGTCTTTCGGCTCGGCGTCGTTCTTGAAGATGCGTTCGATGGAAGCGATCGAGTCGTCGATGCTCACACCGTGCAGTTCGTTCGGGTACAGCGCGCGGAAGATGCCGCCTGGCATCAGGCCCATGCCGGCCGAGTAAGGCACGACTTTACCGGTCAGGCCCAGGGTCATCATGGTGCGACCGTGGTAGGCGCCGGTGAAGGCGATCACGCCGGCACGGCCAGTGGCGGCACGGGCGATCTTGATGGAGTTTTCCACGGCTTCGGAGCCGGTGGTTACCAGCAGGGTTTTCTTTTCGAAATCACCTGGGACCTTGGCGTTGATTTTTTCGCACACTTCCACGTACGGCTCGTAGGCCAGAACCTGGAAGCAGGTGTGGGTCAGCTTGTTCAGCTGCTCGGTCACGGCGGCGATGATTTTCGGGTGCACGTGGCCGGTGTTCAGCACGGCGATACCGCCGGCGAAGTCGATGAACTCACGACCTTCAACGTCGGTTACGGTCGCGTTCTTCGCGGAATCGGCGAAGATCGGGTGAATCTGGCCAACACCACGTGGAACTGCAGCGGTACGGCGGGCCATCAAAGAAGCGTTAGTCTTGCTCATACATTCCTCATTCACCGCTCATCGGGCGGCGTGGTTCAAGGATAAAGCGACGGGGAGCAACGGCGGCAGCATGCGATGATCGACTGCCACAGCGTTCCCGGCCACCGAGAAAATTCCGGTTTGAAGCGGCGCAAAGGGACAGCGCTCTCGTGCCCTTTGCGCTTGAAGCAATGCTCTTCCCGGCTTAGATGCCCAGGCAGAGGTATTTGATTTCCAGGTAATCTTCGATGCCGTACTTGGAACCTTCACGGCCCAGGCCCGAGGCCTTGATGCCGCCGAACGGCGCGACTTCGTTGGAGATCAACCCGGTATTGACGCCGACCATGCCGTATTCCAGGGCTTCAGCCACACGGAACACACGACCCAGGTCGCGGGCATAGAAGTACGAGGCCAGACCGAACTCGGTGTCGTTGGACATTGCGATCACGTCGGCTTCGTCTTTGAAGCGGAACAGTGGAGCCAATGGACCGAAGGTTTCTTCCTTGGCCACGGCAGCGTTGTTCGGCACGTTGGTCAGGATGGTCGGCTCGAAGAAGTTGCCTTCCATCGACTTGCCGCCGGACAGCACGGTGGCGCCTTTGGAAACGGCGTCAGCAATGTGCTCTTGCACCTTGGCCACGGCTTTTTCGTCGATCAGCGGGCCAGTGGTGGTGCCTGCTTCCAGACCGTTGCCGATCTTGAGCTTGGCCACAGCCACTTTCAGCTTCTCGGCGAACGCGTCGTAGACCGAATCCTGAATGTACAGGCGGTTGGCGCAGACGCAGGTCTGACCGTTGTTGCGATATTTGGAAATGATCGCGCCTTCGACGGCCTTATCCAGGTCCGCGTCGTCGAACACGATGAACGGAGCGTTGCCGCCCAGTTCCAGGGACACTTTCTTGATGTCCTTGGCGCATTCCGACATCAGTTGACGACCGATTTCGGTCGAACCGGTGAAGGACAGCTTACGCACGATCGGGTTGCTGGTCAGCTCGCTGCCGATGTCGCCGGCGCTACCGGAAACAACGCTGAACACGCCAGCCGGGATGCCGGCACGCTGGGCCAGTTCGGCCAGGGCGAAGGCGGAAAACGGAGTTTGCGAAGCAGGCTTGAGCACCATGGTGCAACCGGCGGCCAGGGCCGGGCCGGCTTTACGGGTGATCATTGCAGCCGGGAAGTTCCACGGGGTGATTGCAGCGGTCACGCCGATTGGCTGCTTGATCACGATCAGGCGCTTGTCTGGCTGGTGGCCCGGAATCACGTCACCGTAGATGCGCTTGGCTTCTTCGGCGAACCATTCGATGAAGGAAGCGGCGTAGACGATTTCGCCCTTGGCTTCGGCCAATGGCTTGCCTTGCTCCAGGGTCATCAGGCGAGCCAGGTCTTCCTGGTTCTCGATGATCAGCTCGAACCAGCGACGCAGCTTGGTCGCACGTTCTTTGGCGGTCAGTGCACGCCAGGCCGGCAGCGCTTTGTCAGCAGCTTCGATCGCACGGCGGGTTTCGGCAGCGCCCATCTTCGGCACGGTGCCCAGAATTTCGCCCGTTGCCGGGTTGTTGACCTTGATCGTCTGACCATTGTCCGCATCAACCCACGCGCCATCGATGAAGGCTTGCTGGCGGAACAACTGGGTGTCTTTAAGCTGCATGTCGGCTTTCCTTAACAGCACCGCAACGAATGCGGAGCAAATTATGATTGTAGAAAGGCGCCTCGATAGGCTGCCGTCAGGGAAATCATTCACCGGGCTGAAGCACATAAATAGCGCACTGATTCAAATCGTGCGGTTCAGCACCCAGACAAGAGCGTTTGAAATCTCAAACGAATCCTAGGATCAAAGGGGGTAAAGGACAATAGGCTGTTCGAAAAAAAGAACGAAAACGACGCTTTTGCCTATTTTTTCTGATCAACGTAGCAAACGCGCGTTACAGCTTTAAAAAAACGCAGGCGATTCAGCAGCATGGACGCCCGCAGTGCATATGCGTATCATGGCGCCCGCTGCACCAGTAGCTCAGCTGGATAGAGTACTGCCCTCCGAAGGCAGGGGTCGTGGGTTCGAATCCCGCCTGGTGCACCATACGTTGTAGCGAGAAAGCCTCAGGTCTTATGGGTCTGGGGCTTTTTTGTGGGTGTTGTTTTTAGGAAACTCATGCCCCCCCGTTCAACGGTTGCTGATAGTCGCCGCACCGAAGTGGCCGACCACTAAAATCACGAACAGCCAGGCCAGCAGCGAATGCAGCCTCCCGAGGCTGGCCACCCCGCCGATATCCATGCCGTTCCTGGCGACCATCTGCTGGTCGAAGACTTTCAACCCTTAGCCGTTACCGAGCATCAGGAAAATGCCAGTGATCGGCATCAGCAGCAGGCTGCGGGCTTTGAAACTGCCTAAAGCACCTAATCCACATCCTCTCCAAAGTTTCCTTGGCCTTATCTTCTTGAGTTTGATTAAAATGATGGCACATTGCCTCAAATCACAATGGATTGTCCCTTTCGGGATTTCTTACGCTCATAGAGATATTAGAAATGATGATGTTAAAACGCTGCCTGGTGCTTTCGATTGCTGCCGTTCTTGCTGGCTGCCAAACGAGTGGTGAGGAGTATCAAGCAGATGTATTCGACGCCACTCAGGTAAACACTCAGCAGGAAGCTAAAACCGTCAAAATCCTTACGATTTCGCCGAGCAAGATAAAAGTCAGCAACGAAAAGAACAAAAAAGCAGCCATGATGGCGGGCGGGGTACTGGGTCTGATCGGTGGTGCCGCACTGGGCAACACTAAAAACACTGACACGGCCATTGTCGGCGGTGTAGCCGGTGGCGCTGCAGGCGCCATGGCGGGCTCGATGGTCAATGACACCACCCTCGTACCGGGCGTGCTGATTGGTTATTCCGAAAGCGGCAAGATCTTCACTTCTGCCCAAGTGGGTCGCCCTTGTGAGTTCAAGGTTGGCGAAATATCCCTGATGGTGATGACGATCTCCAACGAAACACGCATTCAGCCGAATGCGACCTGTCCAGAACCCAAGAAAAGCTAAGGGGTCGGACATGAAACATATAGTTCTGGGCTCCGTCCTCGCACTGCTCACCATGCCGACATTGGCAGGCCAATTCGACAATCTGTATCAAATCGAACAGCAAACCAAACAGGCTGAAGCCGCCGCTGAGGCCGAACGCCTCCGTCAGGCGGCAGCCGACCGGGCACGCGAGGAAGCTCGTAGCGCTGCTGATCGTCGGCAACGGGCAGTGGCACAGCAAGCTGCGCAACAAAGGGCCCTCGAGCAGCGCAAGACACAAGAAACTGAACATAAGCGTGTTCAAACCCGTGAAGAAGGCTTCGAAGACGAATTGCGCGCACTGGACCTGGAAGAGCGCCGCCTGGCACTACAGGCCAAGCGCGCGCGCACCGCACGTGCCAACGACTACATCGATGCGGAGTTGCGTGATAGCGCGGCACGCACCGACGTGATCCAGTCTGAAGCCGACTCGGCACGCAATGTGACCTCCGGTGCCAAGTCTCTGCTGGAAGATACCGGCAAGGCTGACGTCAACCGCTCCAGCCGCTTGTTCGGCGAGTAATCTTCCTATCGATCTTCCCCGGACCCTGGTCCGGGGCATCCGTTATCAGAGATGAATTCATATGCTGCGTTTATGTACGCTGATTGCTGCGGGACTACTGCTGAGCGCCTGCTCCAAAGAAGACCCCAAAGCCCAGGTTCCAGCTGTCGACCTGCACGGACAACTGGTGGTGGATCAGGAGATGACTACCAGTCGTCAAGCCCAAGGCATCAATGGTGAATATTACAAGCGCGTCCTCACCGTTAATGGCCAAGACATGGTCTTTGCCGATTTCATCAAGCAATTTTGCTCTGACGCCAACACCCGCGACGAAACTTGCCTGAAAGCCTTTCGCATCAAGAAAATCGATGATGTCAGCGGCGCAACCAAATTTCTCCCCAATGGGCTCTGACACTAGCAAGTACGCCAGACACAGCACATAAGGGCTTTTACCTGGACCCACAAAAAAACCGCCGAAGCGGTTTTTTTTCATTCTGTAGTCCAGTCGAACTCGTCGTACTCATCATCGTCCTCGTCGTCCTCGAAAATCTCCTCTTCAAGGTCGTCGTCTTCAACCACGTCTTCTTCCGGCTGGTTCAGCAGAAAATCCTTGCGACTCTCGGTAATTGCTCGCCGCAGTTCCTCGCCCTTTTGTGGGCAGTTGAGCATTTGGGCGATGCGGTCGATTTTTTTTGCCACGGCATCCTCCAACGCATCGGCTATAGCCTGATAGTGCGCGCTTTCGGGGGTGGATGCCAAATCCCCGGAATGCCGCGCACTTCAGTTTTCTGCAAATCCGCTGGGACGATCAGCCTTCAGCGGTGATAGCGCCGCACCACGCTGCTGTTTCTCAGGACGTGGCCTTTGATTTTTTCCAGCAGCTGCGCGCGGGTCAGGCCGGCGGGCAAGGCGTCCGGGGGCAGGTCCAGGGCGTAGATCTGGATGATGTAGTGGTGCGCGCTGTCGCCAACGGGCGGGCAAGGGCCGATGTAGCCGGTGGTTGCCTTGCTGTTGGTACCGCCGACGCCTTCGAGGCCGGGTTTGCTACCGGCGCCGGCCGGGATCTGGTGGGTGACAGCCTTGATGCCGTAGTGCACCCACTGATCGACACCCTGGCCTTTCTGGCCGTCAGGGTCGTGCATGACGATGGCGTAGCTTTGGGTGGCTGCCGGGCCGGCGTTCCAGTTCAATGCCGGGGAAATATTATGTCCGCCACAACCTGCGGAGTCGCTGGCGGCGGCGGACGTGAACAGACGGTCATCGGAGACGCCGGGAATGTTCAGGGTGAAACGTTCCTGGGCCTGCGCCGGAAACTGCACGCAAAGGGCGACTGCCAAGGCCGCGAGCCAAGGGTTCATTGAGGTCAATCGGGGCATACCGGAGCACCTTGTGCGTGTTGGGCCGTCGTCGGCGTGCAAACTATAGCCGGACCGTTCACGTCGTGGCAGGGGGGAATTGGCTGAACCTCGCGATAAGTACCAGACTCATAAGTGAAACGTCTGTCTGGAGAGCGATCATGACTCTGCATCGCGTTGCGCGTGTCGCCAATGTGCCCGAAGACCGGGGTCTGGAAGTGCAGGTCCGGGACAGCAAAATTCTGCTGTTGCGGACCGGCGATCAACTGCGCGCTTATCAGGCCGAATGCCCGCATGCCGGAGCCCCGCTGGCGGACGGGGCGATATGTCTTGGGCGCCTGACCTGTCCGTGGCACAAGGCGCAGTTTCGGATCGAGGATGGCGGGCTGTGTGAGCCGCCAGCCCTGGACAGCCTCAAGCGCTATCCCCTCGAAGTCCGTGACGGCGACATCTGGGTCGGCGACCAGCCGATGCCGGGTGCCCACCCGCCACCGGCCGACGATTCACGAACCTTCATCATTGTCGGCGCTGGCGCGGCAGGCACGGCGGCGGCAGCGTGTTTGCGCGAGAAAGGTTTCGGCGGCCGATTGCTGTTGATCGACCACGAAGCCGATGCCGGATACGACCGCACCGCGCTGAGCAAGTACGTGATCGCCGGGGAGATGCCTCTGGACGAAGTCCCGCCGCTACGCGACAAGGACTTTTACCGCGAGCAGCGGATCGAGCGCCTGCGAGGCGAAGTTGCAAGCCTGGATACGCCAAACCACACGCTGCGGCTGACTGACGGCCAATCATTGACCTACGACGCCGCACTGCTGGCCACCGGCGGCGTGCCTAACACACTGACGCTGCCCGGCGCCAACCTGCCGCAAGTGTTCGTCCTACGCTCCAAAGCCCATGCGCAGCAGATTCTCGACAGCGCCAGCGCCGGCCAGCGGGTGGTGATCATCGGTGACAGTTTCATTGCCATGGAGTCCGCCTCGTCCCTGCGCCAGCTTGGCCTGCACGTGACCGTGCTGGCCCGCCACGAAGTACCGTTTGCCAAACAGTTCGGTGACACGGTCGGCAAGGCCATTCGCGCGCGACATGAAGCCAATGGCGTCGTGTTTCATACCCAGGGCAATGCGGTACAGATCGAAGGGACGGACAAGGTCGAGGCCGTGCGCCTGGACAACGGCCAACGCCTGGCGGCCGATCTGGTGTTGGTCGGCATTGGCGTCACGCCAGCCACAGCAGCCTTTACCGGGTTGCCGAAGGAGCAGGATCACTCGCTGCGTGTCGATGGCGCAATGCGCGTGACCGACAGCCTTTGGGCGGCTGGCGATATCGCCACGTTCCCGCTGAACAACCAATACCTGCGCATCGAACACTGGCGACTGGCCCAACAGCAGGCGCGGATCGCCGCGGCCAATATGCTGGGCGGTGACGAGCATTACCTCGACGTGCCGTATTTCTGGACCTGGCATTTCGGTAAAACCTACGACTACCTCGGGCACGCCGAGGCCTGGGACGAAGTCGAGTTCAAGGGCGACCCTTACGATCCGCCGTTCATAGGCCTGTTCGGAAAAAACGGCGTGGTGTCGGCGGCGGTAGCCTGCGAGATGGACCGGGCCATGGCGATGCTCGCCGAGCGGATGAAACAATCCTTGCCATGGGAAGAGGCATGGCGCCTGATCCGTGACGTCCCCTAGACATGCCGGACAGCAAAACGCCCGGCGCCTGCGCGATGCAGAGGCCGGGCGTTGCAGGGTTAACAGCCGCCGTTATTCAGTGGCACTGGCATCTGCGAACTTGCTCATCACAAAACTGGCAAACTCTTCGACGGTCATTTTCTGGCCGTTGAAGTCCACCTGATTGTTGGCGTAACGCAAGTTGGTGACGATGTTGTTGCCGTCCAGTTTTGCCAGTTGGCTACCGACCGCCATGCTGCTGAACATGTCCGCGGTGGCGGTGGCCTGGTCGGCAATCAGCTTGGCGTCGGTCTGACCGTCGATTTGCGACTGCACGGTGAGCACATCGACCAACATGGCTTTGGACACTTGCAGCTTGAAGTCCAGCAGCGCGATCAACTGCCTGACCAACTGATCGGTTGGCAGATCGATGGCTTGTGGCTTGGTCAGGTCGAGCACCATGTTGGCGCGGCTCTCACCGTTGGCGGTGTTGAACGACAGGTTTTCCAGGGCCACTTGTGGTCCGGCCGCCAGCAGTTTTTCCAGGCTGGACTTGAGCAGCGCCTCTTCGGCTTCGGTCAGTTTCAGCTCTGGTGCCGGCAGGCCGGCCGCCGTTGCTTCGGCCGCCGCCCTTTCATACGGCTGCAGTTTGGTCTGGTAAACCTGCATCAATGACAAGGTCGCCGGAATGTCGAGGTTCTTCAGGCTCATGGCCAGCGCACCGGAACCGATGGTCTTGCCGTTGAAAGACACGTCACCGACCTTGTAGTCGGCACGTCCGGAGGCGTTGCTGCCCTTTTCTTCAGTCAGGTTCTTCATTTCGAACTTCTTGAAGTCCAGCACCGACTGCTTGACGCCGAAAGTCGATTTGCCGCTGGCCAATTCAACGACGTTCTCGCCAGTGTAGAAACCGTAAGTACTTTTTGTCAGGTTGCTGGCCAGGGTCAGGCCGTTCAACTCAACCTGCACCGGCGCCTGGTCTTCGGACACGGTGGTCACCTTCAGGCTGTCCATGTAGCCGTTGGCCTTGACCTTCTGCGCCTTGGCGCTGGCGTCGATGTCCATGCTCAGGCCGGAGAACTTCATGCTCGACTTGTCATCCAGGGCCATTTCCAACGGCTGCAACTCGAAGGTGCCATTGGTAGCGTTGTCGTAGCCGATATTGACCACGCCGGTCAGCGGGGACTTGTCCTTGGCAGCGGCAAACCACTTCTCGGTGAGCGGGGTCTTTTCCAGCTCGTAGTGACTGGTCGCCAGGACCGGCAGCCATTTGAGCGACATCAGGCGCGAGAACGGCAACGGGCCGTGTTCGATGTGATCGACAAACAGCAACTCGACCGGCGCTTCGCCGAACATTTCGCCTTCGCCCTTGAGGCGATAGTGCGCGGTGCTGCTGAACACATGACGCTCCAGCGACACCAGTTCCAGCGACGCGGTGCCGTTGGAGCCGACCATCGCCGCCTGCAATTCCTTGTTGGCATCAGCGATCGAGGTGTTCAGCACACCTTCGATTTTGGTGCCGGTGAACCAGGCTCCGCCTGCGCTGATGGCACCGATTGCGACAACAATTCCCAGTAGCACGCCTGCTGATTTATTCATGTATGACCCGTTCAATGTCCGTTGTTGAAAGTGAGGTCGTCTTCCCTGAACCCATGACGGGTTGCGGCTCGACTGCGCTGAAAGTGAATTGCAGATTAGCACCGGGCGCGACGAACGGCTCAATGTTTAAAGGTGAAAGAGTGTCTTTGGGGGTGGTGACACGGTTGGAGATATTCGCAGTCAATGCATTCGCCATCGCGAGCAGGCTCGCGATGGCGATCGAACAGCCAATATCAACTCAAGAGTATTGGACCTCGATCTCATCCAACTGATGATCAAAACTTTTGAGCCGCGCAGTCCAGGTGTACACCAGCACTTCGAAGTCGCGGTTGATCACCGCCCCGCCCGTCACTTCCGAACGCGGGTCGCAGACGTCCAGTTGATAGCGTTCGCGGGCCATGGCCGTGGCGACATCCGCCAGTTCCCGGGCATTGCTGAGCCAGTGCCGACCGTCGTCAGCCACCTGCCGATCCAGCGCCAGACACTGTTTTTTCAGGCTCTCGAGGCTTTTTTCCAGCGGAGTGCCGGTCAATTCGCCCATGACTTCCTGAAAGGTGCGCCCCGGTTGCCAGTAACTGCCCCAGAAATAACGGTCGAACACCGTTTCGACACGACGCAGCGCCACCTTGGTGTCCCAGATCAGGACCAGGGTCTTGCCTTGTTCGAGTTGTCTTTTCTTGATGCGTTGGTTCTGGACCGAGGCCCAGGCCACCACCGCAATGGACATCACGGCAATCAGCGCGGCGGCACTGTCGAGGAACGCCAGAGCCTTGTCGATCTGGTGGGCCAGCATGATGCCGTAGAAATAGGTGGCCGACAGCAGCACCAACGCCACGATGGCGCACCAGAAGCCGAGAGCATAAGGGTTTTTCATTATTGGTTTCCCCCTGAACTGCGCGAGCCTTGTGCGAAGAAAGAGCGCTTTGCACGGGGCGCCCTCCAACTCTTCAAAGCATAGCAACGGCCTCAGGGTTTGCCGGAGTTCGACGCTTGCGTTCGTCCGCTTTCCCAACCGCCGCCCAAGGCGAGGAACAAATCGATCTGACTGGCGGCAACCTGGGTGTTCGCGGCCGCCAGTTGCGCCGTGACGTCGATGTAGGTGCGGGTGGCTTGCAGGTCCGCCAGGAACGAGGCGCGGCCGGCCTGGAAGAAGCGGTGGGTCTGGTCGGCTGCCAGTTTTGCCGATTGCTCGGCATCGGCCAGTGCGTCGCGGCGCTGCAGCAATGCCGTGTACTGGGCCAGGCCGGTCTGGGTTTCGCGAATGGCGTTGAGCACCACCCCGTCGAAATGCGCCAGGGTCGCCTGGGTAACCGCTTCGGCTTCGCGGATGCGCGCCCGGGCGCCGTTGGTCGGCACGTTCCAGGTCAGCGACGGACCGAAGCCCCAGCGGTTGGTAGACGGGTCGCCGAGATCGTCCAGGATACCGACGGTACCGATGGTCGCGCCGATGCTGATGTTCGGGTACAGCTCGCCCGTAGCGACGCCGATACCGGCCGTCGCGGTCGCCAGTCGACGTTCGGCCTGCCGTACATCGGGACGGCGCTTGAGCAACGCGGCGCCATCGCCCACCGGGATCAATTGCGCGATTTTTGGCAGCTCGTCACAGGTGGCGGTGCCAGCCGGCAACTGGTCCACCGGCTTGGCCAGCAACATCGACAAACGATACAGCCCGGCCTGACGTGCGGCTTCATAGCGCGGCATGTCGGCGCGCAGGGATTTGAATTGGGTCTGCGAACGGGTGACCTGGGTTTCGTCGCCTCGCCCGGCATCGCGCAGGCGCTGGATCAGCGTGGTGCTCTGGGCTTGCAGGTCGAGGGAGTGCTGGGCGATTTCCCGCTCTTCATTGGCTGCACACACTTGTGTGTAGGCGCGAACCACGTCGGCCACCACGGTGATGCGTGCAGTATCGGCGGCGGCCTGCGTCGCATCGGCATTGGCCTTGGCCGCTTCGATACCGCGTTGCAAGGTGCCGAACAGGTCGAACTGGTACGACGCACTGATGCCGATATCGCCGATGTTGGCCACCGGCACTTTTTCCGGTATCAGGAAGGCCTGGCCGGACTCCTGCAAACGCTGGGCGCCCATTTTCACGCCGCCGCTCCAGCCACCTGCCGCTTCGGCCTCATCGACCTGAGCGCGGGATCGCGACAGGCTGGCCGCCGCCACGCGCAAATCGGTGTTGGAGGCCATGGCCTGCTGCACCAATTGGTCGAGTCGCGGATCCTTGTACAAGCGCCACCAATCGGCCGGCACCGGCGCGGAAACCACCGTTTTACCGTCGACCGCCAGATCGCCCTGCAAGTCTGGACGATGGACAGCCGCCTCTTCAGGCAAATGATAATCCGGCCCAACCATCTGACACGCCGACAGCAGCAAGCCTAATCCGGCGACCGCCAAACCCGAGGCCTTGCTCATTGCGCCGGCTCCCGTTTCTGATCGTCGATGATCGATACCGTGGCGGTGCGCCCGGCGATCATGCGGAAATCTTCCGGCACGTCGTCGAAGGCGATCCGCACCGGAATCCGCTGGGCCAACCGCACCCAGCTGAACGCCGGATTGACGTTGGGCAGCAGGTTGTTGCCGCTGGTGCGGTCGCGGTCTTCGATGCCGGCGACGATGCTCTCCACATGCCCACGCAAGCGCGCATTGTCGCCGATCACCCGGATGTCGACGCTTTGCCCGATATGGATGCCGTTCAGTTTGGTTTCTTCGAAATAGCCATCGATATGGAACGAGTTGCTGTCGACCACCGACAACACCGGACGCCCGGCGCTGACGAACTCCTGGGCCCGTGGCGCGCGATCGTTGACGTAGCCGTCCACCGGGCTGCGGATCACCGAGCGGTCGAGGTTGAGCTGCGCGCTGTCCACCGCCACCTGGGCTTCCATCAAGGCCACTTGGGCGCGGGCCACTTTCGACTGGCTTTCTTCCAGTTGCTCACCCGGCACCAGGTTGCCAAGCCCCTTGTTCCGCTTGGCCTCGCGCTGGGCCTGGGCCAGGGTTTCCTCGCGGTCAGCGACTGCCGCTTTCGCCTGGCGCAGGGCCAGTTTGAAGCGGTCAGGATCGATGCTGAACAGCACCTGGCCACGCTTGACCAACTGGTTGTCGCGCACCTCCACTTCCTGAATCAGCCCGGAGACATCCGGCGCGATTTGCACGATGTCGGCACGGATGTGCCCGTCGCGGGTCCAGGGCGCGAACATGTAATACATCACCATGCGCCAGACCACGACAACGGCGAAGCTCACGATCAGCAGGGTCAACACCACGCGACCCAGGGTTAGAAACGGTTTTTTCATGTCATCAGGTATCGACTGAGTGAGTCCACGGCGCCAAGCAGCAAGGCGTAGAGGGCCACGTTGAACAATGCCCGGTGCCAGACCAGACGGTAAAAGTGCAGGCGCGTCAGCACCCCGTGCACCAACAGGTACAACACATACGTAATGCCCATCAGCACCAGCAGCGTGGGCAGGAACACCCCGCTCATATCCAGGTCACCGATCATAAAGGCGCTCCATCAATGCCATGGGGAAGCGGCTCTTCGGGCTCGGCGGAGCCGACGAATTCAACGCCGGGCAACAGTGCCAGGCGCAGGCCGCTCAGGGCGTGCAGAAGATGCCGACGGGTTTCGTCATCACCGGCACCGCTGAGGGCACGGCGCGTGCGGTCGAGGGTCATCAGCAACGGGCTCGGTGCCTGCAGGCGTTCACCGGCCTTGAGACAGGCCTTGAAGTACTCGCCCACCTCGGCCACCACCTGACGCAGCAGCACCTGCGGCACACCAAGGACCCGCGGCGTATAAGCGAGCAGGTCCAACAGATTCAGCGCCACCCGCACTTCCCGCAGCGCCACGCCGGAGTCCTGGCCGGTCATGGCCAGGCGCGGCAGATGCTGCATCAACCGATCGAGCATCCGTATGCCCAGAAGCCGATGCTCAGACAACGTGGCCGGCTCGGAGAGGCTGACGATGTCACGCCAGCTGAAACGGGTCAGGCGCTTGGCCGCCAGTTCGGCACCGAACGGCCGGGCAATCAGGGTCCAGATGAACGCGAACAGCAAACCCATGGGGCCGGCCAGGTTGGAGTTGGCGAAACTGAGGAAGTCCGCGTCGTAAGCGCCCTGAATGCTGATGAAGGACGAGGTGTTGACCAGAGTCAGCAGCATGCCCAGGTAAAACTGCGGCTTGACCGTCAGGGTGCCGATGCAAATGAACGGCACGGCAAACGCCAGCACCAGCATCGGAAAGTCATGCAGGTTGGGCAGCACCAGAAACAGATAAAGGCTGGCGAACACCACCGACATCGCAGTCCAGAAAAAGAACCGGTAAATCTGCGGCGCCGGGTCGTCCATCGAGGCAAAGAAACTGCACGCCACCGCCGCCAGGATCACGGCGCTGCCGCCATCGGTCCAGCCGAGCAGAATCCACAGCACCGAAGCGACGATAATCGCGGTGACGGTGGACGCCGCGGAATAAAACATCAGGCCGCGATCCAGGAACGGGGATAGCCGTCCCAGCCGCCAGTGCCGATACACCGCGCGCCAGCTGTCCTGGCTTTCGCACTGGATGGCGTATTGCAGGCTGCGGCAGTCCTGCCACAAATCGATCCACTCGCCGAGTCGGTAAATGGCGTTGGAGAACAGCAGTTGCTTGCGGTCATCCAGCGCTTCGGGAGCCGGTTGCAGGGCCTCAAGTTGATCCTTCAAGGCTTGCCAGCGGTCGAGATCGGCATCCTTGTGCTCGAGCCATTCGGTGGTGGCGGCCAGCAAGGGTGCGAACTTGTCCACAAGCTCCGGGGTGCGCCGTTCCAGGGCGTAAAGCGCGTCGTCGAGGGCATCGATCACTGGCAGCAGGTGAATCATCCGTCCGCGCAATTCCTTGGTGTTACGCACTGTCTGCGGACGCGAGCCTTCGTGGGGCAACTGACCGATCATCAGCTCCAGGGAGTTGAACGTGGCGACCATCGACGCGCGCAACGCACTGACTTCTTCAGGCTGCACGTTGCGGCTAAGGAAACGCAGGCTGTAGGTCGATGCATCGGTAAACCATTTGCTCACCGAATCATTGAACACCGGCGCCAGGCGCCGGGGCCAGAACATCGCACCGACCACCGCCGCCACGGCGATGCCCAGAAAGATTTCCTCGGTCCGCGCTTCGGCCACGTCCCATACGCCGAGCGGGTTGTTCACCACTGGCAGGGCGATCAACGGCAAGGTGTAACCGGCGAGCATCAAGGCGTAGTTGTTGGCCGTGCGCAAATGCAGGGACAGAAACAGCAGAGTCCCGGTCCACAGCGCGATCACCACCACCAGCACGTAAGGGCTCTGCACGAACATCGGCACGAACAAAACCGCCGCCGCAGCGCCGATAAAGGTGCCGACCGCCCGGTACAGCGCCTTGGAACTGGTGGGGCCGAGAAACGGACTGGAAACGATGTACACCGTGGCCATCGCCCAGTACGGACGCGGCATTTGCATGAGCAGGGCGATGTACAGCGCGATCATTGATGCGGCGAAAGTGCGGACTCCGTAGAACCAGTCCCGCGCCGGGGGCATGCCCGAGAAAAATCCGTTCAAGAGTTGGCCACCGATGGCGGCGTGGCCGCTTCAAATGCTCTCAGTACCCGCAGCGTAGCCTCCAGATCACTCTGGTCAATGCCTTCCAGGACTTCGTGGCGCAAGCGCACCAGCTCCACTTCGACCGCCTGCACCAGCTCCCGACCGGTTTCGGTCAGGCTCAGGCATTTGGCGCGGCGGTCCTGTGCATCTTCGGTGCGGCAGACGTAGCCGCCATGGCACAACTGATCGAGCAGGCGCACCAGCGACGGACTCTCCATCCCTGCTGCCTGGGCCACCGTCACCTGGCGCACACCCTCGCCCAGACGCCCGATCATCAACAGCGGAACGGCGCAGGCTTCGGAGATTCCATAGTTGGCCAGCGTGGTCTGGCAGATTTTGCGCCAATGCCTGGCGGCCACCACCATGGCGCTGCTGATGTTCATCTGGAGAACGTCGAGGTTATTCGGCACGAGGGACAATACACACTGTTAGTTTGCTAACTATCAATATTGCATTGGAGGGGATTTTCCGTCAAGTTTTGAAACAAATACGTAACAGCGACCTGCCAAGAGCCATCAACGTTTCTTGGCTCGCTCATACACTTGACTGCGTTCGCGCTTTCCTACAGCAACGACAGAAACGACGACGCGCTCATCTATCACCTCGTAGACGAGTCGATATCCCGATGACTTCAACTTGATTTTTTAGCAGTCGGGCATGCCATGGAGTGAGTCGGAAGGGATTCGAGGCATTTCGAGCCGCTCTGCCAACTTCTTTTTGAATTGCTCACGTAGCGTGTGCCCCAGCTTGTCCCATTCCTTGCGTGCAGACGGCAGAAATTCGAGCTTATAAGTCATCCAGCGTTACCGGGATCGGTGTTTCATGACGACGAGAACGCACGATTTCCGCCAATTCCAGATCATCCAGGCGCTCCATCATGGCTTCGAACACATCGGCAGGGACCATATACCCCATGACACGATTGTGATTGAGCACTGCGACGGGCCCTCCATGGGCGCCATTCAAAACGGCAGAGGGGTTTTTCTTTAGTTCAGACACGCTGACAGCCATATCAGCCAAAACACTTTGCATAATTAAGACCTCAAATGAGGTCTTAATTCTGGTCAATTATTGTATTCAGAGCAACCTCGGTTGAGCACCGCCTATCAGTTTTCTACACCCCCCGCCCCTTCCTCAACATCACATCCAACTGATCCACCACCTCCGCCCAATCCGCGTCATCGAGTATCTCCTCACGCAGAAGCTCCGCCTGACTCGGGCTCCAGAAAAAAGCATCCGCAAGGTGCAGTTCCGGTTTGAGCGGTGAATGGGTGGCGATGAATTTATCAATGCTTTCGGCGTCGTCCGGCAGGCCGAGTTGCTTGAACAGGGATGGAAGGTTGTGGGTCGGATTTTCCATGACGAACTCCTGATTACCAATTTAGGGACCGCTGCGCGGTCATTCGCGAGCAGGCTCGCTCCCACAGGAAAATTCGTTCTCCCTGTGGGAGCGAGCCTGCTCGCGATGATGGCAGCGAAGACACCGCAGACTCAATGACTCAACTCCCGCACCTCGGCATGCGGCACCATTTTCAGAAACTCGGGCATGTCCATGCGCACCAGGTTGACGTGGTTGCCGGCCTCCAGATAGATGTCTTTCTGCCGGGTCAGCATCGGATCGATCACCACCTCCAACCCATACGACTCACCCAGCGCCGGTACGGCACCGCGTTCGCAATCATCGAACAGGTGCGCCAGGTTGCTTTCGCGGGAAACCTGCCACTCACCGCTGCTTCGGACTTTGCTCAGGTCAAGGTGACGGCTGGCGGGTAGCACGGCCATCAGGTAATGCCCATGGTGATCGTCGAGGATCACCGATTTGGCCACCCGTTCGGCAGGAATACCTGCGACCCGCGCCGTTTCAAGGCTGCTGGCCGAGTGTGGGTGGCTGACGATGTCATATTCGCATTGAGCCTTTTCCAGGCTTCGCTGCACGGTTCTTGCCATACGCATGATGCACCTCGGTGTCCGCCATGATCGCTTGCGGACGATGATTAAAGCTTGGCTTGCGTAGTAAAAGTCTAGGCCCGCCGGCGCGATCCGGCGGGAAATCCGCCCATCGGCCGACGATGACAATTGAGCAAAATTCATACAGGCCAAGGCTCAACTAAACTGTATGCAGAGCCACTCCACGACTCTCCCGGAGGGTCAAGTGATCACGCGTTGCTGTGCAGTTGCGTTGCTGTTGGCGTTGAGCGGATCGGCCGGTGCTGCCGACACGGTTGTGGTGCTGCTGCCCAACCCCGTCGGGATCTGGCTGATCACCTTCGGCATCGCGTTCCTGATCGCCGAGGCGGCCCTGCCCAATTACGGCGTGATCGGCTTGGGCGGCATCGTGATGTTCGTGATCGGTGCAGTGATCCTGTCCAATACCGAAGTGCCCGTGCCGTTGATGATCGGCCTGGGACTGATCAGCGCACTCTTGCTGATCTACCTGGTGTTTCACGCCCTGAAGACCCGACCGCGCCACACCGTCAGCGGTGATGCCGGGCTGGTCGGCAGCGAAACGCCGGTCACGTCAGTGCAACTCGGCAACGCCTATGGCGGCTGGGTTCATCTGCAAGGAGAACGATGGCAAGTGCTCAGCGCAACGCCGCTGCAACCCGGGCAACAGGTGCGGGTGGTGGGGCGCAAGGGCTTGCTGCTGCAAGTGGCCGCGGCTGACGCGGCGCCGGGCGGAGAATAGTCATGGGTTTGCAATTGGGTCTTGTCGCGCTGCTATTGTTGATCATCGCACTGGCGGGGGCGACGTTCCGCATCCTGCGCGAATACGAGCGCGGGGTGGTGTTCCAGCTCGGGCGCTTCTGGCAGGTCAAGGGCCCTGGTCTGATCCTGCTGATTCCGGTGGTCCAGCAAATGGTCAGGGTCGATTTGCGCACCGTGGTGCTGGACGTGCCGCCGCAAGACGTGATCACCCGCGACAACGTGTCGGTCAAGGTCAACGCGGTGCTGTATTTCCGCGTACTTGATCCGCAGAAGGCAATCATCCAGGTCGAGGATTTCCTGGCCGCCACCAGCCAATTGGCGCAAACCACGCTGCGGGCGGTGCTGGGTAAACACGAACTGGACGAACTGCTGGCCGAACGCGAACGCTTGAACCTGGACATCCAGCAAGTGCTCGATGCCCAGACCGACGCCTGGGGCATCAAGGTCGCCAACGTCGAGATCAAACACGTGGACCTCAACGAATCGATGATCCGCGCCATCGCCAAGCAGGCCGAAGCCGAACGGGAACGGCGAGCCAAGGTGATCCACGCCGAAGGCGAATTGCAGGCCTCGGAAAAACTCATGCAGGCCGCCGAAATGCTTGGCCGCCAACCAGGGGCCATGCAGCTGCGCTACATGCAGACCCTGAGTTCGATTGCCGGCGACAAGAGCTCGACCATCGTCTTTCCACTGCCGATCGAGTTGCTCAAGGGCATGGCGGACTTGTCGTCGAAACCATGAAGGTTGCGATGACGCCACTCATTGTCCGGTATTGCCGGACAGGTACAACCTCGCGGCAACACCGCCAGCCTTCATCTGACGAGCGATATGCCATTGCGCCGGCAACGGTGCGAACTCGTCAGGTACGTCGGCGGTACTGATCAGCCAGGTTCGTCCCGTGCCCTTGGGCAGGTCGCTCAAGTGGTCCAGATACACGTCTGGCATCGTCAAGGTACCGAAACCATAGTCGTTCGGCCGGCTCGAGGTGCCATCGGCCCGTGGTGGGGTGTAGAGCAGGGGCTGGGTACTGGTGCGGTTGTAGTAGACGTAACTCAAGTACCAGAGCATGTCACTGGTAACGATCCTGTCCCCCGGCTGAAAATGCAGGTTGACGTCTTCCACCAGGACATTGACCTGATCATGGACGTCCACCGTCGCGTTGTTTTTCAGCCCCACCAGTTCCACACCGACAAACAGGACCAGCACCGTCAGGGCCAGCACCCGGGAACCGGAGTACAAGCGGTCGATTGCCAATGCCGCCAACAGCGGCAAGCCAAGGGCATACGCGGTGAGGTAGCGCTCAATGAATATCGGCGAAAAAAACGACACCGCAAACACCAGCAGCATCGGGACAAAGGTGTAGAGCGCGAGCAACGCACTGCCGCGGAACACGCTTCGATCACGTGCCAGCGCCACCCACGCCAACAACGGCAAGGCCAGCGGCAAGGCAATAAAGACCAGTGGCGGCAGGTTCTCGCCGTCGTCCTGGGTCAGCAACGACCAGACCATCGACGGCAAGGAGTCCAGGCTGACGGGCAACTCCCAGCCAACATCGCCATTGGCCTTCAGTTGGTCCAGGTGCCGTAGCAGGTCGACGAATCCCGGCAGCCACGGCAGATACAGCGCCACGATAGCCACATTGGCCAGCCACCAGTCACCCCGCTGGATGTGCCGCAGACGATGCCCCGGCTGCACGCGGATGATCCCCAGGTACAACCAATGGCAGAGCACGCACAGGGCCGTGAAGTAATGGGTGTAAAACGCCGCGCTCATCAGCACGACATAGATCACCAGATAGCGCCGGCGCTGCGGCTTGCGGATCCAGTACACCAGCGCAATGGTTGCCCCCAGCAACCACAGCCCCAGCAGCGAATACATTCGCACTTCCTGGCTGTAGCGCACCGCCGTGGGCAGCAGGGCCAGCAGGACGCCGGCGAAGATCGCGGCACGGCGGGTGGCGAGCCGATCGACCAGCCACACACCGAGCCCGACCGAGGCGATCCCCGGCAGGGCACTGAGGCAGCGGATCGACAAAATGCCGTCGCCAAACATCGCGATCCAGCCGTGCAGCAGCATGAAGTACAGCGGCGGGTGCACGTCGTAGGCGGCGTGCAACCAGATATCAGGTATTGAATAACGGGCCAGCAGCAGGCTGGAACCCTCGTCGCCCCAAATCGCGGCAGCGGTCAGATCGTAAAAGCGCACCAGCGCGGCCAATACCAGAATCGGCACTAGCCAATGCTCTCGCGCCCAGCGGATCAACGGTTGCGCGCCCCTGGCGAAACCAGGATTGGCGTGCGGTCCCTGAGTGTCGCCCATCGGCGTTTCTCTGCGCGCCTCCATTGCCTCCCCTTGCGACGTTGAGTGAAGAGCCAGATTACTTGCGCATCACTTTAGCGCGTCAAACCGAGCAACGTCGATGCTGACCCGATAATGAAGCGATAGCCGGCGGCTGCACCGTCAGCGCTGCGCCATCTCAGCCAACGGATACACCGACTCCCAACCCCCACCCAATGCCTTGTACAACCCGACGGCCGCCAACGACACGCCCGTCGAGCTCTCGACCCACTGCTCCTGCGTCGCCAGCAACGCCCCTTGCACGGTGAGTACGGTGACGAAATCCACCACGCCCTCAACGTACTGTTGTTGCGCGGTGTCCAGAGCAATGCGGTTCTGGCGCACGGCCTCGGCCAGGCTGTCGCGGCGCAACTGACTGGCGTTGTAGGCGGTCAACTGGTCATCGATTTCATGCCAGGCACGCAGCACGGTCTGCTGATAAACGATAGCGGCTTCCTGTTGTTGCGTTTCACGCAATTGGAGCACGCCACGCAAGCGGCCGCCGTCGAACAGCGGCAAGCTGAATTGCGGGCCGATCCCGAACGAACGCGAACCCCAGGAGCCGAAATCGCTCAGCTGCATGGCCTGGGAGCCGATGTTCCCCGACAGGGTGATTCGCGGATAGAAATCGCCCTTGGCCACGCCAATGCTGGCAGTGGCGGCATGCAGCCGCGCTTCGGCCTGGCGAATGTCCGGTCGACGTTCAGCCAATTGCGAGGGCAACCCAATGGCGACCTGACGCGGCGTTTGTGGCACCGGTGCGTCTGTGGATAACTCCACCGCCAATGCCTGGGGCGGCTCGCCCATCAACAGACTCAAGGCGTTTATCAGTTGCCACTGGCGTTGCTCCAATGCGGGCAGGCGTGACTCGATGGCCGCCACTTGTGCGGCGGCTTCGGCGACATCCAGATCCGTCGCGACACCGTCAGCCAGACGCAGTTGCGAAAGTTTCAGGCTATGGCGGGCAACGTCGAGATTCTGCTCGGTGACGAGCCGGGTGTTCTGCACACCGCGCAGCTGAATGTAGTCTTGGGCGGTTTCGGCCAGCACCGACAGCAGCACGCCGCGTCGGTCGTTCTCGGCGACTTCCAGGTTGGCGTCGGCGGCTTCGGTTTCCCGCCGCACGCGGCCCCAGAAATCCAGCTCCCAGGAAGCGGAAAAACCGGCATCCCACAGGTTGAAGGCGGATTGGCCGTTGTGTCCTGACGGATCGTTCAGGCCTTCACCACTGTTGCGGTTGCGTCCGTAACGACCGCTGGCAGCCGTGTTGGGGTAGCGCTCGGCGGTGATGACCTGACGCACTGCACGACTTTGCTGCAAGCGACTGCTGGCCAGTTTCAGGTCGAGGTTGTCGGTCAGGGCGCGCTGGCTCAGGGCCGAGAGTTTCGGGTCGTGGAACACTTCCCACCAGCGCTCGGTCATCGTTTCGGTGACAGCCTGGCTGGCGGCTGCCTTTGATGGTTTCGACCATTCGGCGATTTCGGTGGCTTCGGGCTTTTGGAAATCGGGTCCTACGGTACAGCCGCTGACTGCCAGTAAGTTCAACGCCAAAACCGCAGACTGAACGAGTCTCTTGTGGCGAGGGGGCTTGTCGGAACGCCGAACCGCCCCGTTGGGTCGCGAAGCGGCCCTGGCTTTGGCGAGCGCTGCGCACTCGAACGGGGCGGTGCGGCGATCCGACAAGCCCCCTCGCCACAGGTACATATTCCGATCGAGAAAACTCATCGCTGAGTCACCTCACGCACAGACGACGCATTACTGCCGGTATCAATACTCGCCTCCACCGACATCCCCACCCGCAAGCGCTCGGCCAGCGACTGTCCCGGCTCCAGCACGATCTTCACCGGTATCCGCTGCACCACCTTGGTGAAGTTGCCGGTGGCGTTGTCCGGTTTGACTGCGGCGAACGTCACCCCGGTGGCCGGTGCAATGCTTTCGACACGACCGTTCAATGCCGCACCGCCCAGACTGTCGACGCGCACTTGCACAGCCTGCCCCGGTTGCACATCCGTCAGTTGGGTTTCCTGGAAATTGGCCATCACGTATGCCTGCGCCAGCGGCACCACCGCGAGGATTTTGCTGCCCGGAGTGACATAGGCGCCGACCCGCACCGCGCGTTCGCCGACCATGCCGTCCTGTGGCGCGACGATCCTCGTATAGGACAACTCGTAGCTGGCCATTTCCAGCTTCGCTTGCGCCCGTTTCAAGCCCCCTTCGGCTGCATCGCGCTGGGCCGTGAGGATCTCCACCTGCTTGCGTTCCGCCGCCAGTACCGCCGTGGCATTGGCCAATCGTGCCGAAGCCTGGTCGATGCGCGTTTGCGCCTGTTGCGCATTTTGCACCGTGCCCGCGCCCACCCCGGCAAGGTGGTTGTAGCGGCTCAGTTCATGCTCGGCAAAGGCCATTTCCGCCTTGGCCGAAACCACCGAGGATTGCGCCTGGGCAATCACCGACGCCTGGCGCTCAAGGGTCGCCCGGGCGTTTTGCAGTTGCGCCCTGGCCACCAGCGTTTCGGCATCGGCGGCCTCGGCGGCTGCGCGTAGATCCCGGTCATCGATCAATGCCAGCAACTGTCCGGCCGTGACCTGCTGGTTGTCCTCCACCAGCACTTGCCTGATAAACCCGGCAACCCGCGGTACGACCAGGGTGAAATCCGCCGAGACATAAGCATCGTTGGTGTTCTGCTGGGTACGCTTGCCGAACAGGCCGGGCATCGCCAGGTACAGCAACACGCCGACGGCCAATGCGGCGGCCACGGCCACCGCGACTTTCTGCTTTGCTTGAGTGTTCATAAAAACCTTCTGTAACAGTGGAGCATTCAGGTCGGTGCGCGCGGTGGATAGATCCGCGTCGGCAGCCAGAAAATCAGCAGGACCAAGGTCACGGCGACAACGGCCATGCACAGGTAAAGATCAGAGGAAGTGAGCACCACCGCTTGCTCATGCAGACGATGCGCGAGACCTGCACTGTCGTGCTCGGCCAGCGGCGAATTGCCGAGGCGGTCGACCAGCATGGTCGAGTGAAAATGCAGGCGAGCCGTGGTCAACGCCTCGATCACACCGGTAGCGATGACTGCCGACAGGCCTTTGACGGTATTGAACCAGGCCGATGCAAACGGCCCTTCCATCGGGCTGATGCTGCCGGTGGACAGCATCAGCAGCGGCAACACCGCCATGGGCTGACCGAAAATCTGCAGCCATTGCAGCACATAGAAATCATCGCGAATCCACGCGGACGTCAGTTGCGAGCCGCCGACGCACGACAGCGCCAGCATGCTCAGGCCGATGCCCAACACCCAGCGGCAATCGACCCAGCGAAAGTTGCACAGCGCCGCCACCAACGGCAGCGCAATCAATTGCGGCAGCGCCGCCAGCAGCATGATCGGCGCGGTCTGCACCGGGCGATAACCCTGGACCTGCGCCAGGTAGCTGGACGGAATAATGATCACCGCCTGCAACACCACCAGCACGCCCGCCAGGGTCAGCAGGGCGAAAGACAGGTTACGGATGCCGAGCATCTGCATCTTGAAAAACGGAATCGGCTGCGACCACTCGCCGGTCAAAAACAACACCAGCAACAACAGCCCGCCACCGAGCAGCCCGCAGATCAGGTTCGACTCGAACCAGTCCAGGCGATTGCCCTGCAGGATGCCGATCACCAGCATGCAGATGGCGGGAAAACCCAGCAGCACACCGCGCCAATTGAAGGACTTGAAGCGCTCCAGGCGCAGCGGGTCCTGGGGTAAGCCATACGCCACTGCGGCCATGGCAGTCAGGCACGGCGCGATGATTTGCCAGAAGGTCCATTGCCAGCCGACATACTCGGTCCACAGCCCGGCCAACGGCGTGCCCAGGCCCGGGCCAAATGTCGCCGTCAGGGCATAACCGGCCAGGCCATACAACTTCACATTGGCGGGCAGAAACCGCAGGGCCACGGTCATCAGCATGGGCGGCAATGCCCCGCCCGCCAGGCCTTGCAAGGTGCGCAGCAACAGCAGGCTTTCGTAATTCGGGGCGAAGGGGCACAACACACCCAGCAGGGTGAACAGGCTGATGGCGCACAAGGTGAAACGCCGCAACGAGAACGTCACCGCACACCACGGCGCAAACGCCATGGCCGCCACTGACGTCGCGGTGTAACAGGCGACCAGCCAGGTGCCTTCGTCGTAGCCGATGGCCAACGCACCGCGAATGTCGGCCAAGGCGACTTTGGTCACCATCTCGTTCAGGCCCGACACCAGCACCGCCAGCAATACGCCTACCAGGCCGATGATGATCCGCGGGCCGAAGACGGTTGGAGCGGCTGCCGTGCTGGCCGCAGCAACAGGTGCCGTGACCGTAAGGGAAGTCATGTACTGCAAGCTCCGGCGTGGAAAGACCGAAGCATTCTAGGAAGCGTGATGCCTGACGAAAATCAACTTATCAGCAGGTTATAAGTGCGTCTGACGCAACAATACAAAACCCTGTGGGAGCGAGCTTGCTCGCTCCCACAGGGGTTCAGCGGTGACTTTCAGGTTGAGCGGCCAACCACGTTTCATCGCAACACGCCTTGAGCGTTTCCCGCAGCCAGCGGTGGGCCGGATCCTTGTCGAAACGCGGATGCCAGGCCTGGGTCAGCATCAAGGTCGGCAACGGGATCGGCAGGTCGAACGAGCGCAGCTTCAGACCGAGCCGTCGCACGCTCAGCAGCGCCTCTTTGGGCACAGGCAGAATCAGGTCGGAATCGGGCAAGGCAAACATCGCCGCATGAAAGCTCGGCGCGATCACCGCCACCCGCCGCTCCAGCCCCAGGGCATTGAGCGCGGTATCGATCGGACCTCGGGCGATGCCGCGCCGGGACATGCTGATATGGGAATAACCCGCATAGCGCTCAGCCGTGATCTCATCGTCCAGCAGCGGATGATCCTCACGCACCAGACCAACGAAGTGGGTGGAAAACAGGTTCTGAATCTTCACTTCCGGGGTCAACGGCCGGGTGTTGCTGATACTCAGATCGATCCGCCCTTCGCGCAACGCCTCGTCATCGCCATCGCCTTCCGGGACGAAACGCAATTCGCAGTGCGGCGCCTGCCGGTCGAGGGTGTCGAACAGCTTGCCGCCGTAGACGCCGACAAAGAAGTCGTTGGCCCGAATACTGAAACGCCGCCGCAGCGAACTCAGCTCCACCGCATCAGCCGAACGAAACAGCAACCCGGCCTGCTCCACCACACTGCGCACCTGCTCGCGCAATTCCAGCGCCTTGGGGGTCGGCACCAGACCACGGCCGGCGCGCACCAGGATCGGATCGCCAATGGCTTCGCGGATGCGCGTCAACGTCCGGCTCATGGCCGCCGGGCTCAGGTTCATCCGCCGCGCCGCGCCCACCACACTGCCCTCGTCGAGCAAAGCATCGAGGGCGACCAACAGGTTCATGTCTGGGAGTTGCATGGTGAGCACTCGTGTCTGATCTTGGTTGAGTCAGATGCAATGCTAGCAAACATCCTCCGAATGATGCTTTGACTGTACCGGCCCAGGTGCGCGACCCGAGCCACTATCAGTTCTGATAGTTATCTAGTTGAGCTCAAGCGAGTAAAACAGTAAGCCGTATCCCACTTCCACGAAGCTCCCCGATATGAGTCAGGCCAAACCTGTTAATCAGCAGAACCCCAGCCAGCAACGCGCGACCTTGCTGGTAGTGGATCTCAAAAACTCGGTATTGATCGAAGTCGATGCGGGCAATCTTAATCTCATTGCGTACTCGCCCTACGGCCAACAATCGTCACAGCTTGGGGTCATGACGCGGCTAGGGTTTAACGGCGAACTACGTGAGGTTAAACCTGAATGGTATTTGTTGGGCAACGGGTACCGCGCTTACAACCCGCAGTTGATGCGCTTTCATAGCCCGGACAGTTTGAGTCCGTTTGGTGAGGGTGGGTTGAATGCGTACATATATTGCGGTGGGGAGCCGGTGATGAATTCAGATCCGACGGGGCAATCGATTTGGGCGTTCTCCAGAGCCTTACAGCGTCTCGCCGAACGGGTGACCAATGTTGCCACGCAAGCTGTCAGGACAACGGCCTTTGCGACAAAAAACGCAATGAACAGCACCACGAACCTTATTGGTAGCGGCGCTTCAAAGATGTCGGTCGCCTTAGGAAACACCAAAAAATCCTTCATTGCTGCCACGGTAGGGAGTGAGCCATTTCCTGTTCCGCCAAGTCGTGTAGTTTCACCTTCGAAATCGCAGATCGCTTCGCCGAACCCGATTGGAAAATTACAACGATCTAATCGGGTCAGGCAACAAAGAATGTCTTATCAAGAAAACCCCGCCGCCTCTACTTCTCGTAGTCGAACAAAAGCGGAAAAACCTCAATTCCAACCCTCTAACTACAACCACGTACAAGCGACTATTGACGCAAGAGGGCACACCTCTCTGCTGAGTAGAGTGACCGGGGAATTTGTCGCAACCATTCGTACATCTTAAAAGCACGTGACTCTCACGACGACTCCCAAAATGGCTCAGCGTAAATCCGTTGATTCAAACAACCAAACCTGGAAACGCACCGTGCTGCTGGCAACCGACCGTAGCCAATCCATCATTGGCGAAATCGTCGATGGCCAGAACCACACCATCGGCTACTCCGCATACGGCGAGCAATCCGCGCAGCAGAAAGTCGAGACACGGCTGGGGTTCAATGGCCAATTGCGTGAAGCGGATATCGGTTGGTATTTGCTGGGCAACGGCTACCGCGCCTACAACCCGCGATTGATGCGTTTTCACAGCCCGGACAGTTGGAGTCCATTTCGTGGGGGTGGGTTGAATGCGTATATGTATTGCGTGGGGGATCCGGTAAATCGGGTGGATCCGACGGGACATATCTGGCAAACCTTGATTGCCAAGGCACGTAAGCTGGCTTCGGAATTTCATTTGCCCAATTATCGGGCTGCTCCAGTACCCAAAGATATCGTGAGCATTTCAGCCGGTGCTAACGCCGCGCGCGCCATGCAACAAAACATACCGATTCAGAAAACAGATGACTTAGCCGGTTTTTTTTCCGCTGCTGAGTACGCTGCCGGCAAGAAGTCCCCACCCATCTGGACAAACGATGCAGCGGAGCGACTTAGTGGAGTCCAAGCCACGCCGTACCCGCAGCAGCCACCTGGCTTTCTTGGATCTTCTTTTGTTGCCTCTCGGCAGAAGCAGTCGCCAGGCAAAACTTGGAAAGTAAGCAGCACTGCGCATGGTTCCTCTCAATCACCGAGCGCCTCCACCAGCTCTCAATATGCCCAAAAGCCTGGCTCATCTTTTGATAAGCCTGAATCCTCACGTGAAGTTGGACTTAAACCATTATTTGAACCTAGCAGTAACAATGTTCCCGCGAACAACACTTCATCGGAGGCTTATCGACAACATGTCACTTACCAGAAATTTCATGAAGCGCAACCGCCCGGGCACCCTCCTTCCTACACTCAAGTAATGCAAGAAAAGGCGATGGAAGACATCAGAAATGGCGGCAAGAAATAGCGCCTGTTGTCCATCGGCCATGGGCAATCAAATTCATAAGCCAGACCTCATCACCGCACCATCCCCCACCGCCTAACCGTCACCCGCGCCAACGAATCAAACACCAGATTCTCCACCAGCAACCCAATCAGAATCACCACCGCAAATACCTTGTCGGCGTACAACTCATTTCGGCTCTGAAAGATGTACCACCCCAGCACGGCCCTCGGAAAAGGCCTCGTCACCCCATCCATCTGCCCCGGCCCCCAAAGCACGACTCGAACCACTATCAGTTCTGATAGTTCTCAAGCCTGGCTCAAGCGAGTAAAACCCAAGGCCTGCCCCACTTCCATGAAGCTCCCGATATGAGCCAAGCCAAACCTGATGAACCAGTCAACCGCAGCGAACCACGGGTAGTACTGCTGGCAACCGACCGTAGCCAATCCATCATTGGCGAAATCGTCGATGGCCAGACCAAAACCATCGCCTACTCAGCTTACGGTGAGCAGTCCGCGCAGCAGAGAGTCGAGACACGGCTGGGGTTCAATGGCCAACTGCGTGAAGCCAACATTGGCTGGTATTTACTGGGCAACGGCTACCGCGCCTACAACCCGCAATTGATGCGTTTTCACAGTCCGGACAGCTGGAGTCCGTTTCGTGGGGGTGGGTTGAATGCGTATATGTATTGCGTGGGGGATCCGGTGAACAGGTCGGATCCGACAGGGCATAACCCGCTGATAGCATTGGCGCTCGCAGCGAGCGACTTCAAAGCATCACTCAAGTTTCGCTTACCCAATTATCGGACCGGAGGGCCACTTCCCATAATCGATACGACGGTTGCTGCCAATGCTGCACGCACCCTGCAACAACACATACCGATTCAGAAAACAAAAGACTTAGACGGTATTTTTTCCGCCACCGGGTACCTTGCCGGCCCCAAGTCCCTGCCCCGCTGGACAAACGACGCAGCTGAGCTACATAGCGGAGTCCAGGCCACGCCGTACCCGCAGCAGCCACCCGGTTTTCCTGGATCTTCCTTTTTTGCCTCGCCTCAAGGGTCATCGGGTGGGCGTGTACCACGAGCGACAAACTCGAACGCCCCTCGTCAGGCCGGTAGCAGCGCAGGTCGAAAGCCGACTAACTCTGAAGGACTACCGACCTACAACCAGGCAAAGTCTGGCGGCATGCTCTCGAATAAAGACACTTTAGCTGCGGGGCTCAACCCTCAGGAATATAAGGTCTATCACATGGAACAGCGGCCACCACAGTATGAAAACCTCAATATTGCAGCACCTCATCCGGCACCGGTTGTTCAGCAGGTTCCCGTTCAGCCATTGCCAGCCGCAGAGGTTGTAAACAGAAATGCACAGGTGCGGCGTGGCCAAACGCTGAGGAGAACTAATGCCCATGACCGTCGCTGGAATCCAGGAACCTGATTGCATTTGCCAACGCGCCATTAACAATTTTTACCGCACCATCCCCCACCGCCTAACTGTCACCCGCTCCAACGAATCAAACACCAGATTCTCCACCAGCAACCCAATCAGAATCACCACCGCCAACCCGGCAAACACCTTGTCGGTGTACAGCTCATTGCGATTCTGAAAGATGTACCACCCCAGCCCACCC
>NZ_JAGYGI010000027.1:0-81548 GCF_019947365.1 Pseudomonas sp. GL-R-26 | reverse complement strand
CTTGATGCGTCTAGGGCTCAACGAAGCTCGTGCTTGTCACTCAGCATTCAACGGTCGAGGCCCTTGGTGGAATTCGGGAGCACCCCATATGAATCAGGCGCTGCCGAAGAAACTCTGGGATCGACTCAGGCTGGTCTCAATACTGGACACGATAACCCGGCTTAACCGCTTAACCTGAACCGCCGTATACGGAACCGTACGTACGGTGGTGTGAGAGGACGGCGGATGTAAATCCGCCTCCTACTCGATTATGAGAGAACACCCATGACCGCCGCCAAGAACCGTATTTTAGAGCTGCGCGCTGAGCTGGATCAGCACAACTATCGTTACCACGTGCTCGACGAGCCGAGCATTCCGGACGCCGAATACGACCGCTTGTTCAACGAGCTCAAGGCTCTGGAAGCGGCCAATCCCGAACTGATCACCAGCGACTCGCCCACCCAGCGAGTGGGCAGCGCGGCGCTGTCGGCGTTTACCCAGGTGCGTCACGAAGTGCCGATGCTCAGCCTCGGCAACGCCTTCGAAGAAACCGACATGTGCGAGTTCGACCGCCGGGTGACCGAAGGCCTGGACCTGCCGGCCGGCGATCTGTTCGGTGGCGGCGCAACCGTCGAGTACAGCTGTGAGCCCAAGCTCGATGGCCTGGCCGTCAGCCTGCTGTATCAGGATGGCATCCTGGTGCGCGGCGCGACTCGTGGGGACGGCACCACCGGCGAAGACATCAGCGTCAACGTGCGCACCGTACGCAACATCCCGCTCAAGCTGCACGGTACTGGCTGGCCGGCGACCCTGGAAGTGCGCGGCGAAGTGTTCATGTCCAAGGCCGGTTTCGAGCGGCTCAACGCCACGCAACTGGAAGTCGGCGGCAAGACCTTCGCCAACCCACGCAACGCAGCGGCAGGCAGCTTGCGCCAGCTGGATTCGAAGATCACCGCCAATCGCCCGCTGGAGTTCTGCTGCTACGGCATCGGCCAGGTGTCGGCGGACATTGCCGATACGCATATCGGCAATTTGCAGCAACTCCAGGCCTGGGGCATGCCGATCAGCCATGAGCTGAAACTGGCGCACGGCATCGCCGAGTGCCTGGATTACTACCGCGACATCGGTGAGCGTCGCAGTGCGCTGCCGTATGAAATCGACGGCGTGGTGTTCAAGGTCAACAGCATTGCCTCCCAGCGCGAACTGGGCTTTCGCGCCCGTGAGCCGCGCTGGGCCATCGCCCACAAATTCCCGGCGATGGAAGAGCTCACCGAGCTGCTCGATGTGGAATTCCAGGTCGGCCGCACCGGGGCGGTGACGCCGGTGGCGCGTCTGAAACCGGTCAAGGTTGCGGGCGTCACGGTGGCCAACGCCACCCTGCATAACATGGACGAAGTTGCGCGCCTGGGCCTGATGATCGGCGACACGGTGATCATTCGCCGCGCCGGTGATGTGATTCCGCAGGTGGTGCAAGTGGTCATGGAGCGTCGTCCGGAAAACGCCCGGCCGGTGCAGATTCCCGAGCAGTGCCCGGTGTGCGGTTCCCATGTCGAGCGCACGCAGTTGATCAAGCGCAGCAAGGGTCGCGAGACGGTGAGCGAAGGCGCGGTGTATCGCTGCGTCGGTCGTCTGGCCTGTGGCGCGCAACTCAAGCAGGCGATCATTCACTTCGTTTCCCGTCGCGCCATGGACATCGAAGGCCTGGGAGAGAAGAGCGTCGAGCAACTGGTCGACGAAGGCCTGGTGAGCTCGCCGGCCGATCTGTACGCCCTCACGTTCGAGCAGATTGTCGATCTGGAAGGCTTTGCCGAACTGTCGAGCAAGAACCTGCTCGGCGCCATCGAAGACAGTAAGAAGCCGGGCCTGGCGCGGTTCATCTACGCCCTTGGGATTCCCGATGTCGGCGAGGAGACGGCCAAGGTACTGGCGCGTTCCCTGGGCTCGCTGGAGCGGGTGCAGCAGGCCTTGCCGCAGGTGCTCACGTACTTGCCGGATGTTGGCCTGGAAGTCGCGCACGAGATCCACAGCTTCTTCGAGGACGCGCATAACCAGCAGGTGATCGCGGAACTGCTCAAGCATGGTTTGCAGATTCAGGATCAGGGCGAGTTGGGTGCCGAGTTTTCGGCGAGCACCACCCTGGGTGGTTTCCTCGACAAGCTGCATATCCCCTTGGTCGGACCGGGCGGGGCGCAGAAACTGGCGGACAAATTCGGCTCGTTGCAGGCGGTGATCGGTGCTGACTGGCTGGATATGCGCCAGGCACTGCCGGAGAAGCAGGCCAATTCGGTGCGCGAATTTTTTGCGGTCGAGGACAATCGCCAGTTGGCCGAAGCGGCGGAGAAGCAACTGGCCGATTTCGGCATGCACTGGCAGAGCGAGAAGAAGGTCGTCGAAGGTTTGCCGCTGGCCGGGCAGACCTGGGTGCTGACCGGCTCGCTGGAGCTGATGAGCCGGGATATCGCCAAGGACAAACTCGAAAGCCTTGGCGCCAAGGTCGCCGGCTCGGTGTCGGCCAAGACCCATTGCGTGGTCGCAGGGCCGGGTGCCGGTTCGAAGTTGACCAAGGCCAATGAGCTAGGGCTAAAGGTGCTGGATGAAGAGGCGTTTGTGGTGTTCCTGAAGGATCACAACATCCCGATCTAGCACGAACCCTGTGGCGAGGGAGCTTGCTCCCGCTTGCCTGCGCAGCAGGCACCAAGACAGCACAGGGCTGCTTGCACCCCAGCGAGAGCAAGCTCCCTCGCCACAAAAAAGCGGAACGATGTGCGAGCAAGAATGATCTAGTCTCTGCAAGCCCCAGGGAGAGATCGCCATGTACCCTTTCTTCGAGCAGCTCAGCTCGCGCATCGCCGCGCCGTTCATGGGCGAAAGCTCGCGCAACAGCAAGGTCTGGTCCTGTCGTTGCGGGCAGTCGCTGTTCTTTCGCAACAGCCAGTGCCTGGCCTGTTCGGCGGCGTTGGGTTATCAGCCGGAGCAGAGTCGCTTGTCTGCGCTGCAACCGGGTGTGCAGGCGGGCACCTGGCTGCTGGATGCCGATCCTGGGGCAGGCCTGTTTCGACGCTGCGCCAACCTCGACTCCCCGGCGGCCTGTAATTGGTTGTTGTCTGCCAATGACCATGACGTCTTGTGCATTGCCTGCAGCCTCAATCGCACCATTCCTGATCTGTCGATAGCCGAAAACCACGAGCGCTGGCGCAAAGTGGAAACCGCCAAGCGGCGTCTGGTCGCGCAACTGCTCAGCCTGGGGTTGCAGGTGATTCCCAAAACTGTCGATGAAGAGACGGGCCTCGCCTTCGATTTCATCGGCGTGGACCTCGAAGGCAAACCGCCCACCACCGGCCACGCCAATGGCCTGGTCACCCTCGATGTCAAGGAGGCCGACGATGCCCATCGCGAGCAGGTGCGGGTGCAAATGCACGAACCCTATCGCACGCTGCTCGGGCATTTCCGTCACGAAGTCGGGCATTACTACTGGGATCGATTGATCGCCGATAGCCAATGGCTTGAGCCTTTTCGCGGATTGTTCGGCGATGAGCGCGCCAGCTATGCCAACGCCCTCGAACGGCATTATCAGCAGGGCGCACCGCTCGACTGGCAGCAGCACTACGTCAGCGCCTACGCCACCATGCACCCGTGGGAAGACTGGGCCGAAACCTGGGCCCATTACCTGCACATGATGGATGCGGTGGACACCGCGCTGGGGTTTGGCATGAGTGCACGGGAAATGGACTTCGACTATCAGCCGTTTCCGTTGGATACCCTCTACGATCCGCAGCATCCCGGCGGCGTGGCGTTCCTGTCGTTCGTCAATGCGTGGATCGAACTGGCGGGCATGCTCAACGAATTGTCACGCAGCATGGGGCAGCCGGATTTCTATCCGTTCGTCCTGCCGCCAGCTGTCATCGCCAAGCTGCACTTTATCCACCTGGTGATTCAACAGGAGGGCGGCAGGGCGGACGAGGTGCTAGAGGCGCAATAGCAAGTGCTTGAAGCCCCTCATGTTTTTAATCCGAAACCAACGGTTGTAACTTCGTCTCAGATAGGTACAATGGCGCGGCTCGCCGACAGGTGAGCGTCGTTATGGTGACCCCATCGGTCCCCCCGCAACGATTACCCGTGAACCTGGTCAGATCCGGAAGGAAGCAGCCACAGCGGGAACATTGTGTGCCGGGGTGTGGCTGGTGGGGTTACCACCTTAACGCCACGCGAGTGTTCTCCCGCGTTATCTTTCTGAATTCAGACTTTCGCTAGCTGCCAGGATCTTCTCCGGGGTGGTTTTTTGTCGTTTGCGGTTTATCCACAGCCGCAGGCTCGCCACCGATATACAGCCGAACAATTTCATCGATCTCCCCGGACATCTTCATCCGCGCCAGGGTACTCAGGATGCTCTGCACCGGGATCTTCGGGTCGTTGCGAACGTAGCAGCCAATACGGTGTTCCTGCAGCACTGCCACGCCTTGCAGTTGCTGCTCCGGCAGCAGGCGGTGATTGAACCAGTCCAGGCTCCATTGATTGCTGACGGCATAGTCGTTGCGGCCGGCCAGGAGTTTTTCCATTACTTGTTCCTGATTGCGTGCGTCGTCGCGTTGCAGTTGGCCGGTGTCGAACAGTGGCTGCAGGGTCGGGTAGCTGTAGCCCAGCACGGTTCCAATGGACTGTTGCGGCAAGTCGGCGGGTTTGACTGCGCTGGGCGACGCAAGTCGGGTGATCAACACGTCGGGTTGAATAAAGAGCGGGATACTCCAGAGAAAATCGCCAAGCTGATCGGGCAGCCACGATTGCGCGACATAACAGCGGACATCGACCTCGCCTTGCTCCATGGCGCTTTGTATGCGCCTGCGGGGCAATACATGAAATTCGGCCGGTACGCCGACCTGGGTCGCGAGGCTGAGCATCATGTCATACAGGATGCCCTGGGTCGGTTTGCCCCGTTCAATCTGCACCATGGGCATGGTCCAGCTGTCGGTTATCACGAAGCGCAGCGGTGCTTGCGCCGCCGCGCCATCCAGGCTGATCAACAGCAATGCCCCCAAGGCCAGCCGCATAAACACTCCATTAAAAGACCCCGATGTGCAGCTTAGCCACAATACACGAGCGCACCGGATGCAATTTGTCCCTTGCTCCGCTAGCATTAGCCGCTTCTGCTTCCTTCGCTGCGACGGTTTTCGATGAGTTATCAGGTTCTTGCACGTAAATGGCGTCCGCGCTCGTTCCGCGAAATGGTCGGCCAGACCCATGTGCTCAAGGCTCTGATCAATGCCTTGGACAGCCAGCGGCTGCACCACGCCTACCTCTTTACCGGTACCCGTGGGGTCGGCAAGACCACCATCGCGCGGATCATTGCCAAATGCCTTAACTGCGAGACAGGTATCACTTCGACTCCCTGTGGCGAGTGTTCGGTGTGTCGCGAAATCGACGAAGGCCGCTTTGTCGACCTGATCGAGATCGACGCCGCGAGCCGCACCAAGGTCGAAGATACCCGAGAATTGCTCGACAACGTGCAGTACGCCCCGAGCCGTGGGCGCTTCAAGGTCTACCTGATCGACGAAGTGCACATGCTCTCCAGCCATTCCTTCAACGCACTGCTCAAAACCCTTGAAGAGCCGCCACCCTACGTCAAGTTCATCCTGGCGACCACTGATCCGCAGAAACTTCCTGCAACGATTCTGTCGCGGTGCTTGCAGTTCTCCTTGAAGAACATGACACCGGAACGAGTTGTCGAGCACCTGACCCACGTATTGGGTGTCGAGAACGTGCCGTTCGAGGACGATGCGCTGTGGCTGCTGGGCCGTGCCGCCGACGGGTCGATGCGTGATGCCATGAGCCTGACCGACCAGGCGATTGCCTTCGGTGAAGGCAAAGTCATGGCCGCCGACGTGCGCGCGATGCTCGGCACCCTCGATCACGGGCAGGTCTATGACGTCCTGCATGCGTTGATCGAAGGCGATGCCAAGGCGTTGCTCGAAGCCGTCCGCCACCTGGCCGAACAAGGCCCGGACTGGAACGGCGTGCTCTCGGAAATTCTCAATGTGCTGCACCGTGTTGCTATCGCCCAGGCCCTGCCGGAAGGTGTCGACAACGGTCACGGCGACCGTGATCGCGTGCTGGCACTGGCCCAAGCGTTGCCGGCCGAAGATGTGCAGTTCTACTACCAAATGGGCCTGATCGGCCGCCGCGATTTACCGCTGGCACCGGATCCCCGGGGCGGTTTTGAAATGGTGTTGCTGCGGATGCTGGCGTTCCGGCCCGCAGACACCGCGGATGCCCCGAGGCAACCGCTAAAGCCAGTGGGGATCAGCCAGGCCACAGTTGATTCCGCAAACTCAGTGGCTGCCGCGCCGGTTGTTGCGCCGGTAGTCGCTGCGGCCATTGCCCCGGTAGCAGCTGCGCCAGTGGCGGCTCCAGCGCCTGCACCGGAACCGGTTGCGCCGGTCGTTGTGCCTGAACCTGCGCCTGCGCCTGTGGTTGAAGCGATCGTGGTCGAAGAGGTGGTCGACCTGCCGTGGAATGACCCGGTCGAGCCAGCGCCCGTCCAGCAACCGTCGGCGGAGCCGGTGCTGGAAACCGCCAGCGAACAACCCGAATTACCGCCGATGCCGTTGCCGACACCGGACAGCGTGGTGCCGGACGCCCCGGAATGGGCCGCCGCGCCGATCCCGGAACCTTCGGTGGCCGAAGTCGATGCCGCGACGCCTGGCATGGACCTGGATGACGAGCCGCCGCTGGACGAAGATTACATCGAGCCGGACATGGATTCGGCCTACAGTTACCTCGACGAACTGGCCAGCGAGCACGCTGCCGACCCGGCCCCGGAACCCGAGCCTGAACCCGCGGCAATGCCGGCCACCGGTCTGGCCCTGCAATGGCTGGAGCTGTTCCCGAAATTGCCGATCTCCGGCATGACCGGCAGCATCGCCGCCAACTGCACGCTGATCGCGGTGGATGGCGACAATTGGCTGATGCACCTGGACCCGGCCCACAGTGCCTTGTTCAACGCCACTCAACAGCGTCGCCTCAACGATGCGCTGAACCAGTATCACCAGCGCACCCTGACCCTGAGCATCGAGCTGATCAAGCCCGAACAGGAAACCCCGGCACAAGCGGCTTCGCGCCGCCGTGCCAACCGTCAGCGCGAGGCGGAGGAATCGATCCACGGTGATCCGTTCATCCAGCAAATGATGCAGCAGTTCGGTGCGGTGGTCCGTAACGATACTATTGAACCTGTCGACGCCCTGGTCGCTCAGGGCTAATAACTGAAGGCGCTCGGCCGCATGGGCCGGGTGCTGTTTTAATCCAAGTACTTTTGAGGTGATTACCATGATGAAAGGTGGCATGGCCGGCCTGATGAAGCAGGCGCAGCAGATGCAGGAAAAAATGGCCAAGATGCAGGAAGAACTGGCCAACGCCGAAGTCACCGGTAAGGCCGGTGGCGATATGGTCACCGTGGTGATGACCGGTCGTCATGACGTCAAGAGCGTGACCATCGACCCGAGCCTGGTCGAAGGCATGAGCGAAGACGACAAGGAAATGCTGGAAGCGGTCATCGCCTCCGCGGTCAACGATGCCGTGCGCAAGATCGAAGCCAACAGCCAGGACAAGATGGGCAGCATGACTGCGGGCATGCAACTGCCGCCGGGCATGAAACTGCCATTCTGATTCGCCTTCAGGCGGCAGATGAGTTACAAAAATGCCAGGCATAGCGCCTGGCATTTTTGTTTCTGGCCATTGGGTAGGTAGTGACAGGTATGCCACCATCGCGAGCAGGCTCGCTCTCACAGGGGATTGCATTCCAAATGTGGGAGCGGGCTTGCTCGCGAAGAATTCACCCCGGTCCAACTGAGTAAACATCGAACGCCATACCGCCACAAAGGTCTGCTCCCTCTATCACTGAATCTCATCGATCACAGGAGACGCTGCCATGTCCGACACCATGACCCTCAATCAACGCATTGTCCTGGCTTCTCGCCCGGTGGGCGCGCCAACGCCGGAAAACTTCCGCATGGAGCGGGTGGCGCTGCCGGACTTGGCCGACGGTGAGGTGCTGCTCAAGACCGTTTTCCTGTCGCTGGACCCCTACATGCGCGGACGCATGAGTGACGCACCTTCCTACGCCGCTCCGGTGGAAATCGGCGAAGTCATGACCGGGGGCGCTGTCAGCCGGGTCGAGCGTTCCCTCAATCCGAAGTTTCAGGAAGGTGACCTGGTGGTCGGTGCCACCGGTTGGCAAAGCCACAGCATCAATGACGGTCGCAGCATCATTCCGATTCCTGGGCTGCCAAACCCTTCGATGGCTCTCGGGGTGCTGGGGATGCCGGGCATGACCGCGTACATGGGCCTGATGGACATCGGCCAGCCGAAGGCCGGCGAAACCCTGGTGGTTGCAGCTGCGTCCGGGGCGGTGGGCTCGGTGGTTGGCCAGGTGGCGAAGATCAAGGGGTTGCGCGTGGTTGGCGTGGCAGGTGGTGCGAACAAGTGCCGCTATGTCGTCGAAGAGCTGGGCTTCGATGCCTGCATCGACCACAGGAGCCCGGACTTTGCCGATGAACTGGCCAAGGCCTGTGGCAAGGGAATCGACATCTACTACGAAAACGTCGGCGGCAAGGTATTCGACGCGGTGGTGCCGTTGCTCAACCCCAAGGCGCGGATTCCACTCTGCGGCCTGATTGCCTCCTATAACGCCCATGAGGCGCCGAGCGGCCCGGATCGCCTGCCACTGTTGCAGCGCACCCTGTTGACCAAGCGGGTGCGCATCCAGGGCTTCATCGTGTTCGATGACTATGGTGATCGCCAGTCGGAATTCCTCAGCACCATGGCGCCCTGGGTACGCGATGGCAAGGTGAAGTTCCGCGAAGACGTGGTCGATGGCCTGGAACAGGCGCCCGATGCGTTTATCGGCATGCTGGAAGGGCGCAACTTCGGCAAACTGGTGGTTCGGGTTTCCCGGGACTGAGTAATTGACGCTGCAATTTGACGCTCAACCGAGGCGCGGGTATAAACCGCGTCTCGTTGTTTTGTCGGACTTTTCCACCATGAGCTTCAGCCCTTTGATTCGCCAACTGATCGACGCCCTGCGAATTTTGCCAGGCGTGGGTCAGAAAACCGCCCAGCGCATGGCGTTGCAGTTGCTCGAGCGTGACCGCAGCGGCGGCTCGCGCCTGGCGCTGGCCCTGAGCCAGGCCATGGAAGGGGTTGGTCACTGCCGCTTGTGCCGTACGCTGACGGAAGATGATCTGTGCCCGCAATGCGCCGATACCCGTCGCGACGACACCTTGCTCTGCGTGGTGGAAGGTCCGATGGACGTCTATGCAGTGGAGCAGACCGGTTTTCGCGGGCGCTATTTCGTGCTCAAGGGGCATCTGTCACCGCTCGACGGCCTGGGGCCGGAAGCCATCGGCATTCCGCAATTGATGGCGCGGATCGAGGAGGCCGGCACGTTCGCCGAAGTCATCCTGGCCACCAACCCGACCGTGGAAGGTGAAGCCACGGCGCACTACATCGCCCAATTGCTCAGCAGCAAAGGCCTGATCGCCTCGCGCATCGCCCATGGCGTACCGCTGGGTGGCGAGCTGGAGCTGGTGGATGGCGGGACACTGGCGCATTCGTTTGCCGGGCGTAAGCCGATCACTCTGTAATTTGTGTTGTTTGGGCTGACGCCATCGCGAGCAAGCTCGCTCCCACATTGGTTTTGTGTACGCCGCAATACCCTGTGAGAGCGAGCTTGCTCGCGATAAGGGCACCTCGCTCTACCTGACTTACACAATTTTGTTGAAAACCAAGCAAGCGCTCGGTTAACTTCACTGACCTCTTCAGTGGAGCTCGCCGATGTCTGCCTTTCAGGAATACTTCGACCCCGGCCACCAATTGGTCCGTGACAGCGTCAGACGTTTCGTCGAGCGCGAGATACTTCCTGATATCGAGCAGTGGGAAGAAGCCGAAAGCTTTCCTCGTGAGCTCTACCTCAAGGCCGGTGCAGCGGGGATTCTCGGCATCGGTTATCCGGAAGCTTACGGAGGCAGCCATGAAGGGGATCTGTTCGCCAAGGTTGCCGCCAGTGAAGAGTTGATGCGCTGCGGCTCAGGCGGGCTGGTTGCCGGCCTGGGGTCGCTGGATATCGGCTTGCCGCCCATTCTCAAGTGGGCCCGGCCCGAAGTGCGGGATCGTGTGCTGCCCCAGGTGCTGTCGGGAGAGAAGATCAGCGCCCTGGCCATCACCGAGCCTGGCGGCGGCTCCGACGTCGCCAACCTGCAAACCCGTGCCGTGCGCGACGACGATTTCTACCGGATCAGTGGCAGCAAGACCTTTATCACCAGCGGCGTGCGCGCGGATTTCTATACCGTTGCCGTGCGAACGGGCGAGCCAGGTTTCGGTGGCATCAGCCTGCTGCTGATCGAGAAGGGCACGCCCGGTTTCACCGTAGGACGGCAGCTGAAGAAAATGGGCTGGTGGGCGTCAGACACCGCTGAACTGTTCTTCGATGATTGCCGGGTGCCTGTAGGAAACCTGATCGGTGCCGAGAACATGGGCTTTGCCTGCATCATGGGCAATTTCCAGAGCGAACGCCTGGCCCTGGCGTTGATGGCCAACATGACCGCACAACTTGCGCTGGAAGAGAGCCTGAAATGGGCGCGCCAGCGCGAAGCCTTTGGCAAGCCGATCGGCAAGTTTCAGGTGATCAAGCATCGCCTCGCCGAGATGGCGACCGCGCTGGAGGTGTCCCGGGAATTCACTTACCGCCAGGCGGCGAAGATGGCGGCGGGGCAGAGCGTGATCAAGGAAATTTCCATGGCCAAGAATTTTGCGACGGATACCTCGGACCGGATCGTGACCGATGCGGTGCAGATACTCGGAGGTCTGGGTTACATGCGCGAGAGTCTGGTGGAGCGGCTGTACCGCGACAACCGGATCCTGTCGATTGGCGGCGGGACGCGGGAAGTGATGAACGAGATCATCAGCAAGCAGATGGGGCTTTGAACCGATCTTGAATTTAGTGCTGTTGCCGCTGACGCCATCGTCGGATCGCCGCCCGGAGCAAGCTCCCACAGTGTTCTTTGTCATGCACAAGATTTGTGTACGCCGCAGATCCCTGTGGGAGCGAGCTTGCTCCGGGCGGCGATCCGACGATAGCGTCCGTGCAGGCGCCGCTTACTTATCGCTCAACGCAAACTGCGTCAGGCAGAACGTAGGAATGCCCATGTCTTCCAGACGCTGCGAGCCACCCAGTTCCGGCAGATCGATGATCGCCGCCGCTTCATGCACCCGCGCGCCCATGCGGCGGATCAGGTTGGCGGCGGCAATCAGGGTGCCGCCGGTAGCGATCAGGTCATCGAACATCACCACCGAATCCCCTTCACACAGGCTGTCGGCGTGCACTTCCAGGAAGGCTTCGCCGTATTCGGTCGCATAGCCCTCGGCCAGCACTTCAGCCGGCAGTTTGCCTTGCTTGCGGAACAGCACCAGCGGCTTGTTCAACTGATAGGCCAGTACCGAACCGATCAGGAAACCACGGGCGTCCATCGCGCCGATGTGGGTGAAGTCAGCCTCGACGTAACGGTGGGCGAAGCTGTCCATCACCAGGCGCAGGGCCGTGGGTGACTGGAACAGCGGGGTGATGTCGCGAAAGATCACACCCGGTTTCGGGAAGTCGATGACAGGGCGGATGAGGGATTTGATGTCGAAGGAGTCGAAGACCATCGTCGTGGTGTCCTGGCAGGGCTGCAAACAACGAAGTATAACGGCGGCTGAACCGTTTCGCTCAGCCGCAACGTTTTGTTTCAGCCTTCCAGCGAGCCACCGGCCAGGGCGCACAGCTGGATCGGGTCGATAATCCGGATTTCCTTGCCTTCTGCCGCAATCAGTTCGTTTTGCTGGAAGCGGGTAAAGACCCGTGACACGGTTTCCACCGCCAGGCCCAGGTAGTTGCCGATTTCGTTGCGCGACATGCTCAGGCGGAACTGATTGGCGGAAAAACCCCGGGCGCGGAAACGTGCCGAGAGGTTGACCAGGAAGGTGGCAATGCGTTCGTCGGCGGTCTTTTTC
This sequence comes from Pseudomonas sp. GL-R-26, assembly GCF_019947365.1. Taxonomy (NCBI): domain Bacteria; kingdom Pseudomonadati; phylum Pseudomonadota; class Gammaproteobacteria; order Pseudomonadales; family Pseudomonadaceae; genus Pseudomonas; species Pseudomonas sp. GL-R-26. The sequence goes on along the minus strand of NZ_JAGYGI010000027.1, from coordinate 69,533 downwards.
GACAACAGCAGCATCATCTGCTGGTCGTCACGGATTTCGCGACTCATCACGCGCATCAGCTGACGGCGCAACTGCGGCAATTGCAGGGCCAGTTCGTCGAGGCGTTCGAAAGGAATCTCACACACCGAGGTGGTTTCCAGGGCTTGTGCCGACACCGGGTGCTTTTCGGTGTCCATGCCCGACAGGCCAACCAGTTCGCTGGGCAGGTGGAAACCAGTGAGCTGTTCCTCACCGGTGTCGCTCAGGCTGAAGGTCTTGAGGGCGCCAGAACGGACTGCGTAAACAGAATCGAAGGTATCGCCCTGGCGGAACAGAAATTCGCCTTTTTTCAGCGGCCGGCCGCGTTTGACGATTTCGTCCAGCGCATCCATGTCTTCCAGATTCAACGAAAGTGGCAGGCAAAGAGGGGCCAGGCTGCAATCCTTGCAATGGGCTTGATTATGAGCGCGCAGTTTTACTGGCTCGGACATTTCTTCAATCCTTGTGGGAATTCACACATAAGACGTAAGGGTAACTCACCCGAGGACATTGAGGCCAGCCTGTGGCGCTTTTGTCGCAGCGCTCTAGATTACCCGTGAAAAACGCTGGCGACTGTGTTGTTCCAGGTACGCGTCGAACACCATACACACCGAGCGGGCCAACAGTCGTCCGGCGGGCAGGATGGTGATCCTGTCGCGTTCGAGTTCGATCAGCCCGTCTTTGGCCATGCCTTGCAGCTGGGGCCAGAGATCACCGAAATAGCCCTGGAAATCGATGTTGAAGGCCCGTTCGATATCGGAAAACTCCAGGCTGAAATTGCAGATCAATTGCTGGATGACCGCGCGCCGCAGCCGGTCGTCGGCGTTGCACAGCAGGCCACGGCTCGTGGCGAGCTGCATGGATGCAAGGACGTTCTGGTACTCGGTCAGGTCGCTGCTGTTCTGGCAGTACAGGTCGCCGATCTGGCTGATCGCCGACACGCCAAGGCCGATCAGATCGCAATGACCGTGGGTGGTGTAGCCCTGGAAGTTGCGTTGCAGGGTCGACTCTTCCTGGGCAATCGCCAGCTCATCGTCGGGCAGGGCGAAGTGGTCCATGCCAATGTAGCGGTAGCCGGCGCTGATCAGTTGCTCAATGGTGCGCTGCAGCATTTCCAGTTTCTGCGCGGGTGTTGGCAGTTCATTGCTGTTGATGCGCCGCTGGGGCATGAAGCGTTCCGGCAAGTGGGCGTAGTTGAACACCGATAACCTGTCCGGTTGCAGGTTGATGACCTCTTCGACGGTGCGGGCGAAATTCTCCGGCGTCTGTCTTGGCAGGCCGTAGATCAGGTCGATATTGATCGAGCGAAACTGCAAGGTGCGGGCGGCGTCGATCACCGCGCGGGTTTCTTCCAGGCTTTGCAGGCGATTGACTGCACGCTGAACCGCCGGATCGAGGTCTTGCAGGCCGATGCTCACCCGATTGAAGCCCAGTTCCCGCAGCAGGCCCATGGTCGACCAGTCGGCCTCGCGCGGGTCGATCTCGATGCCGTAGTCGCCGGAGTCGTCGTCCAGCAAATTGAAGTGTTTGCGCAGATGCGTCATCAACTGGCGCAGTTCGTCGTGGCTGAGAAAGGTAGGTGTGCCGCCACCGAAGTGCAGTTGCTCGACTTTCTGCGTGGGGTCGAGGTGGCAAGCGATCAACTGGATTTCCTGTTCCAGGCGCTGCAAATACGGCTGCGCCCGCCCGCGATCCTTGGTGATGACCTTGTTGCAGGCGCAGTAATAGCAAATGTTCGCGCAGAACGGCACGTGCACGTACAGCGACAACGGGCGTTGGGCCTTGCGGCTGTCGCGCAGGGCATGAAACAGGTCGAAAGTGCCGACCTGGCTGTTGAATTGCACGGCGGTCGGGTACGAGGTGTAGCGTGGTCCCGCCAGGTCATAACGGCGGATCAGATCGGTGTCCCAACGAATGGCGTCGAGCATCATGCGGGCATTCCCCCGGATAGGCTGGCAGTGTCAGCCACTTTATGCGAGGGCGGGGAGGGGCATCTTGATTTGCATCAAGGGGGAGTGTGAAGTGCATTTTGTGGCGAGGGGGCTTGTCGGAATGCCGCACCACCCCGTTCGGCGGCGTAGCCGTCGTATACCCAACAACTTTTTCTCACTGACTCACTGCATTATCTGATTTGGGGCCGCTGCGCAGCCCAACGGGGTGGTGCGGCATTCCGACAAGCCCCCTCGCCACAATGTCAGTGCCCCATGAGCCAATGCTGATGCGGCCCCGGCAAGGTCCAGATGCCGAACAGCATCACGAGCAATCCACCCGCCATCCGCACGCTGCGTTTGCGCAACAGTGCGGTGATGCGCTCGGCGGCAAGGCCTGTCGCCAGCAGCACCGGCCAGGTGCCGAGCCCGAACGCGAGCATCAACAATGCGCTGTCCAGCGCGTTGCCCTGGCTGGCCGACCATAGCAAGGTGCTGTAAACCAGACCGCACGGCAGCCAGCCCCAGAGCGCGCCCAACAGCAGCGCACGGGGAACGCTCGACACCGGCAACAACCGGTTGGCGACTGGCTGGATATGCCGCCACAGGCCGCGACCGAGGCTTTCGATACGGGTCAGGCCGCTCCACCAGCCGGCCAGGTACAGGCCCATGGCAATCAGCAGCAAGCCGGCAAGGATGCGCAGGAACATCGCCGCCGGGCTGCTGGCCACGGCCCATCCGGCCAGGCCGATCAGCAGTCCGGCGCAGGCATAGCTCAGGATCCGGCCCAGGTTGTAGGCCAGCAACAAGCGAAAGCGGCGACTGCGTTGTTCCTTGGGAATCGCCAGGGTCAGCGCGCCCATCAAGCCGCCGCACATGCCCAGGCAATGGCCGCCGCCGAGCAAGCCGAGGATCACCGCAGACACCAGCAGTGGCGCAAGGTCAAGCATGGGGCGGGGCCTTGTCTTGCGGCTTGGTCGGTTGGCCGCTGGCCTCATCGACGGCGGCGGTGTGGTTCGGGTCCTGGTCGTCGAACAGGATGCTATGGGCCGGGCCGTCGAGGTCGTCGTACTGACCGCTGTCCACCGCCCAGAAGAAGATATAGACGGCGATGGCCACGATCAGCAGCGCAGCGGGAATCATCACGTAAAGAGCTGGCATCTGGACTCCATGCCCGCGCGGCTCAGGCCGGCAGCGGGCGGGTTTCTGGCGAAGTGCTGGCGGCGGGCGCGCTCGGCATGCGAGTCAGGCGCAGCGCGTTCAACACCACGGTCAACGAACTGATCGACATGCCCACCGCCGCCCAGACCGGAGTGATCCAGCCGAGGGCGGCGAAGGGCAACATGAGGCCATTGTACAACCCGGCCCACAGAAGGTTCTCGATAATGACCCGGCGGGTGCGCCGCGCCAGGCTGAAGGCTTGCACCAGCGCGTCGAGGCGGTTGGACAGCAACACGGCATCGGCACTGGTTTTCGCAAGGTCGGTGGCCGAGCCCATGGCGACGCTGATGTCCGCAGCCGCCAGCACTGGCACGTCATTTACCCCGTCCCCCAGCATCAACACCTTGCGACCTTCTTTGTGCAGTTGCTGCAGGACCTGCAGCTTATCGTCCGGACGCAAACCGCCACGGGCTTCATCGATACCCAGTTCCGCCGCCACGCTGGCTACCATTGGCGAGCTGTCGCCGGACAACAGCAGCGTGCGCCAGCCTCGCGCCTTGCACGCGGCCAACAGCGCGGGCGCGTCGGCCCGCAAGCGATCGTCGAGGACAAGCCAGGCCAGCGGTCCCTGGTTGTCGCCAAGCAGCAGCCATTGGCCGGCTTCCTCAGGCATCGACGGCACCATGGCGCCGCTGAGTTCGCAGACGAAATTCGGTTGGCCGATGCGCAGGCGGCGCCCGTCAACCAGCCCCTCCAGGCCAAGGCCCGGTGTGCTGTGGACTTCTTCGGCAGCCATCGGTGCACGACCGAAAGCGCGGGAGATCGGATGTTCGGAGCGGTTTTCCAGGGCTGCGGCGAGGCCCAGGCATTGATCGCTGTCGAGTGCGCCGAGGGGGCGGATCGAACGCAGCGCCAGGCGACCTTCGGTGAGGGTGCCGGTCTTGTCGAAAATCACTGTGTCGATCTGGTTCAGGCCTTCCAGCACATGGCCACGCGTCAACAGCAGGCCCAGTTTGTGCAATGTGCCGGTGGCGGCGGTGAGGGCGGTCGGTGTGGCCAGCGACAACGCGCAAGGGCAAGTCGCTACCAGCATCGCCAACACAATCCAGAATGCTCGCGATGAGTCCAGTTCCCACCACAGCAGGCCAATGACCGCAGCCGCAATCAACGACAACAGCAGGAACCATTGCGCGGCGCGGTCGGCGATTTCCGCCAGGCGCGGTTTTTCGGCCTGGGCACGATCGAGCAGGCGAACGATGGCCGAGAGGCGAGTGTCCTGGCCCAGGGCCTGAACCTCGACGGTCAGTGCGCCTTCGACGTTCATTGTGCCGGCGGTGACCGCGTCGCCGAGGGTGCGGGGTTGTGGCAGGTATTCACCGGTCAGCAGGGACTCGTCGACACTCGACTGGCCGTCGAGGATCTTGCCGTCAGCCGGGAGAATGGCGCCCGGATGAACCAGCACCTGATCGCCGACACGCAGTTCACTGAGCAGAATGCGTTCGCTCTGGCCGTCGGCTGTCAATCGCAGGCACGAGGCGGGCAACAGATTCACCAGCTGCGCGGTGGCGGCGGCGGTGCGCTCCCGGGCGCGACGTTCCAGATAACGCCCGGCGAGCAGGAACAGGGCAAACATGCCAACGGCATCGAAATACAGTTCTCCGACCCCGGTGATCGACGTCCAGATCCCGGCGATGTAAGCGCTACCGATGGCCAGCGACACCGAAACGTCCATGGTCAGGTGGCGGGTGCGCAGATCGCGCATGGCGCCTTTGAAGAACGGCGCGCAGCTGTAGAACACAATCGGAGTGGTGAGGAACAGCGCGACCCAGCGCAGGATGGTGTGCAGTTCGGGGCTGAGGTCGATGTTGAATTCAGGCCAGGTGGCCATGGTTGCCATCATCGCCTGGAACCACAGCAAACCGGCCACGCCGAGCTGGCGCAGGGCCAGGCGGTTTTCGCTGGCCAGTTGTTCGCTGGCCCGGTCGGCCTGATACGGGTGTGCGGCGTAACCGATGTGACGCAGCTCGCTGAGGACCTGGCTCAGCGGCAATTGCCCATCGGCCCAGCGTACGTGCAGGCGATGGTTGGACAGGTTCAGGCGCGCTTCGGCCACGGCCGGCAAGGTGCGCAGGTGTTTTTCGATCAGCCAGCCGCAGGCGGCGCAGCTGATGCCTTCCATCAATAGTGTGGTTTCGGCGAGTTCGCCGTCGTGGCGAACGAAGGGTTGCTGCACATCGGCACGGTCGTACAGCGCCAGTTCATCCACCAGTTGCACCGGCAGCGCTTCGGGGTTGGCCGAGGCTTCGCTACGGTGCTGGTAATAGCATTCCAGGCCACCGGCGACAATGGCCTCGGCCACGGCCTGGCACCCCGGGCAGCAGAACTCGCGGGGTTGCCCCAGGACTGCAGCGGTGAAGCGGCTGCCGGCGGGGACGGGCAGGGCGCAGTGGTAGCAGGGGAGTGGGGTGGTCATTTCTGTAGCCATGAAAGCCTTTGTGGCGAGGGAGCTTGTCGGATCGCCGCATCGTCCCGCTCGGCTGCGAAGCAGTCGTAGTGCTGCGGACTCGCTGTACCTGAAGGAACTGAGTTGCAGATTTTAGGGGTGCTGCGCACCCCAGCGGGAGCAAGCTCCCTCGCCACATTCGATGGCATTTTTATTTCTTCAGGTCTTCGGCACCTTGCAGCGGTTCGTCACCCAGCAGCAGGTCTTTGTCATGGCTGACCATTTCTTCTTCGAACATGCGCCAGATGTGCTCGTCCTGAGTGCCGAGCAACTCGACAAAACGCCGGCCTTCGACCTTGTCGCTCAACTGGCCGATGTAGCGGCCCTGTTCGGTTTCGCTGCGGGTCAGGGTGATCTTGCGATCCTTTTCCGGTTGGGTCGGCGAGATCAGGTTCAGCTCCAGGGTCCCGGGCTGGCTGTCGCCGCTCAGGCGCAGGTCAACCTCGCCGGTCATGCCATCGAGATGAACGCTGGCGCGCATTTTCAGGGTCTGGGCCAGCAGCTCACGGTCGAGGGAGCGGTTGATGCCTTTGCCGGCCTCGTAGTAGTTGTCGTTGACCAGGTTGTCCGGGTTCTTCACCGCGATGGTCACCATGGACAAGGTCAGGGTCACCGAGCAGGCCAGGATCCCGATGATGATCCACGGCCAGAGGTGCTTGTACCAGGGACTAGCGGCAGTTGCTGCGGGCATGTTCAGTTCTCTCAACGAATTTGTGGGCCGATGAACCGGCTCTTGGCTTCAATGTGGACGCTGTCGTCATCGGCGTCCTTGAGGATGAATTTCACCTCGTTGGTGCTCGACGGCAGTTTTTCCGGTGCGACGGACAGCTCGGCAGGCTGGCTGATGATCTCGCCGGCCGCGACCTTGATCTCGCGTCGACCCTGCAATTTGAGATCCGGCAGGCCGGAGGCTTCGAGCAGGTAGGTATGGTCGCGCTGGTCCTTGTTCATGATTTTCAGGCTGTAGACGTTTTCGATCCGGCCTTCGGCGTTCTCGCGGTACAGCACGCGGTCCTTGCTGACATCGAAGCCCACCAGTGCACGCATGAAGAACGCCGTCGCCAGCAGGCTGATCATCGCCAGCAGCACCACGGCATAGCCAATCAGGCGCGGACGCAGTTTATGGGTTATCTGCCCGGACAGGTTGTGCTCGGTGGTGTAGCTGATCAGCCCGCGCGGGTAATCCATTTTGTCCATGATGGCGTCGCAGGCATCGATACAGGCGGCGCAACCGATGCATTCGATTTGCAGGCCGTCGCGGATGTCGATACCGGTCGGGCAGACCTGGACGCACATGGTGCAGTCGATGCAGTCGCCCAGGCCCTGAGCCTTGTAGTCGATGCCTTTTTTGCGCGGGCCACGGCCTTCGCCACGGCGCGGGTCGTAGGAAACGATCAGGGTGTCCTTGTCGAACATCACACTCTGGAAGCGCGCGTACGGGCACATGTAGATGCACACCTGTTCACGCAACCAGCCGGCGTTGCCATAAGTGGCGAGGGTGAAGAAACCGACCCAGAAGTACGACCAGCCATCCGCCTGGCCGGTGAAGAAGTCGAACACCAGTTCGCGGATCGGCGAGAAGTAGCCGACGAAGGTCATGCCGGTGACGAAGCCGATCAGCAGCCACAGGCTGTGTTTGCTGAACTTGCGCAGGAGCTTGTTGGCGCTCATCGGCGCCTTGTCGAGCTTGATGCGTTGGTTGCGGTCACCTTCAGTGACTTTTTCGCACCACATGAAGATCCAGGTCCAGACGCTTTGCGGGCAGGTATAGCCGCACCAGACCCGTCCGGCGTACACGGTGATGAAGAACAGGCCGAAGGCGGCAATGATCAACATGCCGGACAGCAGAATGAAGTCCTGGGGCCAGAAGGTGGCGCCGAAAATGAAGAACTTGCGCTCCGGCACGTTCCACCACACGGCTTGATGACCGCCCCAGTTCAGCCACACCGTGCCGAAATACAGCAGGAACAACACGGCACCGCCGGTCATCCGCAGGTTGCGAAACAGGCCGGTGAAGGCGCGGGTGTAGATTTTTTCCCTGGAGGCGTAGAGGTCGACGCTGTTGTTCGCGTTCTTGGTGGGTGGAGTGACGTCGTGTACCGGAATCTGGTTGCTCATCATTGCATCCCACGGCAGTGGAAAAATGCCTCGGTCAGTACGTGCCGACCGCGGTCAAAAAGGGGTGTTGCAGTGGCGCAATGATACGCCTGTCGCTCTAGCCTGCGGGTGCGACCTTTGGTCGCGTTGGGAGAAATCCGCGGATGGTGTAGCGAATGTAACAAAACATGATGCAGGTCAATTGACACCCGCAGTATAGCTGCCCGGTCGTGGGGCATCGACGCCATCAGGTCATCCGATGGCGTCGCGGCGGTTTATTTGACCGGGACGGTATGGCTGGCAACAGGATTGCGCCAGTCATTGCCGGCGATGACGTTGACGGTGAGGGACTTTCTGTCGGGAGAAAAACTGGCCGACAACCAGCTTTGCCGAGTGGCCGAACCACTCATGAACAGTGGCGTATCACCATAGACGTAGTTGCTGGTCGGGTACTTTCCGTTCTGTTTGTTTGCATCGGCGGAAAATACGGCGGTCACGCGATAGTCCTCGAGCATCCGGGAGAACCGCATGATTTCGCGCTCCTGAACCGGCCAGCCGAACGGCTGGTGCAAGTTCAGCAGAATGATTTTGCCCTGGGCTCGAGCACGTTGCAGGTCTCGCTCCAGCCAGTCCAGCGAAGCGGTGATTTCGTAGGCGGTCGTATTGAAAAGCGAGTGAGTGGAAAAGTTGACGGAGTAGGTTGGCTCGTTGTGCAACTGGACCAAGTGAACATCGCCATAGTCCCTGGAATACGCCAGGCTGCCGTACCAGGTTTTCGTGAAAACAGAAGCCCTGGCGGCGAGGTCCAGGGTGGCGACTTTACCCCAGTAGCGATTCTTCAGGTCGTCGACGCTCCCGGCAGCGCAGTCGGGGCAACCTGCGACATTGAAGTCGTAGTCGTGATTGCCCAAGCCAAAGTCGTAAAGTTTGTTGAGTTTGTCCTGCAATACCGAATGAACGTAGGCGCGTTCTCTGGGATGCCCGGAAGCGGTCAGGTTACCGTTGATCATCACCGGGATGGCGGCAGCCCCTCCGAGTTGGTTCCTGAAGTCGGCAATGCTGCTGTATTGGGCGTTGATCAGCCACTTTGATCGCGCTTCCTTGTCGGCTGCGGACTCGTGTTCCTTGTTATCGGATTTTTCACTGGAGGGGTACTTCGGTTCCGAGGCAAACACCAGGTGTTGCGGCTGGGATTGGCTGGCCATCGAATGCATGACGGGGGCACAGGTCAATATCAGCAGGGAGAGCAGTTTGCAGCTGTTTGAAATTATCATGGAAGTCCATTTCCGTTTTATTGATGTTGTTTGTCTTGCGGTGCAGGGATTGTCGAAATAGATGAATTTATGCGGCGGTTTTTTCTGAAGCAATCAGGTGTCGAGGCTTTGTTGATAAGGCATGTTTCCGCGATTGACTGGAAATTTGCTCTATTGGTTTTGTTGTTTGGCATCAATAACAAAACGGCCCCGCCAATTCACATTGGCGGGGCCGTATTTTGTAGCTTCAAGCGTTTGCCTTACTCGGCGTCCGCTGCCTTCTCGCCGTGAGACAGGCTGTAGACGTAAGCGGCCAGCAGGTGAACCTTGTCGTTACCTTGCAGCTGCTCTTGCGCAGGCATCTGGCCCTGACGGCCATAACGGATGGTCTGCTGCAGTTGAGCGAAGCTCGAACCGTAGATGAACGCTGCCGGGTGAGTCAGGTTAGGTGCGCCCATCGCTGGGGTGCCTTTGCCTTCCGGACCGTGGCACGCCACGCAGTTGGTAGCGAACAGTTTCTGCCCGGCAACCGGGTCGGCCTTGGTGCCTTCCGGCAGCTTGCGGCCATCGAGGTTGGTCAGGACAAACGCGGCCACGTCGGCCACGCCTTGCTCGCCAATCACGTCAGCCCACGCAGGCATCACCGCATGACGGCCGCCCATGATGGTGGTCTTGATGGTTTGCGGCTCGCCGCCCCAGCGCCAGTCGGCGTCGGTCAGGTTCGGGAAGCCATAGGCGCCCTTGGCGTCGGAACCGTGGCAAACCGAGCAGTTGGAGGCGAACAGGCGGCCACCCATCTTCAGGGCTTGCGGGTCCTTGGCCACTTCTTCGATTGGCATGGCCGCGAACTTGGCGAAGATCGGACCGAACTTGGCGTCCGACTTGGCCATTTCCTTTTCCCACTCGTGAACGCCGGTCCAGCCGGTCTGGCCGTTGGCGAACGGGGTCTGCTTCTCGTTGTCGAGGTAGCCGTAACCCGGCAGCAGGCCTTTCCAGTTACCCAGGCCCGGATACAGCGCCAGGTAGCCCAGTGCGAAGATGATGGTGCCCACGAACAGCATGAACCACCATTTCGGCAGCGGGTTGTCGTACTCCTCGATGCCATCGAAGGAGTGCCCGACGGTCTCGTCTGTCTGTTCGCTGCGCTGGCCCTTGCGGGTCGACAGCAGCAGCCAGGTCAGGGCGAAGATCGTACCGAGACTGAGGACTGTGACGTACAGACTCCAGAATGTAGTCATTCTTTGTTACTCCTAGAAGCTTGCTCGACGTGCTTGATGGCTTCGGGATCATCCGCGAAAGGCAGCAAGGTCGCGTCTTCAAACTCCGACTTGCGCTTGGGGCTGAACACCCACAGTGCCAGTCCGATGAAGGCCACCATCACGACAACGGTGCCCAGGCCACGAATCATCCCTATATCCATCTAATTCACCGTTTGCTTTTGATGATGGTGCCCAGGCCTTGCAGATAGGCCACCAGCGCGTCCATTTCGGTTTTGCCCTTCACAGCATCCTTGGCGCCGGCGATGTCTTCGTCGGTGTAAGGGACGCCGAGCGTGCGCAAGACTTCCATTTTCTTGGCGGTGTCTTTGCCGTCGAGCTTGTTTTCCACGAGGAACGGGTAGGCCGGCATTTTCGACTCGGGCACTACGTTGCGCGGGTTGTACAGGTGCGCACGCTGCCAGTCATCGGAGTAACGACCGCCGACGCGGGCCAGGTCCGGACCGGTACGCTTGGAACCCCACAGGAACGGGTGGTCCCAGACGCTTTCACCGGCGACCGAGTAGTGGCCGTAGCGTTCGGTTTCAGCACGGAACGGACGGATCATCTGCGAGTGGCAGCCGACACAACCGTTGGCGATATAAACGTCCCGGCCTTCCAGTTCAAGGGCGGTGCGGGGCTTCATGCCCTCGACCGGCTTGTTGGTGACATCCTGGAAAAACAGCGGAACGATCTGGGTCAGGCCGCCGATGCTGACGGCGATGACCATGAAGAAGGCCAGCAGGCCAATATTCTTCTCGACTGCTTCATGCTTCATCAGTGAACTCCAACTACGGCAATCTGTTCGGCGGCTTTGGCTTCAGCCGGGTTCGAGGCGCGTACGGTACGGAATACGTTGTAGGCCATGAACAGCATGCCGGTGGCGAAGAATGCACCGCCCAGGGCGCGGACGATGAAGCCCGGGTGGCTGGCTTGCAGCGCTTCGACGAACGAGTAGGTGAGGGTGCCGTCATCGTTGATTGCACGCCACATCAGGCCCTGGGTGATGCCGTTGACCCACATCGAAGCGATGTAGAGCACGGTACCGATGGTCGCGAGCCAGAAGTGGGTGTTGATCAGGCCGGTGCTGTGCATCTGCGCACGACCGAACAGTTTCGGGATCATGTGGTAGATGGCGCCGATCGAGATCATCGCAACCCAGCCCAAGGCGCCGGCATGTACGTGGCCGATGGTCCAGTCGGTGTAGTGCGACAGCGAGTTGACGGTCTTGATGGCCATCATCGGGCCTTCGAAGGTCGACATGCCGTAGAACGCCAGGGAAACCACCAGGAAGCGCAGGATCGGGTCGGTACGCAGCTTATGCCAGGCGCCCGACAGGGTCATCATGCCGTTGATCATGCCGCCCCAGCTTGGCGCCAGCAGGATGATCGACATCGCCATGCCCAGCGATTGTGCCCAGTCCGGCAGTGCGGTGTAGTGCAGGTGGTGCGGGCCGGCCCAGATGTACAGGGTGATCAGTGCCCAGAAGTGCACGATCGACAGGCGATAGGAGTAGATCGGACGCTCGGCCTGTTTCGGCACGAAGTAGTACATCATCCCCAGGAAGCCGGTGGTCAGGAAGAAGCCCACGGCGTTGTGGCCGTACCACCACTGGATCATCGCGTCCGTCGCACCCGAGTAGGCCGAGTAGGACTTGAACAGGCTGACCGGCAACGACATGTGGTTGACGATGTGCAGCATTGCGGTCACGACGATGAACGCGCCGTAGAACCAGTTGCCCACATAGATGTGCTTGGTCTTGCGCTTGACGATGGTGCCGAAGAACACCAGACCGTAGGTGACCCAGACAATGGCCAGCAGAATAGCCAGGGGCCATTCCAGTTCCGCGTATTCCTTGGTGGTGGTGAAACCCATCGGCAAGGTAATGATCGCGCCGACGATCACCGCTTGCCATCCCCAGAAGGTAAAGGCGGCGAGGCTGTCGGAAATCAGTCGCGTTTGGCAGGTTCGCTGCACGACGTAATAAGAAGTGGCAAACAGTGCACATCCACCGAAGGCGAAAATCACCAGGTTGGTGTGCAGCGGGCGCAGGCGTCCAAAGCTCGTCCATGGCAGACCGAAGTTCAACTCCGGCCAGACCAGTTGCGAGGCAATGAAGACACCGAGCCCCATGCCAAGGATCCCCCAGACCACCGTCATGATGGCGAACTGGCGGACTACCTTATAGTTATAAGCAGTCGGACTGATTGCTGTGCTCATTCTAAGGTTCCACGGTTTGGGTGTTTTATTAGGATTAAAAATCGGCCGCAAGTATGGAGAAAGCAAGGGGTCATTGCAACGCGCCATGACCTGGGTCAATGCTTTCAAAAGCTGATTCTGCGGCCTTTCCATGCGCCGCGTAAGGACAAAATTGCCCGCGGGCAAAACGTCCCGGCGGACTGATCAGGCGAGGGGGTCAGGTCGGATGTAACGAGGTGTGTTCAAACGCAACGTTTGGCTGACCGAAGGCAATTGGTGCGACAGCCGGTATCTACCAGCCTTTGCGGCCTGTCATCGGGCAGATTCGTCGAACACATCGTTCAGGGTCGACCTGGAACCGGCACCGGCCAGTCCGCATCGGGGGAAGCTTAGACCCGAATCCGGTGATCCGAAAGAAAGAGTCAAAGAGGGTGCGACAATGCGTCGCAAAGAGGCAGCGGCAAGCTTCAAGCTGCAAGCTTCAAGAGAAATCCCGTTGCTTGCAGCTCTGGCTTTTGACTTTACTTGCCGCTTGTAGCTTGAAGCTTGCCGCTCAACTGCTCATCACCTCTGGAAAGGCTGTACACGTAAGCCGCGAGCAGCTGCACCTTATCGTTGCCGAGCAGTTCGTTCTGCGCCGGCATATGGCCCTGGCGGCCATGCCGAATCGTCTGCTCAAGCTGCGTCAGGCTTGTACCGTAAATGAAGCCGGCCGGGTGCGTCAGGTTCGGCGCGCCCATGGCTTCGGTGCCCTGGCCATTAGCTCCGTGACAGGCGACGCAGGTGGTGCTGAAGGCTTGCTGTCCGGCTTGCAGGTCGGCTTTGCTGTCGGCAGGCAATGGCAACTTGGCCAGGCCATGGCGCACATAAGCGGCGACGTTTTTCACACCGTCCTCCCCCAGGACTTCACCCCAGGCCGGCATCATCGCCATCCGGCCACCCATGATGGTGGTCTTGAGGGTTTCTGCATTGCCGCCCCAGCGCCAGTCGCTGTCGGTCAGGTTGGGGAAACCGTATGCACCCTTGGCGTCCGAGCCGTGGCACACCGAGCAGTTGGAGGCAAACAGGCGGCCGCCCATTTTCAGTGCCTGCGGGTCCTTGGCCACTTCTTCCACGGGCATCGCCGCGAACTTGGCGAAGATCGGCCCGAACTTCGCGTCAGCCTTGTCCATCTCCTTTTCCCATTCGTGCACGCCGGTCCAGCCGTTTTCGTAGCCGGGGAGGACGCCTTTCCAGTTGCCCAGGCCCGGATAAAGGATCAGATAACCGACGGCAAACACCAGGGTGCCAGCGAACAGCATGAACCACCATTGCGGCAACGGGTTGTCGTACTCCTCGATGCCGTCGAAGCTGTGGCCCATGGTCTGGTCGACACTGCCCTTGGTTTCACCCTTGCGGGTGCCGATCAACAGCCAGGTCAGGCCGATCAGGCTGCCGATGGTCAGTACGCAGATCCACGTACTCCAGAAGGTGGTCATGGCCGGGTACTCCTTGTTGCTGATTCTTCAGTGATGTCGGGTTGTGGCTCGTCGGCGAACGGCAGCAGGCGCGCTTCGGCGAATTCCGGGCTGCGCTTGCCGTTGAATACCCACAGGGTCAAGCCAATGAACGCGACGAATACGACGACAGTGCCAAGGCCGCGGATCATTCCAGTGCTCAATTCAAACATTGCTCACCTCTTGCTCTTGATGGCAGTGCCGAGCACTTGCAGGTAGGCGACCAGTGCATCCATCTCGCTCTTGCCCTTGAGGGACGCGACGGCGCCGGTGATGTCTTCGTCGGTGTACGGCACGCCCAGGGTGCGCATGGCCTTGATCTTGGTTTCGGTATGACTGCTGTCGAGTTGATTGGCCACCAGCCACGGGTAGGCCGGCATCTTCGACTCCGGCACGACGTTGCGCGGGTTGTACAAGTGCGCGCGGTGCCAGTCGTCCGAGTAGCGCGCGCCGACCCGCGCCAGGTCCGGCCCGGTGCGTTTCGAGCCCCACAGGAACGGGTGATCCCAGACGCTTTCACCGGCCACCGAGTAGTGCCCGTAGCGTTCGGTCTCGGCGCGGAACGGGCGGATCATCTGCGAGTGGCAGCCGACGCAGCCTTCGCGGATGTAGATGTCGCGACCTTCCAGTTGCAGTGCGGTGTAGGGCTTCATGCCTTCCACCGGTTTGTTGGTCACGTCCTGGAAGAACAGCGGGACGATCTGGGTCAGGCCGCCGATGCTCACGGCCAGGATCATCAGCAGCAGCAACAGGCCGACGTTTTTCTCGATAGTTTCGTGTTTCATGGCGGACTCCTCAGGCCATCTGCGCGGCAGCGTCGACTTCGGCAGGCTGCGAGGCCCGCACGGTGCGCCAAGTGTTGTAGGCCATCAGGAACATGCCGCTGAGGAAAATCGCACCGCCCACCAGCCGCACGACGAAGCCAGGGTGGCTGGCCACCAGGGTCTCGACGAAGGAGTAAGTCAGCGTGCCGTCTTCGTTCACCGCACGCCACATCAGACCCTGGGCGATGCCGTTGACCCACATCGAGGCGATGTACAGAACGGTGCCGATGGTGGCGAGCCAGAAGTGCGCGTTGATCAGGCCGATGCTGTGCATCTGCTCGCGGCCGAAGATTTTCGGGATCATGTGGTACAGCGCGCCGATGGAAATCATCGCCACCCAGCCCAAGGCGCCGGCGTGTACGTGGCCGATGGTCCAGTCGGTGTAGTGGGAGAGGGCGTTGACCGTCTTGATCGCCATCATCGGCCCTTCGAAGGTCGACATGCCGTAGAACGCCAGGGACACCACGAGGAAGCGCAGGACCGGGTCGCTGCGCAACTTATGCCAGGCACCCGAGAGGGTCATCATGCCGTTGATCATCCCGCCCCAGCTTGGTGCCAGCAGGATCAGCGACATCACCATGCCCAGCGACTGCGCCCAGTCCGGCAATGCGGTGTAGTGCAAGTGGTGCGGACCGGCCCAGATGTACAGGGTGATCAGCGCCCAGAAGTGCACGATCGACAGGCGATAGGAGTACACCGGACGCTCGGCCTGTTTCGGCACGAAGTAATACATCATCCCGAGGAAACCGGCGGTGAGGAAAAAGCCCACGGCGTTGTGCCCGTACCACCACTGCACCATCGCGTCAGTGGCACCGGAGTACAGCGAGTAGGACTTGGTGAAGCTGACCGGCAACTCCATGTTGTTGACGATGTGCAGGATCGCCACGGTGATGATGAACGCACCGAAGAACCAGTTACCGACATAAATGTGCTTGGTCTTGCGCTGCATGATCGTGCCGAAGAACACGATGGCGTAAGCGACCCAGACGATGGTGATCAGGATGTCGATCGGCCATTCCAGCTCGGCGTATTCCTTGGAGCTGGTGTAGCCCAGCGGCAGGCTGATGGCTGCCAGCAGGATCACAAGCTGCCAGCCCCAGAAACAGAACGCGGCAACTGCGGGAGCAAATAAGCGTGTTTGGCACGTCCGTTGTACGGAGTACAACGAACTGGCGAACAGTGCGCAGCCGCCAAAGGCGAAGATCACCGCGTTGGTGTGTAGCGGGCGCAAGCGGCCGAAGCTGGTCCACGGCAAATTGAAGTTGAGTTCGGGCCAGACCAACTGGGCAGCGAGAAAAACCCCGAGCCCCATGCCGACGATGCCCCACACCACCGTCATAATGGCGAATTGGCGGACCACCTTGTAGTTGTAGGCGGTACTGATAGAAGTGTTCATGGTTCCCCATCCACGGTTCAGCCGAAGTGAGCGCGCAGCGCAAGGCAGTGCACCCTTCGGCCGGAGTTATAGGCAGACTAAAAGCGAGGCAAGCATGGACAAAGGGCACAAGGCCGGTATTGACGGGGATCAATGGGCGCAGTGCGTGCGGGATCATGGATGGTTGTGGAATGCCGCCGCTGGCAAGGCTACTGCGACGTTGATCCTCGCCCATGGCGCTGGCGCACCGATGGACAGCGACTGGATGAGCGACATGGCTGCACGCCTCGCCGCGCAAGGCGTCAACGTGTTGCGCTTCGAGTTTCCCTACATGGCGCAGCGGCGCCTCGATAGCGGCAAACGCCCGCCGAACCCGGCGCCGAAACTGCTGGAATGCTGGCGTGATGTGTATCCCCAGGTGCGACGCCATGTCACTGGGCCGTTGGCCATCGGCGGCAAGTCCATGGGCGGTCGCATGGCCAGTTTGTTGGCGGATGAATTGGGCGCGGATGCCCTGGTGTGCCTGGGGTATCCGTTCTATGCGGTGGGTAAACCGGAGAAGCCACGGGTTGAGCATTTGGCGGGGTTGAAGACACGAACCTTGATCGTGCAGGGTGAACGCGATGCATTGGGCAACCGGGAGGCGGTCGAGGGGTATGCGCTATCGCCGGGTATCGAGGTGTTCTGGCTGGTGGCGGGGGATCATGATTTGAAGCCGTTGAAGGCTTCGGGGTTTAGTCATGAGCAGCATTTGGTGGCTGCGGCACAGAAGGTGGCTTCATTCCTTCAATGAAGTTTTCGGCAGCAATCATCGCCTCATCGTGAGTAAGCCCACAATGGATTGGATATGCCTGATCCATTGTGGGGGGAACTACGCCGCTTGGGGGACTTGCGATGTACTAACTTCAGGATGTTTGTCTTGTTAAGTTGAATACGCCATTGGGGGATTCAAATTCGGGACTGAATGTCGCTTCAAAGTCGCCCGTGCTGATGCCGTCTTTCGGATCGAGTTTGATGGAAACTTTAGCTGATAGTGCGTCTATGCATTTGAAATGACCATCGCTGGTCATATAACAGTGCGTAAAGGTAAGACCCTGTTCTCCCAAGTTGAATGTCTTGTCAAAGATGTTTTCGTCAATGTAGTCAAGGGTGAAGTCATAGAGGAAAATGTCCCCTGTATTATTGGAGCCTGTCGAAGCGTTCCACGCCCAGAAATCCCTCCCATTAAAGCGGATGCGTTGAAGGGATGCGGTGGTCGCTTCGATCCAGGCGGGTTCTGTGTTGAAACGCCACCTGAACGTGCCGGGGGGTACCGGATAAAGTTTTTGTTTCGTTGCCGCTAATAGGCGTTCCAGTTTGCTATCCATCTTGGTTAAAGACCTCATAGATGTTGACACGTGACGTTCTGTCGATGTCGGGATGAATAGCGTAAGATTTTTATCGGAGCAATTTAACTATCAAGGTTGATAGTGGATTTTTTGGTTTTTATGTGAGTTATGAGATGTCGTTTTTTAAGGTGAAGCTTTATGCAATAAAAAATCCCCGATCATTGGTCGGGGATTATAGGGAAGTAGACGGCGCGCAATCGGCTAGCGGTTAAACCGCTCCACTAACGAATACTGGGTATTCGCGGTTTTGGTCAGCTCTTCACTCAGCAACGCCGAGTTCTGCGCCTGTTCCGAGGTCTGGTCCGCCAGCTCCGAAATGTTGCTGATGTTGCGGCTGATTTCTTCGGCCACGGCACTTTGCTCTTCAGTCGCGGCGGCAATCTGGGTGGTCATGTCGGTGATGTTGGCCACCGCTTCACTGATCCCCACCAGTGCCTGGTCCGCTTCCAGTACCCGCGCCACGCCTTCTTCCGCCTGACGATGCCCGGCTTCCATGGTCTGCACGGCGGTGCTGGCGGTTTGCTGGAGCTTGGCGATCAGCGCATGAATCTGCCCGGTGGACTCGCTGGTACGTTGCGCCAGCTGACGGACTTCGTCGGCCACCACCGCAAAACCACGACCCATCTCGCCGGCACGGGCCGCTTCGATGGCGGCGTTCAGGGCCAGCAGGTTGGTCTGGTCGGCGATGCCTTTGATCACGTCGACTACGCCGCCGATTTCGTTGCTGTCCTTGGCCAGTTGGGTCACGGTCACGCCGGTTTCACCGACTACCACCGACAGGCGCTGGATGGCTTCGCGGGTTTCCCCGGCGATATCACGACCGCGACCGGTCAGGCGATTGGCTTCCTGGGTGGCGTCGGCGGTGCGTTGCACGTGGCTGGCGACTTCCTGGGTGGTAGCTGCCATCTGGTTGACCGCAGTGGCCACCTGTTCGGTCTCGACCCGTTGACGTTCCAGACCGCTGGAGCTGTTGTGCGCCAGGGCGTCGGACTGCCTGGCTTGATCGGTCAGGTGTTCGGCCGTGTCCTGCAGGCGCGTCAGGCAGGTTTTCAGGCGTGCTTCCTGACTCAGGATGGACATTTCCAAACGCGCCTGGGCGCCGCGACTGTCGGTGTACATCTGTGCGATCAACGGATCGGAGGTGGTCTGCTCGGCCAGGCGCAGCAAACGCTTGAGGCCACGCTGTTGCCACTGAAGGCCCATCAGGCCCAGCGGCACCGAAAGACCGGCAGCCAGGGCAAACCCCCAATGGGAGTTCAGCGATGCACCGATCATGAAGCTTAATTGGCTGACCAGGATGAACGGCAGCCAGTCCTGCAGGATCGGCAACCATTTATCCGAGGAGGGAATGGCCGACTTGCCCTGGTTGATGCGTTGGTAGAGCGCTTCGGCACGGCGGATCTGTTCGGCGCTGGGCTTGACCCGCACCGACTCGTAACCGATCACCTGATTGCCTTCGAAGATCGGTGTCACATAGGCGTTCACCCAGTAATGATCACCGGTCTTGCAGCGATTCTTGACGATGCCCATCCATGGCAAGCCTTGTTTCAGCGTGTCCCACATGTGTGCGAACACCGCGGCCGGGACGTCGGGGTGACGGACCAGGTTGTGCGGTGCACGGATCAGTTCCTCTCGGGAAAACCCGCTGATCTCGACGAAAGCGTCGTTACAGTAGGTGATCATGCCCTTGGCATCGGTGGTGGAAATCAACCGTTGCTGAGCCGGGAAGGTCCGCTCGCGTTGTGTAATTGGCTGGTTGTTACGCATGGCTTTTTTAATCCGCAAGGCTTTCAAGTGCTGTATCGGCAAGGCCGGCGGATTGTTGAGATTATTTTTCGATAATCAGCGATGCGTCGCAAAATGACCCTTGCGTCAGCTGGTGAGCATCGGATAGGTGAACAGGCCGAAATGCAGCAGGTTCAAGCCAAAGTGGCTGGCAATGGCGGCGCCCAGCCCGCCGAACCGGTAGGCCAGGCCATAGCCGACCCCGGCCAGCGTCGCCAGCAACACCCACTGCCATCCTGCGCCGATATGGGCCAGGCCGAAGACCAATGACGCCAGCAGCAGGGCGAGGTGTTCACCGTAGGGCCGGTCTTTGAGGTACCGGCTCAGTCCGCCCTGGATGTAGCCACGGAACAGCGCTTCCTCGACCAGCGTCACCAGAGGCAGATTGTTCAGCAACCACAGCCAGGCTTGATCCGGCCATTTCGGCGCCCAGGCGATTACGCCCAGCAACAGCGCGCCGCCCAATGCCAGCACGGCGCTCAAGGTCAGTGCCAGTGCGGTGGCATACAGGGACAACCGAAGCGAACGTCGGCCGACAATCCACGGACAAACCAGTAACAGCCAGAAGCCGATCAGCGGTTTGTCCAGATTCAGGTGCATGGCGAATGACACGGCATCGTCGGTAAAGCGTTGGGGATTGATACCGCGACCGTTATAGAAACCGGGTAGCCAATGCGTCGCCAAGGCCAGGGCCAGGACGATGAACAGTCCGTGGCCGAGGTAGCGGACAAAAGGGATCTCGCGTTGGCGAACCGCTGCGCCGGCGACCAGCAACAAGAACACCGAAATTGCCGAGAGCCAGCCGAGATGGCCGTAGGTCAGCGCCAGGCCGTAGCCGAAGGAAAGCAGGGCCAGAAACGTCCATGGCAGGGCAATCATTTGAAGTCCTTAGAGATGAACAGCTTTTGTGGCGAGGGAGCTTGCTCCCGCTGGGTTGCGAAGCGGCCCCAATAACAATCAACCCGTTGTGCCAGATGAAATGCATCTGCAGGGCTGGCGACTGCTTCGCAGTCGAGCGGGAGCAAGCTCCCTCGCCACAGATGGGGGTATCCTGAGGGCTGCGATTATAAGCGTGGCCCAAACAAAAACACCGCCCGAAGGCGGTGTCTTTGTCAGCGGTCGGTCAGGACGCGATCAACTGCCGCAACACGTAATGCAAAATCCCTCCGGACTTGAAGTACTCCACCTCATTGAGCGTATCGATGCGGCACAACACCTCGATCTTCTCGCTACTGCCGTCTTCGCGGGTGATGACCAGCGTCAGGTTCATCCGTGGCGTCAGCTCGACGCCGGTCAAGCCGAGGATGTCCAGGATTTCACTGCCGTTGAGCTTCAGGCTCTTGCGGTTCTGATCCAGCTTGAACTGCAACGGCAGTACGCCCATGCCGACCAGGTTGGAGCGGTGAATCCGTTCGAAGCTTTCGGCGACGACCGCTTTCACCCCCAGCAGGTTGGTGCCCTTGGCGGCCCAGTCGCGACTCGAGCCGGTGCCGTATTCCTGGCCGGCGATCACCACCAGCGGGGTACCTGAAGCCTGATAACGCATGGCGGCGTCGTAGATCGGCATTTTCTCGCCAGTGGGAATGTAGCGGGTGTTGCCGCCTTCTTCGCCGCCGAGCATTTCGTTGCGTATGCGAATGTTGGCGAAGGTGCCGCGCATCATCACTTCATGGTTGCCACGCCGTGAGCCGTAGGAGTTGAAGTCCCTCGGCTCCACGCCTTTGTCGCGCAGGTATTGCCCTGCCGGGCTGTCGGCCTTGATGTTGCCGGCCGGGGAGATGTGGTCGGTGGTCACCGAGTCGCCGAGCAGTGCGAGGATCCTGGCGCCGTTGACATCCTTGACCACGGGCGGCGGGCCGCCGATGTCGTCGAAGAACGGCGGGTGCTGGATGTAAGTCGAGTCGTCCTGCCAGACATAGGTCGCCGCCTGCGGAACCTTGATCGCCTGCCATTGCGCGTCACCGGCAAACACTTCGGCGTATTCCTTGTGGAACATGGCGGTGTTGACCTGATTCACTGCGTCGGCAATTTCCTTGCTGCTTGGCCAGATGTCACGCAGGTAAACCGGCTTGCCGTCCTTGTCATCGCCTAGCGGCTCGCGGCTGAGGTCGGTGCGCACCGTGCCGGCCAGCGCGTAGGCCACTACCAGCGGCGGGGAGGCCAGCCAGTTGGTTTTAACCAGTGGATGCACCCGGCCTTCGAAGTTGCGATTGCCTGAGAGCACGGAGGCCACGGTGAGGTCGGCTTGCTGGATGGCTTTCTCGATGGGCTCCGACAGCGGTCCCGAGTTGCCGATGCAGGTGGTGCAGCCATAGCCGACCAGGGCAAAGCCCAATTCGTCAAGGTAATGGGTCAGCCCGGCCGCCTTGTAGTAGTCGGTGACCACTTTCGAGCCGGGGGCCAGCGAGCTCTTCACCCAGGGTTTGCGTTTCAGGCCTTTTTCCACGGCCTTCTTCGCCACCAGTCCGGCCGCCATCATTACGCTGGGGTTGGAGGTGTTGGTGCAGGAGGTGATCGCGGCGATGACCACGGCGCCGTTTTTCAGGCGATAGGTCTGGCCTTCGTAGTCGTAATCCACTTCGCCGGCCATATCGGCATTACCGACGGCAACACCGCCACCGCCTTCACTTTCCAGGCGGCCTTCTTCCTTGTTGGTGGGCTTGAATTGCAGGTCGGCGAAGTCGCTGAACGCTTGCGCGACATTGGGCAGCGACACCCGGTCCTGTGGGCGTTTTGGCCCGGCGAGGCTGGCTTCGACGCTGTCCATGTCCAGCGCCAGGCTGTCGGTGAACAGCGGTTCCTGGCCGGGCAGGCGCCACAGGCCCTGGGCCTTGCTGTAGGCCTCGACCAGTTGCACCGTTTCCAGGGGCCGTCCGGACAGGCGCAGGTAGTCCAGCGTGATGTCGTCCACCGGGAAAAAACCGCAGGTGGCGCCGTATTCCGGGGCCATGTTGGCGATGGTCGCACGGTCGGCCAGGGGCAGGTCGGCAAGGCCGTCGCCGTAGAATTCGACGAATTTGCCCACCACGCCTTTCTTGCGCAGCATCTGGGTCACGGTCAGCACCAGGTCGGTGGCGGTGATGCCTTCCTTGAGCTTACCGGTGAGTTTGAAACCGATGACTTCCGGAATCAGCATCGACACCGGTTGCCCGAGCATTGCCGCTTCCGCCTCGATACCGCCGACGCCCCAGCCGAGCACGCCGAGGCCGTTGATCATGGTGGTGTGGGAATCGGTGCCCACCAAAGTGTCGGGGAAGGCGTAGGTGCGGCCGTCCTCGTCCTTGGTCCAGACCGTGCGGCCGAGGTATTCAAGATTCACCTGGTGGCAGATCCCGGTGCCCGGCGGCACCACGCTGAAATTGTCGAAGGCACTCTGGCCCCAGCGCAGGAACGCATAGCGCTCGCCATTGCGCTGCATTTCAATGTCGACGTTCTGCTCGAAGGCGCTGCTGCTGGCAAACTTGTCGACCATCACCGAGTGGTCGATCACCAGGTCCACCGGCGACAGCGGGTTGATCCGCTGCGGATTGCCGCCGGCCTTGGCCATCGCCGCGCGCATGGCGGCCAGGTCGACAACCGCCGGTACGCCGGTGAAGTCCTGCATCAGCACCCGCGCCGGGCGGTACTGGATTTCGCGGTCGGAGCGACGCTCCTTGAGCCACGCGGCCAGTGCCTTGAGGTCGGCGCCGGTGACGGTTTTTTCGTCCTCCCAGCGCAGCAGGTTTTCCAGCAGGACTTTCAACGACATCGGCAACTTGTCCAGATCACCCAGGCTTTTGGCGGCATCGGGCAGGCTGAAGTAGTGGTAGGTCTTGTTGCCGACTTGCAGGGTCTTGAGCGTATTCAGGCTATCGAGGGACGGCATTGCGATCACTCCTTTGAGTCCGCACGGCTACGGACAGAGGGAACGGATAGAGGACTAAACCTAGCCCTCTTTGGTGCTTAAGGCTAATAACTGGACTCTATGGGCAAGTCCAGGGTCTGTTAACGCTTGCTGTCGAACCGCGTTGCGATGCCAAAGTGTGCGAGGCAAGGCGCGGGATGCCGCCAATGGTTGTTCCCTTGGCAAATCCCGCAACGCGGCCTCGCACACTTTGGCGCGCAACCCGAAGGGACGCGCCCCATTTTCCGCTGGGCGGCGTTGCTCGGAACTTATTTGGAACAACCAAACTGCGTTCCTCGCGCCTTGCCCAGCGGAAAATGGGGCTGCGTCGCGGTCGACAGCAAGCGTTAACAGACCCTGGGTTCCGAAGTCGGCTATCATGCGCCGGTTTTCGTGACAGGCTTTGCTGTAGAGCAAGCCTGGGCATCGCGCAGTGGTTGAATGTCTCGCCATCTGCCCAGGAGTAAGAATGAACACCCTTTTTATGCATTGCCGGCCGGGCTTCGAAGGCGAAGTCTGTTCCGAGATTTCCGACCTCGCTGCGCGCTTGAACGTGGCCGGATATGCCAAGGCCAAGGCTGCAACTGCCTGCGCCGAGTTTGTCTGCACCGAAGAAGACGGCGCCGAGCGCCTGATGCGCGGGCAGCGTTTCGCCGAGCTGATCTTCCCGCGCCAGTGGGCTCGGGGGATATTCATCGATCTGCCGGAAACCGACCGCATCAGCGTGATCCTGGCGCATATGGCGGACTTTCCGCTGTGCGGCAGCCTGTGGCTGGAAATGGTCGACACCAACGACGGCAAGGAACTGTCGAACTTCTGCAAGAAATTCGAAGTTCACCTGCGCAAGGCGCTGATGGCCGCCGGCAAGCTGGTGGAAGACGCTCACAAGCCGCGCCTGCTGCTGACGTTCAAGAGCGGCCGCGAAGTGTTCATGGGCCTGGCGGAGTCGAACAACTCGGCGATGTGGCCGATGGGCATTCCGCGATTGAAATTCCCCCGCGAGGCGCCGAGCCGCTCGACCCTCAAGCTGGAAGAGGCCTGGCACCACTTCATCCCGCGCGATCAGTGGGACGAGCGCCTGCACGGCGACATGACCGGCGTCGACCTCGGGGCCGCCCCCGGTGGCTGGACCTGGCAACTGGTCAATCGCGGCATGCTGGTGACCGCCATCGACAACGGCCCGATGGCCGAAAGCCTGATGGACACCGGTCTGGTGCAGCACTTGATGGCTGACGGTTTTACCTTCAAGCCCAAGCAACCGGTGGACTGGATGGTCTGCGACATCGTCGAGAAGCCGGCGCGCAACGCCGCGATGCTGGAAGAGTGGATTGGCGAGGGGCATTGCCGCGAAGCGGTGGTCAACCTCAAGCTGCCGATGAAACAGCGCTATGCCGAAGTGAAGCGCTTGCTCGAGCGCATTGCCGATGGCTTCAAGGCCCGGGGCATCAAGGTTGAGATCGGCTGCAAGCAGCTGTACCACGACCGCGAGGAAGTGACCTGCCATTTGCGTCGACTGGATGTGAAGAAGCCGAAATCCCGCTGATATCCATCCATGGCTTTTGTGGCGAGGGAGCAAGCTCCCTCGCCACAAACCCGGCAATGCGCGACAATGCCGGCCAGTTTCAGGAGTGAATCATGAGTGAAATGCTTGATACGCCGGTAGACGGCACCCTCGACGCCACCGGCCTCAACTGCCCCGAGCCGGTGATGATGCTGCACCAGCACATCCGTGACCTGGTGCCCGGCGGCCTGCTCAAGGTGATCGCCACTGATCCGTCGACCCGTCGCGACATTCCCAAGTTCTGCGTGTTTCTCGACCATGAACTGGTGGCGCAGCACGAAGATGAGGGCACCTACCTCTACTGGATTCGCAAGAAGTCCGTTTAACGGTAGCCAAAAAAAAGACCTGCAAAAGCAGGTCTTTTTGTTTGTGCAGTCAACCCGCCGAGCGGCTGTTACGAATTCGCCTGCGCGCACTGAGCGTCAGGCGGATCGACAGCATCAGCGCCGCGCAGCTCAAGCCGGCAATCAATCCTTCCCATAGCCCGCTCGGGCCGCTGGCCGGACCGAACCAATCGGTCAGTCCCAGCACGTAACCGACCGGCAAGCCGATACCCCAATAGGCGAACAGGGTCAGGATCATCGTCACCCGGGTGTCCTGGTATCCACGCAGCGCGCCCGCGCAGATCACCTGGATGGCATCGGAAAACTGATACAGCGCGGCATACACAATCAACATCGACGCAATCTGGATCACGGCCTTGTCAGGCGTGTAGATCGAGGCGATAGGTTCGCGCAGGAGCAGGATCAGGGCTGCCGAGAACGCCGCGAACACCAGTGCCGCGCCGAGCCCGACCTTCGCCGCGAAGCGCGCCTGCCAGGGATTGCCGGCCCCCAGTGCCTGGCCGACGCGCACGGTCACCGCCATGCCCAGCGAGTAAGGAATCATGAACAGCAACGAGCTGATATTCAGGGCGATCTGGTGCCCGGCCACCACGGTAGAGCCGAGACTGCCGATCAACAGGGCAATGACCGCGAAGATGCTGGACTCGGCAAACACGGCGATACCGATCGGCAGGCCGATGCTGACCAGGCGCTTGATCACGGCCCATTTTGGCCGATCGAAGCGCACCAGCACACGGGTGCGGGCATAGAAGGGGGCCCAGAAGGTCCAGCCGGCCATGCTCAACGCCATGAACCACATCACGATGCCGCTGGCCCAGCCACAACCGACGCCGCCCAGGGCCGGTGCGCCGAAATGGCCATAGATCAACGTGTAGTTCAGCGGAATGTTCAGCAGTAGCCCGCACAAGCCGATGACCATGCTCGGACGGGTCCGCCCCATGCCATCGCTGTAGCAGCGCAGCACGTAATAGAACGCCATGCCCGGCAAGCCGAAGGCGATCCCGTGCAGGTAACCCATGCTCGGCTCGATCAATTGTGGGTCGACTTTCATCCAGTGCAGGATCGGCTCGGCGCCGAGCAGCAGGCCACTGCCGATCAACCCGACGCACAGTGCCAGCCACAGCGCCTGGCGTACCAGCGGGCCGATTTCGTCAAGCTGCCCGGCGCCAAAGCGTTGCGCGACCTTGGGTGTGGTTGCCAGCAGGACGCCGGACATCAACAGGTAGACCGGAATCCAGATCGAGTTGCCCAGGGCCACCGAGGCCAGGTCCCGGGGGCTGACGCGGCCGGCCATCACCGCATCGACGAAGCCCATGGCCGTGGTCGCCAGTTGCGCGATCATGATGGGCAGGGCCAGGCTGAGCAGGCCTTTGAGCTCCAGGCGAACAGGTGTCGTCCGCGCCGGAGCAATGGCGGCGGTATTCTCAATTACAGGATTCAATGGCGAAACGTCCAAAAGGTATTGATGCACAGGCGCGCATTCTACGCGTTGACGCGCCAGTCAGGAAAAGACCCGTGTTGTGGATTTGTAATCATCTGCGAGCGGCGTGCTAGGCGCGATGAGGTATCTACGCCTAAACTGCCGATCCGCCAAAGGAGCCTGCCATGCTGATTGTTGCCGACGAAAATATCCCCCTGCTCGATGCCTTCTTCGGAGGCTTCGGAGAAATCCGCCGGGTACCGGGTCGCGCCATCGACCGTGCCACGGTCGAGCAGGCCGATGTGCTGTTGGTGCGCTCGGTGACCAACGTCAATCGCGCGCTGCTAGAGGGCAGCAAGGTGCGCTTTGTCGGTACGTGCACCATTGGCACCGATCATCTGGACCTGAATTACTTTCAGCAGACCGGTATCACCTGGTCCAGCGCACCAGGCTGCAATGCCCGCGGCGTGGTCGACTATGTGCTCGGCAGTCTGCTGACCCTGGCCGAAATCGAAGGTGTCGACCTGACCCGGCGTACCTACGGCGTGCTTGGTGCCGGCGAAGTGGGTGGACGGCTGGTCAAGGTCCTGCAAGGCCTGGGCTGGAAGGTGCTGGTGTGCGATCCACCTCGGCAAGCTGCAGAAGGTGGGGATTACGTCAGCCTCGAGCAGATCATCGACGAGTGCGACGTCATCAGCCTGCACACGCCATTGACTAAACAGGGTCCGCAATCGACCTGGCATTTGTTCGATGAAAAACGCCTGAACCAGCTCAGGTCCGGCACCTGGCTGATCAATGCCAGTCGCGGGCCGGTGGTCAACAACGCGGCGCTGCGCGATGTGCTGCTGGAGCGCGAAGACCTGCAAGCAGTGCTCGATGTCTGGGAAGGCGAGCCAGAAGTCGACGTGGCGCTGGCCGAACTCTGCGTGCTGGCAACGCCACACATTGCCGGCTACAGCCTCGACGGCAAGCAGCGGGGGACCGCGCAGATCTATCAGGCCTATTGCGATTTCCTCGGGCAACCGGCCCGCGTCAGCCTGGGCGATTTGCTGCCGGCACCGTGGCTGTCGCACGTGACCCTCAATGCGCAAAGCGACCCGGCCTGGGCGTTGGCCATGCTGTGCCGTGGCGTGTATGACCCGCGTCGTGACGATGCGGATTTCCGTCGCAGCCTTGTCGGCAATGTCAGCGAACAGCGTGCGGCATTCGATGTGCTGCGCAAGCAATACCCGTCGCGCCGTGAGATCGACGGGTTGCAGGTGCGAATCGAGGGAGATGCGCCTGAGTTGCAGAAAATTGTGGCGGCGTTGGGGGCGACGGCAATCTGATAGGCCGTGGCGGCCCCGGATTGGATAAGCAGGCATAAAAAACCCGGCCAACAAAGGGCCGGGTCAAGAAGACGGTGGCTATATCACTTTTGTTCGGCAGGTTTGACCAATCGCTTTTCCAGTTCGCTGCAAGCTTTCTGGATCATTTCTTCAGTGATCGGTACTTCGCGGCCCTGCTCGTCAATAATCGAGCAACCCAGAGACTGGTCTGGTTGCGTGCGGATCACTTGAATCTTGTCATCGCTGCTGTGTTGCAAGGACATGGCCTGTCTCCTCATCAGGTTGTTAGCTTACTGTAGAACCACCAGGTGACCGGGCTATGACAACTCCCTGCGATCTTTCCGGGGGGACAGAACCAGTCCAGCAGAAATGCCTTCGCCTGGCTACCCGAACTTTAGACCAATAATGTCTAGCCTCTAGTGTTGGTGGACATAATCAACCCGACTCATTGTGATTTGCAGCGAGCCACCCCATTGAGCGGTATAGGCTGACCCTAATGACTGCCTTGTCCAGGATGATTACGATGCTCTCTGCCCGTCACCGCCGTGCCATTCGCCTGGCCAGTCGTTTCATCGCGCCGTATCGCTGGCAGGCCTTTGGCGCCTTGCTGGCGTTGATCGCCACCGCCGGCATTACCTTGTCCATGGGGCAGGGCATCCGTCTGCTGGTGGACAAGGGGTTCATGACCCAGTCACCGCACCTGCTCAATCAGTCCATCGGTCTGTTCATGCTGCTGGTGGCGGGGTTGGCGATCGGAACCTTTGCACGGTTTTACCTGGTGTCGTGGATCGGCGAGCGCTGTGTCGCCGACATCCGGCGCAACGTGTTCAATCATCTGATTTACCTGCACCCGGGGTTTTACGAAGACAATCGCAGCTCGGAAATCCAGTCCCGCCTGACCGCCGACACCACGCTGCTGCAGTCGGTCATCGGCTCTTCGCTGTCATTGTTCCTGCGCAATCTGTTGATGGTGATCGGCGGTATCGTCCTGTTGTTCATCACCAACCCCAAGCTCACCAGCATCGTGGTGGTCGCCTTGCCCCTGGTGATCGCGCCGATCCTGATCTTCGGGCGCCGGGTGCGTAACCTCTCACGTCTGAGCCAGGACCGGATTGCCGACATCGGCAGCTATGTGTCGGAAACCCTGGGGCAGATCAAGACCGTGCAGGCCTACAACCATCAGGCCCAGGACG
Source organism: Pseudomonas sp. GL-R-26 (assembly GCF_019947365.1). Taxonomy (NCBI): domain Bacteria; kingdom Pseudomonadati; phylum Pseudomonadota; class Gammaproteobacteria; order Pseudomonadales; family Pseudomonadaceae; genus Pseudomonas; species Pseudomonas sp. GL-R-26. Next base: position 40,521 of record NZ_JAGYGI010000027.1, on the reverse strand, counting down.
AGCGCCGGTTTGCCGTGACGGTGGAAGATGCGTTCAACACCGCACGCAAGCGCATCTTCCAGCGGGCGTGGTTGATTACCCTGGTGATCGTGCTGGTCCTGGGTGCGGTGGGGGTGATGCTCTGGGTTGGCGGCATGGACGTCATCGCCGGGCGAATCTCCGCTGGCGAGCTGGCGGCGTTCGTGTTCTACAGCCTGATCGTCGGCAGCGCGTTCGGCACCTTGAGCGAAGTGATTGGTGAATTGCAGCGGGCAGCCGGCGCGGCCGAGCGGATTGCCGAATTGCTGCGTTCGGAAAACATCATCCTGCCCCCGGTGGCGGGCGCGGTGAAACTGCCGGAGCGGGTCGATGGCCAACTGCAACTGCACAATGTGCGTTTTTCCTACCCGTCGCGGCCGGAAAGCTATGCCGTCGACGGGTTGAGCCTGACCATCAATGCCGGTGAGACGCTGGCGCTGGTCGGGCCATCAGGGGCCGGCAAATCCACGGTGTATGACTTGCTGCTGCGTTTTTACGACCCCGCGCAGGGGCGCATCCTGCTCGATGGCGTGCCGTTGACTCAACTCGATCCGCTGGACCTGCGCCGCTGTTTCGCTCTGGTATCGCAGACTCCGGCGCTGTTTTTCGGCAGCATTGAAGAAAACATTCGCTACGGCAATCCGCAGGCGACCTTGGCCGAGGTGCAGGAAGCAGCAAAAATCGCTTACGCCCATGACTTTATCGAAGCCATGCCCAACGGTTACCAGACTCATCTGGGGGACGGCGGCCTCGGCTTGTCCGGCGGCCAGCGCCAACGCCTGGCCATCGCCCGCGCGTTGCTGGTGGACGCCCCGATCCTGCTCCTGGACGAAGCCACCAGCGCCCTCGACGCCCAAAGCGAGCACCTGATCCAGCAGGCACTGCCGGGCCTGATGAAGAATCGAACCACCCTGGTGATCGCCCATCGCCTGGCCACGGTGAAAAACGCCGACCGAATCGCGGTGATGGACCAGGGGAAACTGGTGGCGGTGGGCACGCATCAGGAACTGATTGCCAGCAATGCCTTGTATGCGCGGTTGGCGGCGTTGCAGTTCAGTGATGGGCAGAATGCCGTTTCCGACCAAATAACCGGCTAAGAAAAGCGCAATAAAAATGCCCGCATCTTTCAATGCGGGCATTTTTATTGCGGTTTACCAGAACAGCTTGCGGCTTGTAGCTTAAAGCTTGCCGCTGCTCCTCTTATTGATCATCAAAATACCGCTCATGCCAATCCACGATCGGCTGCGGTGAGTTGAGCTTGTCGCCATAGATCACCGAATACGACAGCACGTTTTGCACGTACTGGCGGGTTTCGTCGAACGGAATGCTTTCCACCCACACGTCGAAACTCAGGTGATCGGCACCGCGCAGCCATTGGCGTACGCGGCCGGGGCCGGCGTTGTAGGCGGCGGAGGCGAGGACGCGGTTGCCGTTGAACTGGCTGTGCACCTGGCTCAGGTAAGCGGCGCCGAGCTGGATGTTCTTGTCCGGATCCAGCAGTTGCTGTGGCGAGCTGTAGGGAATGCTGAACTTGCGCGCGGTTTCCTTGGCGGTGGCGGGCATCAGTTGCATCAGGCCCGAGGCGCCGACCCCGGAGCGGGCGTCGTCCATGAACGCACTTTCCTGGCGGGTGATGGCGAACGCCCAGCTCGGATGCAGGCCGCGGTTCTTCGCTTCACGCACCAGCGTATTGCGGTGGGCCATCGGGAAACGGATATCCAGGTCATCCCAATACTGCGCCTGACTGATGGTGCGGATCGCCGGGAAATACCATTTCAGGTCGTAGGCCAGTTTGGCCTGGGCGACCATCTCGTCGCGGCTGAAGTGGCGGCTGACGTGGTACCACTCGCGGCGACCGTCGACAATTTGCCCGCGAGCGTGGAATTCCAGGGCGCGACGCACGCCGGGAGTGTTGCGCACCTTGTTGATGGTGGCCTGGCTGAGCACCAGCGGTTTGTTGAGCAGCGAGTAGGGCGACTGTGAGCGATCGGCGGCGAGGAAACCATAGAAGTCGCGTTCGCGGGCCAGGCTTTTATAGAGCGTCTGCGCTTCCGGATTCTGCGGTTGCGCCAGTTCCAGGCTGCGGGCCTGCCAGTAACGCCAGCGGTTGGTGGTGGCCAGGTCCTGGGGCAGGCGGCGGGTCAACTGATAGGCATCGTCCCAGCGCGCCAGGCGCAGGAGCAGGCGCAGGCGCCATTCGGAAACCGTGTTGTCGCGTAGCTCCGGATCGTATTTGGTCATGACGTCCAGGGCTCGGCCGTCGAAACGTTTGGCGAGGGTCAGCCCGATTTCCCGGGCGATCGCCACTTTTTCATCCCGGGAGAAGTGCATGCTGCTGGCGTAACCGTCGAGCAGGTCCATGGCCTTGTCCGGGTCCTGGCGAGCCAGGCGGCGCAGGCCGAGGCTGACCACGTCGGACATGGCTTCATCGGCCGGGGTGAAGCGTGACGGCTGGTTGAGCAGTTCCGGTTTCTGCGCCACGTCCACCAGCAAGCGACCGCGAGGGGCGAGGGTGGTCATGCCGTTGACCAGGCTGTTGGCCAGCGGGTAGTTGCGCGCCTGGGCGGCGAGTTTCGCGCGTTCCCAGCGTTTTTGCTCGGTCAGCTGGCCATCGGCGGCCCACATGCCGAACAGGGCATCACAGGCTTCGGGCTGGGATTTACCGGTCAGCCAGAGTTTCTCGGTGTTGGCGTAACCTTCGGCTTTGAGGTTGTGGCTGATCTGGTACTGCGCATTCAGGCAGTCCAGTTCGGTGAAGTTCATTTTCGGGTCGTAATACTTGACGAAGGTCGCCCAATCGCCCCGGTCTGCCAGCCAGCGCAACCAGCGTAGTTTCATCCAGTTGGCCTGGGGCAGGTCGCCGTGTTCGGCGAGGAATTTCTCGATTTCGGCGTTGCTTGCGGTTTTCAGGCGCGCGGTCAGCTCGTCGTACGCCAGGTAGGGTTCCAGCGGATAATCGGCGAGGGCCTGGCTGTAACGGAAATACGGGCCGCTATCGCCCTTGGCCAAGGCGCGCTTGGCTTCATCGTAATACTGGCGTTGGGTGGACAGGTCCACCGCCTGGACGGATTGGACGGCAGCGGCGGACAGTAAAAAAGCAGATAAAAGATTGAAAAGGCGACTGCGCATGAGACGTCCGGGCAGAGAAAATCATGACAAGTACGGGCCAGGCCCGCGCTGAATTGTCTGTAGCTTAGCCTTTTGCCAGCAGCCGGTGAAAGCTTTGCGGGTCTTCCCGCATCAGTTCGCAACATTTGTCATGCAGAGTGCTACGAGAGTGAAATTGCCGGCCTTCTGAAGCCTCAAGTCAGGTAGAATGCGCGCCCGGTTTTTGGAGAAGCTCATGACCCTGCTCAAATTCAGCGATGTGTCCCTTGCTTTCGGCGCTATGCCGTTGTTGGACAAGGTGTCCTGGCAGATCGCCCGTGGTGAGCGGGTGTGCATCATCGGCCGCAACGGCACTGGCAAGTCCAGCATGATGAAGCTCGTCAAGGGCGACCAGAAGCCCGATGACGGCTCCGTTTGGCGCGCACCCGGGCTCAAGATCGGCGAATTGCCGCAAGAATTGCCGGTGGCCGACGAGCGGACAGTGTTCGACGTGGTGGCCGAAGGCCTGGACGGCGTTGGCGCCTTGCTCGCCGAATATCACCACCTGAGCCAGAACATCGTCACCGACGCCGATCTGGACAAACTGATGCACGTCCAGCACGACCTCGAAGCCCGTGATGGCTGGCGCTTGCAGACCCTCGTCGACAGCACCCTGAGCCGCCTGCAATTGCCGGCCGACAAGACCCTCGCCGAGTTGTCCGGCGGCTGGCGTCGTCGCGTCCTGCTGGCCCAGGCCCTGGTGTCCGAGCCGGACCTGCTGCTACTCGACGAACCGACCAACCACCTGGACATCGGTGCCATCGCCTGGCTTGAAGAAGCGCTGAAGGATTTCCAGGGCGCCGTGCTGTTCATCACGCACGACCGTTCTTTCCTGCAGAACCTGGCAACCCGCATCCTGGAACTGGATCGCGGTGGCCTGATCGACTGGAACGGCGACTACGCCAGTTTCCTCGTGCACAAGGAAGCTGAACTCGCTGCCGAAGCCACTGCCAACGCGCTGTTCGACAAGCGCCTGGCCCAGGAAGAAGTGTGGATTCGCCAGGGCATCAAGGCCCGTCGTACCCGTAACGAAGGTCGCGTGCGTGCACTGAAAGCCTTGCGTGTCGAGCGCAGCGAGCGTCGTGAGCGTACCGGCAAGGCCAACATTCAGCTGGATACCGCCGACAAGTCCGGCAAGCAGGTCATGGTGCTCGAGAATGTGAGCTTCGCTCACCCAGGCGGGCCGTTCCTGATCAAGGACTTCTCCATGGTGCTGCAGCGCGGTGACCGTATCGGCCTGCTCGGCGCCAACGGTACCGGCAAGACCACGTTGCTGAAGCTGATGCTCAGCGGCCTGCAACCGACCAGTGGCAAAGTGGAAGAGGGCACCAGGATCGATGTCGCCTACTTCGACCAGCTGCGCCATCAACTGGACCTGGAAAAAACCGTGATCGACAACGTGGCCGAAGGTCGCGACTTCATCGATATCGACGGCCAGAGCCGCCACGTGCTGAGCTACCTCGGCGACTTCCTGTTCAGCCCGCAGCGTGCCCGCACGCCGGTCAAGGCGCTGTCCGGTGGTGAGCGTGCCCGTCTGTTGCTGGCCAAGCTGTTCAGCAAGCCGGCGAACCTGCTGGTACTCGACGAACCGACCAACGACCTCGACGTTGAAACCCTCGAATTGCTCGAAGAGGTCTTGCTGACCTTCAACGGCACCGTACTGATGGTCAGCCACGACCGGGCATTCCTCGACAACGTGGTTACCAGCACCCTGGTCTTCGAAGGTGAAGGCAAGGTTCGCGAGTACGTCGGTGGCTATCAGGACTGGCTGCGCCAGGGCGGCTCGCCGCGCCTGCTGGGCGTGACCGAGAGCAAGTCCGGCAAGGCCGACCTGAACTCCGCGGTGGTGAAGGCCGAGCCTGCCCCGGTAGCGGCAGCGGTCGAAGCGCCAGTGGCAAAGAAAAAGCTCAGCTACAAGTTGCAGCGCGAGCTGGAAGCGTTGCCGGGGCAGATCGAAGCCATGGAGCAGCAGATTGCCGCCGTTGAAGCACAGATGGCGGATGCGGGTTTCTACCAGCGTCCTGCTGCCGAGTCCGCTGCGGTGATCGCTCAGTTGGAGCAGTTGCAGGCTGAACTCGACATCATGGTCGAGCGTTGGGCCGAGCTGGATGCCTGATTGACGCTGCAATAAAAAAGCCCGGCGCTCAGTGATGAGCGCCGGGCTTTTCGTATGAAGATTTGAAGGTTGTTACGGTTTCAATGTGGGAGCGAGCTTGCTCGCGATGGCGGCCTGTCAGTCAATGTTGATATCGACTGACAGTGCCTCATCGCGAGCAGGCTCGCTCCTACAGGTGATGTACAGCGTCAGGATTTGTTCTGCAGGCGCACCGCCAGCACATCGCAAGGCGCGCCGTGCAGCACGTCATTGGCGGTGGAGCCCAGCAGCAGTGCCAGGCCATGCCGGCCATGGCTGCCCACCACGATCAGGTCGCAGGTTTGCTCCTTGGCCAGGTGGTGGATCTCCTGGCGTGGCTGGCCGTAGGTCAGGTGGCTGTATTCCCTGGAGAGCTCCGGATATTTCAGGATCAAGCGGTCAAGGCGCTCCTTGGCCTGATCGAACTGCTGCTGTTGCAGTTGTGACAGGTCCATCGGCACGTCGCCGCCGAAGGCCATCGCCATCGGTTCGACAATGTGCACCAGCGACAATTTCGCACCGTTGCTCACCGACAGTTCGCGAGCGCGGTGAATCACAGGGTCGCACTCTTCGGTCAGATCTACAGCGACCAGAATATGGTTGTAGGGCATGAGGTGCTCCTCCTGAGGGATGCAATATTGGTAAGTATGGCTGGTTTCAAGCGCATTGGCTCCAAAGTGACACAATGGGCTCATTCAAATTCGGGAGTACAGATATGACGGTCTGGATAGTGGTGTCAATCCTGCTGGTGGTGCTGAGTCCGCTGGCATGGTTGCGGCCGTCGCGAGTTCAGAGCGGGCGCATAGCCTTGCGGATGGAGGCTCGGCGCATCGGGCTGGCCATGCAACTGGCACCTCAGGAATGGCCGCACTGGCTCAGCCAGGAGCCGCCGAGCCCCTGCGCCCAGTACCATCGTCCGCGGCGTGGCAGTCGGCCGGCGTGCTGGAGTTACTGGCAAAAATCACCGGGTGTCTGGGTCAATCAATGGCAGGAAATCTGTGAAGATCGGTCGCTACTCGATCATTTCGAGAAATTGCCAGGCAATGTCTTCAAGGTCGAGGCTGACAAGCAAATAATCGCCCTGTATTGGGGCGAGAAGGGCGAGGCCGAGGTATTGCAACAGATTGATGCCACCCTCAAGGCATTGGCCTGACACCGCAAGCAGCAAAAATCATCAGGCAATAAAAAGCCCGACAAAATCATCGGGCGGGTTGGCCAGGCAGGCCGGTAAATCGGTGTTGGCTGATCTTACGCTGGGCATTCGCCAAAAGCGTTCACAATTTTCCCCTTGGTTTCGCCAGCGTAGCTTGTTAAACACGGGCTGCAGCGAATTAGGGCGACTTTTCTAACAATTGATTCTATGAATGACCTTGCATGCTTCGGCGTGTTTAAGGTCTTCGCAGTACGGAAATGACCGGAAAGTCGCGTTTCAACCCGTTTTTCAGGCGATTGACAATTGTCGGAAATTCCGTGAAGGTGACGTACCCAAATCAAACGGGCGTATGAATTGAGCGTTTGTATTTCAGACCGCTCCTACAGAATCCCGACTATCGCGTTGGCGGGTGTGCCGGGGGAATGGGCGTAGCATTGACGATCAACGTCCCTGCCGAGCCATTCGCCTGCGTCCGACGTGTACTGTTCAGCTTCCATATCGTGGAGATCAGTTGATGATTTACGAAGGTAAAGCCATCACGGTTAAGGCTCTTGAAAGTGGCATCGTCGAACTGAAGTTCGACCTCAAGGGTGAGTCCGTCAACAAGTTCAACCGTCTAACCCTGAACGAACTGCGTCAGGCCGTAGACACTATCAAGGCAGATGCTTCGATCAAGGGCGTGATCGTCAGCAGTGGCAAGGACGTGTTCATCGTCGGCGCCGACATCACCGAATTTGTCGACAACTTCAAGCTGCCGGATGCAGAACTTGTTGCTGGCAACCTCGAAGCCAACAAGATTTTCAGCGATTTCGAAGACCTCAACGTCCCGACTGTTGTTGCCATCAACGGCATCGCGTTGGGTGGCGGTCTGGAAATGTGCCTGGCGGCGGACTACCGCGTCATGTCCACCAAGGCCAAGATCGGTCTGCCGGAAGTCAAGCTGGGCATCTACCCGGGCTTCGGCGGTACTGTGCGCCTGCCGCGCCTGATCGGTGCCGACAACGCCATCGAGTGGATTGCCGCCGGCAAGGAAAACCGTCCTGAAGACGCGCTGAAAGTCGGCGCCGTCGATGCAGTGGTTGCTCCTGAGCAGCTGCAGGACGCCGCGCTGGAATTGATCAAGCGCGCCATCTCCGGCGAGTTTGACTACAAGGCCAAGCGCCAGCCGAAGCTGGAAAAGCTCAAGCTGAACGCCATCGAACAAATGATGGCTTTCGAAACCGCCAAGGGTTTCGTGGCCGGCCAGGCTGGCCCGAACTACCCGGCGCCGGTTGAAGCGATCAAGACCATCCAGAAAGCCGCGAACTTCGGTCGCGACAAGGCGCTGGAAATTGAAGCTGCCGGTTTCGTGAAGCTGGCCAAGACCTCTGCCGCGCAGAGCTTGATCGGCTTGTTCCTGAACGATCAGGAACTGAAGAAAAAGGCCAAGGCCTACGACGAAATCGCCAAGGACGTGAAGCAGGCCGCCGTACTGGGCGCCGGCATCATGGGTGGCGGTATCGCCTATCAGTCGGCTTCCAAAGGCACGCCGATCCTGATGAAGGACATCAACGAGCACGGTATCGAGCAGGGTCTGGCCGAAGCCGCCAAGCTGCTGGTTGGCCGCGTTGATAAAGGTCGCATGACCGCCGCGAAAATGGCTGAAGTGCTCAACGGCATCCGTCCAACCCTGTCTTACGGCGACTTCGGTCACGTGGACCTGGTGGTCGAAGCGGTCGTCGAGAACCCGAAGGTCAAGCAAGCGGTACTGGCTGAAGTCGAAGACAAGGTCAAGGAGGACACCATCCTGGCGTCCAACACCTCGACCATTTCCATCACCTTGCTGGCCAAGGCCCTCAAGCGTCCGGAAAACTTCGTCGGCATGCACTTCTTCAACCCGGTGCACATGATGCCGCTGGTGGAAGTGATCCGTGGTGAGAAGTCCAGCGAGCTGGCGGTTGCCACCACCGTTGCCTACGCCAAGAAAATGGGCAAGAACCCGATCGTCGTCAACGATTGCCCGGGCTTCCTGGTCAACCGCGTCCTGTTCCCGTACTTCGGCGGTTTCGCCAAGCTGGTCAGCGCCGGTGTGGACTTCGTCCGTATCGACAAGATCATGGAAAAATTCGGCTGGCCGATGGGCCCGGCATACCTGATGGACGTGGTCGGCATCGACACCGGCCACCACGGTCGTGACGTGATGGCTGAAGGCTTCCCGGACCGCATGAAGGACGACCGTCGCTCGGCCGTCGACGTGCTCTATGAAGCCAAGCGCCTGGGCCAGAAGAACGGCAAGGGCTTCTACGCCTACGAGACCGACAAGAAGGGCAAGCAGAAGAAAGTTGCCGATCCTTCGGTGCTGGAGGTGCTCAAGCCGATCGTTTACGAGCAGCGCGAAGTCACCGACGAAGACATCATCAACTGGATGATGATCCCGCTGTGCCTGGAAACCGTGCGTTGCCTGGAAGACGGCATCGTCGAAACCGCTGCCGAAGCCGACATGGGTCTGGTCTACGGTATTGGTTTCCCTCCATTCCGTGGCGGTGCGCTGCGTTACATCGACTCGCTCGGTGTGGCAGAGTTCGTTGCCCTGGCTGACCAGTACGCTGATTTGGGCGCGCTGTACCACCCGACCGCGAAGCTGCGCGAAATGGCCAAGAACGGCCAGAGCTTCTTCGGTTAAGCGCCCCCAACTAGAGTGAGAGTGAACTTATGAGCTTGAATCCTAGAGACGTCGTGATTGTCGACTTCGGTCGTACTCCGATGGGCCGCTCCAAGGGCGGCATGCACCGCAACACCCGCGCCGAAGACATGTCGGCGCACCTGATCAGCAAACTGCTGGAACGTAACGTCAAGGTCGACCCGAACGAAGTCGAAGATGTGATCTGGGGCTGTGTGAACCAGACCCTGGAGCAGGGCTGGAACATCGCGCGCATGGCGTCGCTGATGACCCAGATCCCGCACACTTCGGCCGGCCAGACTGTCAGCCGCCTGTGTGGCTCGTCCATGAGTGCTCTGCACACTGCTGCACAAGCGATCATGACCGGCAACGGTGACGTTTTCGTGGTTGGTGGCGTCGAGCATATGGGCCACGTGAGCATGATGCACGGTGTCGATCCGAACCCGCATATGTCGCTGTACGCGGCGAAAGCCTCGGGCATGATGGGCTTGACCGCGGAAATGCTGGGCAAGATGCACGGCATCACTCGCGAGCAACAGGACGCTTTCGGCGTGCGCTCCCACCAACTCGCCCACAAGGCGACCGTGGAAGGCAAGTTCAAAGACGAAATCATCCCGATGCAGGGCTATGACGAGAACGGTTTCCTGAAAACCTTCGACTACGACGAAACCATTCGTCCGGAAACCACCCTGGAAAGCCTGGCGGCTCTCAAGCCAGCGTTCAATCCAAAGGGCGGCACCGTGACAGCCGGTACCTCGTCGCAGATCACCGATGGTGCCTCGTGCATGATCGTGATGTCGGCGCAGCGTGCACAGGACCTGGGCATTCAGCCTCTGGCGGTGATTCGCTCGATGGCGGTGGCAGGTGTGGATCCGGCAATCATGGGCTATGGTCCAGTACCGGCCACACAAAAAGCACTGAAGCGCGCGGGTCTGGGCATCTCCGACATCGACTTCTTCGAGCTCAACGAAGCTTTCGCCGCACAGGCCCTGCCAGTGCTGAAAGATCTGAAAGTGCTCGACAAGATGAACGAGAAGGTTAACCTGCACGGCGGCGCGATCGCCCTGGGTCACCCGTTCGGTTGCTCTGGTGCGCGTATCTCCGGCACTTTGCTCAATGTGATGAAGCAGAATGGCGGTACCTTCGGGGTAGCCACCATGTGCATTGGTCTCGGCCAAGGCATCTCCACCGTCTTCGAACGCGTTTAAGCGTCTCGTTGATGGAAGCCGGGGCCAAGTGCCCCGGTTTTTGTTTTTCCGGATTTATTTTTGTTTTTATTTTGAAGAAATTTCAGTGAGGGCCAAAGCATGCCGATACAACCTGGGCTCTACCAACATTACAAAGGTCCGCAGTACCGCGTATTCAGTGTTGCGCGGCATTCGGAAACCGAAGAAGAAGTGGTCTTCTATCAAGCCCTGTATGGCGATTACGGCTTTTGGGTGCGTCCCTTGAGCATGTTCCTGGAGTCCGTCGAAGTTGACGGCGAACAGGTGCCACGCTTTGCTTTGGTGCAGGCCGAAGAAAGCCTTTTCAACAAGGCATAAGCTGAGTGCGCGCAAAACCCTGCGCTTGACCTCACCTTGTTGCCACTATATATAGCGGTGCCGCGTCAGGCGCCAACCGCCTTTCACTTCTCGAATTCAGGAATTTTCTGATCCATGGGCAAATCGCTGGTCATTGTGGAATCCCCGGCTAAGGCCAAGACCATCAACAAGTATTTGGGCAACGAATACGTGGTGAAGTCGAGTATCGGCCATATCCGAGACCTGCCCACCAGCGGTTCGGCTAGCGCCAGCAAAGAGCCAGCCGCCAAGCGCGGCAAGGCTGCTGCGGGTGAAGTGCCGGCACTGTCGCCGAAAGAAAAAGCGCGCAAGCAGCTGGTCGCACGCATGGGTGTCGATCCGGACCATGGCTGGAAAGCCAAGTACGAGATCCTCCCGGGCAAGGAAAAAGTCATCGAAGAGCTGCGCCGGCTCGCCAAGGATGCTGACACCATCTATCTCGCAACCGACTTGGACCGCGAGGGGGAAGCCATTGCCTGGCACCTGCGCGAAGCCATCGGTGGTGACGACACCCGCTACAAGCGCGTGGTGTTCAACGAAATCACCAAGAAGGCGATTCAGGAAGCCTTCTCGAAACCGGGCGAGCTGGATATCGACCGCGTCAACGCCCAGCAGGCGCGTCGCTTCCTCGACCGCGTCGTGGGCTATATGGTTTCGCCGCTGCTGTGGGCCAAGATCGCTCGCGGTCTGTCCGCCGGTCGCGTGCAATCGGTTGCCGTGAAGCTGGTGGTCGAGCGTGAACGTGAAATCCGCGCGTTCATCCCTGAAGAATACTGGGAAGTTCATGCCGACCTCGGTACCGCCAAAGGCGCGACCGTGCGTTTCGACGTGGCTCGCGAAAAGGGCGAAGCCTTCAAGCCGCTCAACGAAACCCAGGCCATGGCCGCGCTGGAGAAGCTCAAGGCTTCCAGCTACAGCATCGTCAAGCGCGAAGACAAGCCGACCAGCAGCAAGCCGTCGGCGCCATTCATCACCTCCACCCTGCAGCAGGCCGCGAGTAACCGCCTGGGCTTCGGTGTGAAGAAGACCATGATGATGGCCCAGCGTTTGTACGAAGCTGGCTATATCACCTATATGCGTACCGACTCCACCAACCTTTCGGTTGATGCCGTGGCGATGGCGCGTACCTATATTGAAGGCGAGTTCGGCAAGAAGTACCTGCCGGAAACCCCGAACGTCTACAGCAGCAAGGAAGGCGCACAAGAGGCTCACGAAGCGATTCGTCCGTCCGACGCCAATACCGAGCCAAGCAAGCTGTCGGGCATGGAGCGTGACGCTGAGCGCCTCTACGAGCTCATCTGGCGCCAGTTCCTCGCTTGCCAGATGCTGCCGGCGCAATACCTGTCGACCACGGTCACTGTGGGTGCCGGCGACTTCGAGCTGCGCGCCAAGGGCCGCATCCTGAAGTTCGACGGTTACACCCGCGTCATGCCGCAAATCGCCAAGCCAGGTGATGACGACGTACTGCCGGACATGGCCCAGGGCGACGCGATGAAGCTGATCAAGCTTGATCCGACCCAGCACTTCACCAAGCCGCCGGCACGTTACTCGGAAGCCAGCCTGGTAAAAGAAATGGAAAAACGCGGCATCGGTCGTCCTTCGACCTATGCGGCGATCATTTCGACCATCCAGGACCGCGGCTATGTGGCGCTGCACAACCGTCGTTTCTACTCGGAAAAGATGGGCGACATCGTCACCGAGCGTCTGGCTGAGAGCTTCTCCAACCTGATGGACTACGGCTTCACCGCCGGCATGGAAGAGCACCTCGATGACGTGGCCCAGGGCGAACGCGACTGGAAAAACGTGCTCGACGAGTTCTACGGTGACTTCAAGAAGAAACTCGAAGTGGCCGAAAGCCCGGAACACGGCATGCGTGCCAATCAGCCTGTCATGACTGACATTCCGTGCACCACTTGCGGCCGGCCGATGCAGATTCGTACCGCATCGACTGGTGTGTTCCTCGGTTGCTCGGGCTACAGCCTGCCGCCGAAAGAGCGCTGCAAGGCCACCGTCAACCTGGTGCCGGGCGACGAGATCGCTGCGGACGACGAGGGTGAATCGGAATCGCTGGTGTTGCGTGGCAAGCATCGTTGCCCGATCTGCAGCACGGCGATGGATGCCTACCTGCTCGATGAAAAGCGCAAGCTGCACATCTGCGGTAACAACCCGGATTGCGATGGCTACGAAATCGAAGAGGGCACTTATCGCATCAAGGGCTATGAAGGTCCGAGCCTGGAGTGCGACAAGTGTGGCAGCGAGATGCAACTCAAGACCGGCCGTTTCGGCAAGTTCTTCGGTTGCACCAATGCCACCTGCAAGAACACCCGCAAACTGCTGAAGAGCGGTGACGCGGCGCCGCCGAAGATGGATCCGGTGAAGATGCCTGAGCTGAAATGCGAAAAGGTCAACGACACCTACATCCTGCGCGACGGTGCATCCGGCCTGTTCCTGGCGGCCAGCCAGTTCCCGAAAAACCGTGAGACTCGTGCTCCGCTGGTGATGGAAATCATCCCGCACAAGGATGAGATCGATCCGAAGTATCACTTCCTCTGCGAAGCGCCGAAGAAAGATCCGGATGGCCTCCCGACTGTGATTCGTTACAGTCGCAAGACCAAGGAACAGTACGTGCAGACTGAGGTTGACGGTAAGCCGACTGGCTGGAAAGCGTTCTACGATGGTGGCAAGTGGACGGTCGAAGACAAGCGTCCAGCTGCGAAAGCGTAAAGCGTCACAGCAATGAAAAGGCCGCATGAGAACCCTCGGGTTTTCATGCGGCCTTTGTTGTGCTCCTGTAAAAAAAAGGGGGGGCTTGCGGTTGGATCGGCTGATCCACGACACTGTCCAACCTGCATGAAGCAATTATTTCGTTGTGGAGGCTGCCGTCATGGCCCACGAACTGTATACCCGCACCAATCAGAAGATTTATTTCGCCGGCTTGTCGCTCGAAGCACTGGCCCGCACTGAAGAGGGGCGGGCGATGAATTCGCTGGCGCTGATCCAGGCTGGACGCGAATCCGCGCTGTTTCACCTGTACGGCGCGCTGTTGGGTCTGTGTCACGAAATCGCCGGTTTCTATCGCTTGCCTCAGGCCAATGCGCCCCGTGCGGAGTTGTTGCTGACTCGCGAGGTGCTGGAAACCATCGCCATTCCGGAAATGGCTGAGCTGGTCGAACTGGCCAATAATCCGGAAACCTGGTTGGCCAAGTTGTTGGCTGCCCATGCTGCGTTGTTTCAGCCGCCGCGCGCGCCCCACAAGCCGAAAGGGGACGTGACCCAGCCACTGATCCTGGCTGTCAATCTGGATGAAGAGGAAGCGCCGGAAGAGCTGAGTCGGGAGGAGTTGGAGAGCTGGCGTCAGAATCTGAAAGGATTGGCGATCCGCTTTCGCGAAGGCCTGAACGAGTGCTGACAGAAACAGTTTTGGGATGGCATCTGGTCAAGATCCCGAGCGAAGCCAGGCCGATGCCTATATAATCCCCGCCTTTCGTGGAGAACAGTCCTTTATGCCAACGTCCTTTCTAGAAATTGTCGAGTTACCAGACGGCCGTATCGAGCTGCGCAGGGCCGAGGACGAGGGTTCTCTGGTTACTTTGGATTTCTCCGAGGACGCCAAGGCATTCCTGCAAGGGCAGCACGTGGAAGTCGCCAAGGCGATGTTGAGCGTCGGTGTTCAGATGGCCGGTCGCCTGGTTGAGGGCGAATTCGACAAGGAAGAGGGGTCGCGGGTTCTTCATTGACCCCCGTCTGTCGCTTTTCTTGATGTCGTTACTCATCGGCTTCTCTGTCCCTGGAGAAGCCTGGCGCGGTGAAGCGCGCGTCTTGCTTGTCGGTTAACCCAGTCGAATATTCAGGCTCTGAGCGTCCCCGGTGCGGGCGGCGCTGATCAGTTGTTGCCGCGATTGGGGGCTCAACGGGTTGATCCAGCTGACCACCGTGTGGCTACGACCCAGGCGCAGGGCTTCGCAGGTCAGTTGCTGGGCGCTCTGGGTGCCCCGCGGTTGCAGCAACAGAATGCGCTCGCGGTTGAGGCCGGCATCTCGCAGCCAGGCTTGGGTCAGGCTGGCGGGCGGCGCGATCAGTGTCAGCCAGCGTGCATCCTGGTCCTGGCTCAATTCCCTGAGGATCGGTGCCAGAAGGCTCAGGCAGTTCCCGGTTGCACCACGCAGTGACAGCTCGCTGAAAACGTCAGGTTCGGCGCTCCAGGGGGACTCGACTACGTCTTTCAGAATCGGCGCCAATGGCTGTGCCATGAACGCTTCGAACAACGGCAGTTGGGTTTGCTGTGGTGATGTCTGTGGGAACTGCATGGTGCCTCCTTTAGCGGCGAATGACGCCGACACTCAAGCCTTCGATCACCAGTTCCTGGTCTTGAAGGTTCACTTCAATAGGGGCGAACTCGGGGTTCTCGGCGATCAGCCAGACTTTGCTGCCGTCACGCTTGAAGCGCTTGACGGTCACTTCGTCGCCGATTCGCGCAACCACGATCTGACCGTTACGGGCTTCGCGGGTGGTGTGAACCGCCAGCAGGTCGCCGTCGAAAATGCCAACATCCTTCATGCTCATCCCATGGACGCGCAGCAGGTAGTCGGCGCGCGGATGGAAGAAGGCGGGATTGATGTTGCAGGACTCTTCGATGTGTTGCTGCGCAAGAATCGGGGCGCCGGCTGCGACCCGGCCAATGATCGGCAGGGTGGAATCGTCGGCCTTGGCTTCGAATCCTGGGATGCGAATGCCACGGGAGGCGCCAGGCGTCATCTCGATTGCACCCTTGCGGGCCAGTGCCTTGAGGTGTTCTTCCGCCGCATTGGGCGATTTGAAACCCAGTTCCTGAGCGATTTCCGCACGGGTGGGTGGATACCCGTTGTCTTCCAGGCAGCGTTTGATGAAAGCCAGAATCTCTGCTTGTCGTGGCGTCAGCTTTAGCATATCGATCGCTCTGTTTTTTTATACAGTGACTGGGATTATATACAGTGCGGCGGTCTTGGCAATGCCCCATTTTTCAGTCGCCGCCGGACGGTCAAACAGTCAGTGGATTGAAGCTTCGCCGTTGTGTGGTTAAATGTCTGACCGACCATTCCCAAAACGAACTGCCAGACTTGACAATGCACAGGCTGAAACGTATGTTTCAAACAAGTGTTTGTCAGGCGGAGTAGCCATGGCCCAGTCGGAAACCGTTGAACGCATTCTTGATGCAGCCGAGCAGTTGTTCGCGGAAAAAGGTTTCGCCGAAACCTCGTTGCGTCTGATCACCAGCAAGGCGGGTGTCAACCTGGCGGCGGTGAACTATCACTTCGGTTCGAAGAAGGCGTTGATTCAAGCGGTTTTCTCGCGGTTCCTCGGGCCGTTCTGCATCAGCCTCGATAAAGAGCTGGAGCGGCGTCAGGCCAAGCCTGAAATCAAGCCGACGCTCGAAGAGTTGCTGGAAATCCTCGTCGAGCAGGCACTGGTGGTGCAGCCGCGCAGTGGCAACGATCTTTCTATTTTCATGCGTCTGCTGGGGCTGGCGTTCAGTCAGAGTCAGGGGCACTTGCGTCGTTATCTGGAAGACATGTACGGCAAGGTGTTCCGCCGCTACATGATGCTGGTCAACGAAGCGGCGCCGCGTATTCCGCCCATCGAACTGTTCTGGCGCGTGCACTTCATGCTGGGTGCGGCGGCGTTCAGCATGTCCGGTATCAAGGCCTTGCGCGCGATTGCCGAAACCGATTTCGGCGTGAATACCTCCATCGAGCAGGTCATGCGCCTGATGGTGCCATTCCTGGCTGCCGGCATGCGTGCCGAATCCGGCGTTACTGACACGGCCATGGCTACGGCCCAGTTGCGTCCGCGTAGCAAATCGACACCGGTTGCCGCCAAGGTTTAACCGCACACGGGTGGGCGCGGCAGCTGACATCCGCTAAGCTAGCCGCCCATGCCGACTCTCGTTCTGAACCCGTTTCCCATTGATATCGCCGACCTGCCGGGCATAGCGTCTGGCGGCGAATTCGTGTAGGCCGGGTTTTCTGTTATCAAGGAATTTTTATGACTGCTGGCTTGCAAGGCTCGTTGATGGTGGACGTCGCCGGTACCTGGCTGACGGCTGAAGATCGCCAATTGTTGCGCCAGCCCGAGGTGGGCGGCCTGATCATCTTTGCCCGCAACATCGAGCATCCGCGTCAAGTGCGCGAGCTGAGTGCGGCCATCCGCGCTATTCGTCCCGATCTGTTGCTGGCGGTGGATCAAGAGGGCGGCCGCGTGCAGCGCCTGCGCCAAGGGTTCGTGCGCTTGCCCGCCATGCGCGCCATTGCCGATAACCCGAACGCCGAATACCTGGCCGAGCAGTGCGGCTGGATCATGGCCACCGAAGTGTTGGCCGTTGGCCTGGACCTGAGCTTTGCCCCGGTGCTGGACCTGGATTACCAGCGCAGCGCCGTTGTCGGCACCCGTTCGTTCGAAGGTGATCCCGAGCGCGCTGCCTTGCTCGCGGGTGCATTCATCCGTGGCATGAACAGCGCCGGGATGGCGGCCACCGGCAAGCATTTCCCTGGTCATGGCTGGGCTGAAGCGGATTCCCACGTCGCGATCCCGAATGATGAGCGCAGTCTCGACGAGATCCGCGCCAAGGACTTGGTGCCGTTTGGCAAACTGAGCAAACAACTGGCCGCGGTCATGCCGGCCCACGTTATTTATCCACAAGTCGATTCCCAGCCCGCAGGTTTCTCCCGCCGCTGGTTGCAGGACATCCTGCGCGGCGAGTTGCAGTTCGATGGCGTGATCTTCAGTGACGACCTGTCCATGGCGGGCGCCCACGTGGTCGGCGATGCCGCCAGCCGTATCGAAGCGGCACTGACTGCCGGTTGCGACATGGGCCTGGTGTGCAACGACCGTGCGGCCGCCGAACTGGCCCTGAGCGCTGCGCAACGCCTGAAGGTCAAGCCTTCCGAGCGCATTGCGCGGATGCGCGGCCAGTCGTTCGCCAACACCGAATACCGTCAAGACCCGCGCTGGCTGGCCGCTGTCAGCGCGCTCAAAGAAGCTCAATTGATTGATTAAGGACTGTTCGTTATGACGGTTTACGCGATTATCGGTGGCACTGGCCTGACTCAACTCGAAGGCCTGAGCATTCGCCAGTCACTGGCAGTGGACACGCCTTATGGCGCACCTTCGGCCGAGGTGCAGATCGGCGAGTATGCCGGCAAGGAAGTACTGTTCCTCGCGCGTCACGGCCATCCCCATCGTTTTCCGCCGCATCAGGTCAACTACCGCGCCAATCTCTGGGCGCTGAAGCAGGCCGGAGCCGAAGCCATTCTGGCGGTCAACGCTGTGGGTGGCATTCATGCCACCATGGGCACCGGGCATTTCTGCGTGCCGCATCAGTTGATCGACTACACCAGCGGTCGTGAGCACACCTACTTTGCCGATGACCTGGAGCACGTCACCCATATCGACTTCAGCTACCCCTACAGCGAACCGTTGCGTCAGCAACTGATTGCGGCATTGGCGGCGGAAGGCGTGGGCTACAGCAGTCATGGCGTGTATGCCTGCACTCAAGGGCCTCGCCTGGAAACGGTGGCTGAAATCGCCCGGCTGGAGCGTGACGGCTGCGACATCGTCGGCATGACCGGTATGCCGGAAGCGGCCCTGGCCCGCGAACTGGAACTGGATTACGCCTGTCTGGCGCTGGTGGTGAACCCGGCGGCGGGCAAGTCGACGGCCGTGATCACCATGGCCGAGATCGAGCAGGCCTTGCATGACGGCATGGGCAAGGTGAAATCGACGCTGGCGCGGGTGCTCAAGGGCTGAGTCCCGCTTGAAACCGAGTTGACCTCATCGCGAGCTTGCTCGCGATGGCGGTCTAAAAAACGCCGAAAGTCTCAGCGTTTTTCAAGGTTTTCCGGCAGCGGCGCAAACAACGCCTCGATATCATCGCTCTGCAGTTTCCAGTCCCCGGCCTTGCGCCCATCCAGCACGCCGGCCGCGAGGTCGGATTTTTCCTTTTGCAGGTGCTGAATCTTCTCTTCCACAGTGCCGCGCGCAATCAACTTATAGACGAACACCGGCTTCTCCTGGCCGATGCGGTACGCCCGGTCGGTCGCCTGGTTTTCCGTCGCCGGGTTCCACCATGGGTCGTAATGAATCACCGTGTCCGCTTCGGTCAGGTTCAGGCCAACGCCACCGGCCTTCAGGCTGATCAGAAAGATCTGACGCTTGCCGCTCTGGAATTCCTTCACCGGTGTGCGGCGGTCGCGGGTCTGGCCGGTCAGCAGGGCGTAGGCCACGCCGCGTTTGTTCAGTTCGTCTTCGATCAGTGACAGCATCGAGGTGAACTGCGAGAACAGCAGGATTCGCCGACCTTCCTCGAACAACTCTTCGAGCATTTCCATCAGGCTGTCGAGCTTGCCCGACGTGCTGCCACGGCTTGGCAGGGTTGCCTCGTTGACCAGGCGCAAGTCGCAGCACACCTGGCGCAGCTTGAGCAGTGCTTCGAGAATGATGATCTGGCTGCGGGCCACGCCTTTGCGGGTGATTTCGTCGCGGACCTTCTTGTCCATGGCCAGGCGCATGGTTTCGTACACATCGCGCTGGGCCTCGTTGAGTTCGACCCAGTGGATGATCTCGGTTTTCGGCGGCAACTCGGTGGCCACTTGTTCCTTGGTGCGGCGCAGCAGGAAAGGTTTGATCCGGCCGTTGAGGTGCTGAAGCCTGACCTCGCTGGTGCGTTTTTCAATCGGCACGCGGTAATCGCGGTTGAAGCTTTTGACGTCACCCAGCCAGCCGGGTAACAGGAAGTGAAACAGCGACCAGAGTTCGCCCAGATGGTTTTCCAACGGCGTGCCGCTCAGGCACAGGCGCTGCCGGGCGTTGAGCTCGCGAGCAGCCTGGGCGGCCTTGCTGGTCGGGTTCTTGATGTATTGCGCTTCGTCCAGCACCAGTATGTGCAAGGGCTGCGCCGCCAGGCGTTCGACATCCTTGGGCAGCAGCGCATAGGTGGTCAGGATCAGGTCGTAATCGGCCAGCTTGTCGAAGTGCTTTTTGCGGCTGGCACCGTATAGCGCCAGTACCTTGAGCTGCGGCGTAAAGTGCGCCGCTTCGTCGAGCCAGTTGGGAATCAGGCTGGTCGGCATCACCACCATGCAAGGCCGATCCAGGCGGCCGGCGTTTTTCTCGCTCAGCACGTGCGCGAGTGTCTGCAGGGTTTTGCCCAGGCCCATGTCGTCCGCGAGAATTCCACCCACTTCCAGCCGCCGCAACGATTGCATCCAGCTCAAGCCTTCGAGCTGATACGGACGCAGCGTCGCATTCAGGCCTTCCGGGGCGGTGGCCGTGTGGTCCTTGATGTCGCGCAGGCGCTGGGCAAAGGTGCGGATCTGTTCGCCACCCTCCCAGAGCAGTGGCATGTCTTCCAGCGGGTTCAGGCGCGTGGCATCGGCCTTGCTCAGGCGCAGTGTGGTGTCGCCGGGCTCCTGCAGGTAGAACTCGCCGAGGGTGGCCAGCACCGGTTTCAAGCGACCGAAGGGCAGGGCGACTTGCAGCGGGCCGTACTCGGAGTTCGGGCGATTGGGGATGTTGACCAGGATCAGCTCGTCGTCGCGGCGTCGGGCAAGGCGTTCCGGGTTGAGGATTTCGGTGTGCGAGCGCATCAGGTTGAGCAGGATCGGTAACAGGCTCAGGCGTTCGCCGTTGACGATGATCCCCAGTTCCAGGTCGAACCAGTCGCGCTCTGGAGCCTGTTCGACCGTAGCGTACCAGTCGTCTACCGCCGTCAGGTCGAAACCGAAGTCCTCGTCGATCTGCAATTCCCAGCCCTGGGTGCGCAACTTCGGCAGTTCATTGAGGGTAAAGGTCAGCCAGGCGCTGTCATTGACCATCTCAAAAAGCTCGCCGGCGCTTTCCGGCAAGGCCTTGCTTTGCCGGGTGGCGATTTTGAAGCCGAGGATTCGCAACTGTTCCCGGTAGGACTGTTCCACGTCCGGGTGGCGTTTTATCCGCAGCGTCTGGGTTTCCTGGCGAATCAGGATGTCGGTGTTTTTCTGTCCGGAAACGTACTCGTCCAGATAACTGAAAGACAGCGCCGCACGATGCTGGATGTAACGCTGCATTCGACCGTTGCGCGGTTCGAACGCGCTGAACTCGATGCTCGCCAGCCACAGGCGCGGGACGGGCTGCACATTGTCCACCAGCACTTGCGGCGGGGCTTTCGGGCTGCGGTTTTCCAGGACGGCCTGGAGCTTTTCCAGGAGTTCGGCGTCTTTGGCTGCGGCGGGGTAGTCGAGGGTTTCCTGCACTTGCAGAAGCACCGCCGCGCAATGTTTGCAGTTGCTGTGGACCGGGCAGGAGCAGGTGGCGTCGACCATCAGCAGCGTGCCCTTGGCTGACTCGCGCAGGCGAATGGTCTGACGGTAAACGTTACCGCCAGAGCCTTCGCAGGCAGCAATGATCGTGGCGTCGCCGGCCTCGACGATCCTGACGCGATTCTCCAGCGCGTAACGGCGACCACGCTCCAGGCTCTGTTCCTTGAATCGGCTGACCCAGGATGGTGCCAGGGGTTTGCTCAGGGTCGCGGACATAGGGAATCAGTCCGGAATTTCTTCGGGAGCTGCTCGGGGTGCGGGGGCGGTCAGCGAAGTGATCTTGATCAGCAGGCCGAGGTGGCCGTTATCGAGAAAATTCAGCTGGCCGTTCTTGGTGTGGCTTTCCTGTTTCAAGCGCTCGCTGGCGGTCACCATGCCATTGGCATCGATCTGGTTGACCCAGAAATCGGCGTCGACGTCGGTAAAGCGTCCCAGTGTCATGTTCAGTGTGCCCTCGATCGGGAACTGACCATATTGTTCCTTGCCGTCGCTGATCGCCACTTTGCTGGCCGTTTCGCCGAGGGGCTGTTGCCAGGCCTTGTGCAGCAACACCGTGTAGTCGGCGCTGCTGGTGAGTTTTTCCACTTCGCCATTGAGGCTTGGCGTGCGCAGGCTGTCGGCGCTGACTGGCTGAGCGCCAGCCGCCCAGTCTTCCGGCGCGGCGCGGCTGACAATCGCCGGTACGGCGTTTTGACGGACCAGAATCATTTCGACCTGGTACAGGTCATCGGCAAATGCCGTGGATGCGACCAGCGCTGGCATCAACAGGGTCAGCAGGGTCAGTGAGCGAAACAGGCGCATGTGGCGTCCTTCAAGCAGTTTTCGGAACGAGGCGCTCGAACAGCGCCTCTACAGTATTAAAGCGCTCTTCCGGGCGCTCCATCGGAACCATGAACTTGAACATCGTGGCGCCTTCGAATTTGTAGCGTTTTGGCTGGCTCTGGATCAGTTTGATCAGGGTCAGCGGGTCGACCGGCGTCTGTGCGGCGAACTCGACGCGACCGCCCTGGGGGCCGCCATCGACTTTTTTGATGCCCAGTTGCTCGGCCTGCAATTTCAATGCTGTGATGCGGATCAGGTTCTTGGTCGGTTCCGGCAACAGGCCGAAACGGTCGATCATCTCCACCTGCAAATCCTTCAGGCCGTCCTCGTCGGTGGCCGAGGCAATGCGCTTGTAGAGAATCAGGCGGGCGTGGACATCCGGCAGGTAGTCTTCCGGGATCAACGCCGGTACCCGCAAGTTGACTTCCGGACCGCCGCCGAGCGGTTGATCGAGGTTCGGCTGCTCGCCCTTGCGGATCGACTTCACCGCGCGCTCGAGCATTTCCATGTACAGCGTAAAGCCGACGGCCTGGATCTGCCCGCTCTGGCCATCGCCGAGCAATTCGCCGGCGCCACGGATTTCCAGGTCGTTGGTGGCGAGCACGAAGCCCGCGCCGAGATCCTGGGTGTTGGCAATCGCCTCCAGGCGCTTTTCCGCGTCCGGGGTGATTTGCTGGCGTGGCGGTGTCAGCAGGTAGGCGTACGCCTGGTGGTGGCTGCGTCCGACCCGGCCGCGCAACTGGTGCAATTGTGCCAGGCCGAACTTGTCGGCACGCTCGATGATGATGGTGTTGGCGCTCGGTACGTCGATGCCGGTCTCGATGATGGTCGAGGCGATCAGCACGTTGAAGCGCTTGTGGTAGAAGTCGCTCATCACCTGTTCGAGATCGCGTTCACGCATCTGCCCGTGGCCGATACCGATCCGTGCTTCCGGCACCAGTTCGGCGAGGTCGGCGGCGCATTTCTCGATGGTCTTCACGTCGTTGTGCAGGTAATAGACCTGACCGCCACGCAGCAACTCACGCAGCAAGGCCTCTTTGACCGTGCTCTTGTTCTGTTCCATGACGAAGGTGCGGACCGACAGGCGACGGGCCGGCGGCGTGGCGATGATCGACAGGTCGCGCATGCCCGATACCGCCATGTTCAGCGTTCGCGGAATCGGCGTGGCGGTCAGGGTCAGGATGTCGACTTCGCTGCGCAGGGCCTTGAGCTGTTCTTTCTGGCGCACGCCGAAGCGGTGTTCCTCGTCGATGATCACCAGGCCAAGGTTTTTGATCTTCACGTCGTCCTGCAGCAGCTTGTGCGTGCCGATCACGATGTCGATCTTGCCTTCGGCCAGGTCCGCGACCGCCGCATTCACTTCCTTGGCCGACTTGAAGCGGCTCATCACTTCCACGGTCACCGGCCAGTCGGCAAAGCGGTCGCGGAAGCTGTTGTAGTGCTGCTGGGCGAGCAGGGTGGTCGGCACCAGGATCGCTACCTGGCGACCACCGTGCACGGCGATGAACGCGGCGCGCATCGCCACTTCGGTCTTGCCGAAGCCGACGTCGCCGCACACCAGGCGATCCATCGGCTTAGGCGCGAGCATGTCTTCGCGCACCGCTTCGATGGTGGTTTGCTGGTCCGGGGTTTCTTCGAACGGGAAGCCGGCGCTGAAGGTGGCGTAGTCGGCTTTCGGGTCGGCGAAAGCGTAGCCTTCGCGGGCGGCGCGGCGGGCATAGATGTCGAGCAGTTCGGCGGCCACGTCACGCACCTGTTCGGCGGCTTTGCGCTTGGCTTTCTGCCAGGTCTCGGAGCCGAGGCGGTGCAGTGGGGCCAGAGCATCGTCGCTGCCGGTGTAGCGGGCGATCAGGTGCAGGTTGGCCACCGGCACATAAAGCTTGGCGCCTTCGGCGTATTCCAGGGCAAGGAATTCGGCGGTCTGGCTGTCGATTTCCAGGGTCGCCAGGCCCAGGTAGCGGCCGACGCCGTGGTCGATGTGCACCACCGGCGCACCCTCGCGCAGCTCGGTGAGGTTCTTGATGACGGCATCGTTGTTGGCGTCGGTGCGCTTTTCCCGGCGACGGCGCTGCATCACGCGCTGGCCGAACAACGGGCTTTCGGCGACGAGGGCCAGGGCCGGGTCGTCGAGCAGCAAGCCTTCGTCGAGCGGGGCGATGGTGATCGCCAGGCGTTCCTTACCGGCGACAAAGTCCGGCCAGCTGTCGACGGTTTTCGGTCGCAGTTTCAGGCGTTCCAGCAGTTCCAGCAGCACCTCGCGGCGGCCTGCGGATTCGGCGGTGAACAGCACGCGACCGGGGAACTGGTCGAGGAAGTCCGCCAGTGCCGCCAGCGGTTGGGTAGCCTTGGCTTCGATGGCCAGGTTCGGCAGCTCCCGAGCGGGGAAGCGCTCGCGACCGCTACCGCTTTCCACGTCCTGTTGACTGGCCACCACGCGCGGCCAGTTCTTCAGGCGCGCGAAGCAGTCTTCCACCGGCAGGAACAGCTCTGCAGGCGGTAATAAAGGACGGGACGGGTCGACGCGGCGTTCTTCGTAGCGATTGCGCACGTCGTTCCAGAAGTTTTCCGCGGCCTGTTCGATGCCGGGCAGCGAGAACACTTGGGTGTCCTGGGGCAGGTAATCGAAAAGCGTCGAGGTTTCTTCGAAGAACAGCGGCAGGTAGTACTCGATACCGGCCGGGGTAATCCCGCTGCTCAAATCCTGGAAAATCGGGCAGCGGCGGAAGTCGACGTCAAAACGTTCGCGGAAGCGCGCCTTGAAACGGGTGACCGCTTCTTTCTGCAGCGGGAATTCCTTGGCCGGCAACAGCTTGACCGAGTCGACTTTGTCGATCGAACGCTGGTTCTCCGGGTCGAAGGTGCGCAGGGTTTCGATTTCGTCGTCGAACAGATCGATGCGATACGGCAGTTTGCTGCCCATCGGGAACAGATCGATCAGCGAGCCGCGAACGGTGAACTCGCCGTGTTCATACACCGTATCGACGTAGCGATAACCCGTGGCTTCAAGCCGGGTGCGCATTTGCTCGACGTCGAGCTTCTGGCCGATATCCAGCACCAGGCTGCTGCCGAGCAGGAATTTGGTCGGTGCGAGGCGATGCAGGGCGGTCGTGATCGGCACCACCAGCACGCCATGGCTCAGCTCCGGCAGCCGGTACAGGCTGGCGATGCGCTGGGAAATGATGTCCTGGTGCGGCGAGAACAGGTCGTAGGGCAGGGTTTCCCAGTCGGGAAAGTGCAGTACTGGCAAATCCGGGGCGAAGAAACTCAGCTCCTGTTCCAGCCGTTCGGCACTTTGGCTGTCGGCGGTCAGCAGCAGGGTAAAGCGCTTGGCAGCGCTGGCGGCCTCGGCGATGGCCAGGCTCAGGGCGGCACCGGGCAGGTTGCCCCAGTGCTGTTTACCTGCCGCGGCAGGGAGAAGCGGTAGACGCAGAACGGGCACGGAAGGTTGAACTCCAAGCGTTGCGACAAAGTCGGCAATTGTAGCGGTCAACGATGCCGCCTGTCAGTTGCTGACTGTGTCTAAAGCACGGGTTTGGTGAAATGTAGTGGTAAAGACAAAATTCGATGGTTTTTTGCCGGAAATCATTGAATATGTAGTGGCAAATACAACGAGTGTTACGGAGGGTTACGGATAACGAGGCGCGACCTCCAAAAAATTGACTGCGCTGCAAGCCCCGGTTTTATTGGGCTTGCGCGAGGCGTAATTTTTTTGAACGACGAATTGTTACGTAAAGCACGACGGGCGCGCATTGCTACCGCGGTCACTCGGCGGCATAATGTAGCCCCTTTTTTCTGCCCCTACATGTGGAAGGTTCCCGTGACTCAGAAGCCCGACCAGTGTCTTGGTGAATGGATCGACCGTGAAGCACTCGCTGAAGCGATGATTCCGCTTATCGGTCAGCTCTACCGCAATAACAACGTGGTGAGCTCGATCTATGGCCGCAGCCTGATCAACCGTTCAGTCATTGCGATTCTCAAAGCGCACCGCTTTGCTCGTCACCGTCAGTCCGACGAAAGCGAGCTGTCCGTCCACGAAACATTCCCGCTGATCAAGGCGATGAGCGAGCTCAAGCTCGGCGCCGCTTCGGTGGACCTGGGCAAGCTGGCGGCCAAATTCAAGGCCGAAGGCAATGGCCGTACTGCCGAGCAGTTCGTCCGTGAAGAACTGGCTGACGTGGTTGGCCAGCAAAACGCATCCGCCCGCAAAGGCACCGACGTTGTCCTCTACGGCTTCGGTCGTATCGGCCGTCTGCTGGCGCGCATCCTGATCGAGAAAACCGGTGGTGGCGACGGCCTGCGTCTGCGCGCCATCGTTGTCCGCAAGGGCGCCGAGAACGACCTGGTCAAGCGTGCCAGCCTGCTGCGCCGTGACTCGGTCCATGGCCCGTTCGATGGCACCATCACCATTGATGAAGCCAACAACACCATCACCGCCAACGGCAACCTGATTCAGGTTATCTACGCCAAGAGCCCGGCCGAAGTCGACTACACCCAGTACGGCATCGAAAACGCTCTGATCGTCGACAACACCGGTGTATGGCGTGACGCTGACGGCCTGGGCCAGCACCTGGCCTGCCCGGGCGCTGCTCGCGTGATCCTCACCGCACCTGGCAAGGGCGCGCTGAAGAACATCGTGCACGGCATCAACCATGGCGAAATCACCCCTGACGACAAGATCATCTCGGCGGCTTCCTGCACCACCAACGCCATCGTGCCGGTGCTCAAGGCAGTCAACGACAAGTACGGCATCATCAACGGCCACGTCGAAACCGTTCACTCGTTCACCAACGACCAGAACCTGATCGACAACTTCCACAAGGGCAGCCGTCGTGGCCGCGCCGCGCCGTTGAACATGGTTATCACCGAGACCGGTGCCGCCACCGCAGCCGCCAAGGCGCTGCCAGTGCTCAAGGGCAAGCTGACCGGTAATGCGATTCGCGTTCCTACGCCGAACGTGTCGATGGCTATCCTGAACCTGAACCTGGAGAAGGCCACCACTCGCGAAGAGATCAACGAGTACCTGCGCCAGATGGCCATGCACTCGGACCTGCACAAGCAGATCGACTACGTGAGCTCCCAGGAAGTGGTTTCCACCGACTTCGTTGGCTCGCGCCACGCAGGCGTAGTGGACGCTGAAGCGACCATCACCCAGGATAACCGCGTTGTTCTGTACGTCTGGTACGACAACGAGTTCGGTTACAGCTGCCAGGTGGTTCGCGTGATGGAAGACATGGCCGGTGTAAACCCGCCAGCATTCCCGCGCTAAGCCTTTAGCTGTACATGAAACGCCCCGACCTTGGTCGGGGCGTTTTTGTTTGGGCTGCTTTTGTCTGTTGAGGGTTGTGTTGTTCGGCCTGGCCTCTTCGTGGGCAAGCTCGCTCCCACAGTTCTATCGCATAATGGCTGGCCTTGGCGGCGTGTCAGGGGATGTTTCGGGGAGTTCGGGAATTGTTGATCAGGTGGCAGGGGGTAGCATTTTTGTTGCTCGGCGCACTATCAGGCTGCGGCAACAGCGACACTCTGGAAAGCTTCAGCGGCCCGACCATGGGCAGCACTTACTCGATCAAGTATGTGCGCCATGCCGGCCTTCCGGCGCCGAACGAAGTCCGCGTCCAGATTGAGCAGATCCTTGCTGAAGTCGACCGGCAAATGTCGACCTACCGCAGCGACTCGGACATCGAGCGCTTCAATGCATTACCGGCCAACCGCTGTCAGGCAATGCCGGCGTCGATCCTCGAATTGGTCCGCGTGGGCGAGCAACTGTCAGTGCAAAGCGACGGTTCCTACGATCTGACGGTGGAGCCGTTGCTCAATCTCTGGGGGTTTGGTCCGCAGGCCCGTGGGGAAAAAGTCCCGACCGCCGAAGCGCTCGCCGAAGCCCGCAAGCGCGTCGGCCATGAACACTTGCGCATCGAGGGCGACCGGTTGTGCAAGGACGCCGCCGTCGAGGTCGACTTCAACAGCATCGCCGCCGGTTATGCGGTGGACACGATTGCCGCAAGACTCGAGGCGATGGGCATCCACGACTACCTCGCCGAGGCCACGGGCGAGCTCAAGGCGGCAGGCAAGAAGGCTGACGGCTCGCCATGGCGCATTGCCCTGGAAGAGCCGCGGGATGACCGGCAGGTGGCCGAGCGGGTCATTGTCGTCGACGGCTATGGCCTGTCCACTTCCGGCGACTACCGGAATTATTTCGAGCAGGACGGCCAGCGTTTTTCCCACACCTTCGATGCCCGCACCGGTGCGCCCGTCTCACATAACCTGGCATCGGTCACGGTGATTCATCCTTCCGCGTTGATGGCCGATGGCTTATCGACGCTGCTGCTGATTCTCGGCCCGGAGCGCGGTTGGGACTACGCAGAAAAACACGATATCGGCGCATTTTTTGTGATTCGTGCCGATACAGGATTCGTCACACGCAGCAGTCACGCTTTTGAACGCCTCAGTGGCAAAAAAACCGAATGATTTCGGCGATTTGAGCATTGAAAACTGGTGTTGTAGCGCAGGCAAAAGTAGCCTACGACGCGACCAAGGGTTAATGTGCGCGGCGTTGACGCTTCTATAGACTGTGTCCGGGTTCTGCACTGGCCCCAAATTGTTCCTTCATGCCACGCATTGGCGTGATTTAGCCGCAGGTGCCGAGGGTGCCGCGGCCTGTTCTGAGGAGTACGCATGGCTGTCTACAACTACGACGTGGTGGTGTTGGGTTCCGGCCCGGCGGGGGAAGGCGCGGCAATGAACGCCGCCAAGGCAGGGCGCAAGGTGGCGATGGTCGATAGCCGTCGCCAGGTCGGCGGCAACTGCACTCACTTGGGCACCATCCCGTCCAAGGCACTGCGTCACTCGGTGCGGCAGATCATGCAGTTCAACACCAACCCGATGTTCCGGGCCATTGGTGAGCCGCGCTGGTTCTCTTTCCCGGACGTGTTGAAAAGCGCCGAGAAAGTCATCGCCAAACAAGTCGCTTCGCGTACCGGTTACTACGCCCGTAACCGCGTCGACGTGTTCTTCGGCACCGGCAGCTTTGCCGACGAGCAAACCATCGAAGTGGTCTGCGCCAACGGCGTGGTCGAGAAACTGGTGGCCAAGCACATCATCATCGCCACCGGTTCGCGTCCATATCGCCCGGCGGACATCGATTTCCATCACCCGCGTATCTACGATAGCGACACCATCCTCAGCCTCGGCCACACCCCGCGTAAACTCATCGTTTACGGCGCCGGCGTGATCGGTTGCGAATACGCCTCGATCTTCAGCGGTCTGGGTGTATTGGTTGAATTGGTGGATAACCGTGGCCAGTTGCTGAGCTTCCTCGACTCGGAAATCTCCCAGGCGTTGAGCTATCACTTCAGCAACAACAACATCACGGTTCGCCATAACGAAGACTACGACCGCGTCGAAGGCGTGGACAATGGCGTGATCCTGCACCTCAAGTCCGGCAAGAAGATCAAGGCCGACGCCTTGCTCTGGTGCAACGGCCGTACCGGCAACACCGATCAGCTGGGTCTGGAGAATATCGGCGTGAAGGTCAACAGCCGTGGCCAGATCGAAGTCGACGAGGCGTACCGCACCTGCGTGCCGAACATCTACGGCGCCGGTGACGTGATCGGCTGGCCGAGCCTGGCCAGTGCTGCCCACGACCAGGGCCGTTCGGCTGCTGGCAGCATCGTCGATAACGGTAGCTGGCGCTTTGTGAATGACGTGCCGACCGGCATCTACACCATTCCGGAGATCAGCTCGATCGGCAAGAACGAGCAGGAACTGACCCAGGCCAAAGTGCCGTACGAAGTGGGCAAGGCCTTCTTCAAGAGCATGGCGCGGGCGCAGATCGCCGGCGAGCCGCAAGGCATGCTGAAGATCCTGTTCCACCGTGAAACCCTGGAAGTACTGGGCGTTCACTGCTTCGGCTATCAGGCGTCGGAGATCGTGCACATCGGTCAGGCAATCATGAGCCAGCCGGGCGAACAGAACACGTTGAAGTACTTCGTCAACACCACGTTCAACTACCCGACCATGGCCGAAGCCTATCGGGTAGCCGCGTACGACGGCCTCAACCGGCTTTTTTGACGGGCTCCGGCCGGTGGCCTGAGCCGGCCGGGGAGACCGATTTCAGCAATTCTCGAGCGTGGCGGTGGCCAAACCGGGAAAGTCTGTAATCAGGCTGTCAACGCCGAAGTCGGCGAGTCTGCGCATCAGCGCGGGCTCGTTGACGGTCCACACCGACACATGCAGCCCCTGACGCTGCGCCCGTTGCAGGCGTTCCGGCGTGCACAGGGTCCAGTTCAGCGCCAGAATCTCACAGCCATAGCTGGCCGCGACCTTCAGCGGGTCGAGCCAGGCGTACTCGGCCACCATCCCGCGGGACACGTCCGGCACCAACTCCAACGCAGCCTTGAGCACTTCACGGGAACTCGAGGTGATGGTCACCTTGTCCATCAGGCCATGACGCTGCACCATTTCGCGAATCGCCAGTACGGTGGTCGCGGCCCGCATCCTTGATGCGCTTTTGACTTCCAGCTGCCAGTGATCGAAGTCGCATTTCTCGAACAGTTCTTCCAGCGTCGGAATCGGGCACGGCTTGATCCAGCCCGGGCCACCCTGGCGTGCGTCATATGTCACAAGCTCGGCCGCCGTGTGTTCGACGACCTTGCCGCGACGGTCGGTGGTGCGCTTGAGGGTCGGGTCGTGGATGACCATCAACTCGCCGTCTATGGACAGGTGCAGGTCCAGTTCGCAGCGACGCACGCCGTGCTTGAGACATTCCTGAAAGCTGGTCAGGGTGTTTTCCGGTGCTTCGCCCTTGGCGCCGCGATGGCCGTAGATGAGGGTCACGGTTCTTCCTTAATTTAATTGCCTGATTCAAGTTGGTCGCGGGCCAGGCGTCGTTCCTGGGCCTGCTTTTGCAAGATGTGGCGGGCCAGCAGTTGGCGCTGGGCGTCGGTCAGGTGTTCGAACTCGGTGCCGACGTCATAGCCATCGCCCTTGCGGTCGCAATGGGTGACGCGGGCGCGCAGCAGCAGGCCCAGGGCTTGCGGCATCAGCACCAGCTTGACCGACAGGCGTGCGCCGGCGGCAAGGGGCGAAGGATGCTGAAAGTCGATGCCGCCTTCGGAGATGATCACCGGCTGCGGTTCGCCGATCTGCCCGAGCACGGTGATGGCGATCACCTGGCTCAGCAAATCGATGCGTTTGTTCTGGGATTTGAGGAAGGCGGCGGTCGTGCGGTCGCGTTCGCTGATCTGGCGCAACAGGTGTTGCGACTCGAATTCGCTCAGGTGCAGTTCGCTGAGCAAGTTGAAGAGTGGGGAAGCATCCTGCAACACTTCATGGCCTGCGGCTTCAGTAGCGGACAGGGGCCGAATTTCCAGTGCGATCGTATCCTCGATACGGTAGTATTCGCGGCGATCTTCTTCATCTAATGTCGACATGGCGAACCCATGGTAGCGGCGGTGGTCTGAGTGTAAAGCTGGTTATCGACCCCCGCCACAAGGACGTTCCTTTTCCCTCCGAACAAGCCCCGACATGTTCAGACCTCTCTTCGTATTTATCGGCACGCGTTACACCCGTGCAAAGCGTCGCAATCATTTTGTGTCATTCATTTCCCTGACTTCGATGATCGGGCTCGCCCTTGGCGTGGTCGTGATGATCGTGGTGCTGTCGGTGATGAACGGCTTCGATCATGAGATGCGCACCCGCGTGCTGGGCATGGTGCCCCACGCGACCATCGAGTCCGGCGAGCCGATCAGCGATTGGCAAAGCCTGGCCGCGAAGGTCAAGCAGAACCCGCAGGTGACGGCCGTGGCTCCGTTTACGCAAATGCAGGGTTTGCTGACCAACAACGGCAAGGTCTCGAAAGTCCTGCTCAATGCCATCGACCCGGTGCAAGAGCGTCAGGTGTCGATCATCGATCACTTCATGACCCAGGGAAAACTCGACGACCTGGTGCCGGGTGAGTTCGGCATCGTCATCGGCGACAAGGCCGCGACCAAGCTCGGTGCAGCCATCGGTGACAAGCTGACCTTCGTCGCGCCGGAAGTCACCGTGACCCCGGCCGGGATGTTCCCGCGCATGAAGCGCTTTACCGTGGTCGGCATCTTCCATGTCGGCGCCGGTGAGCTCGATGGCTATCTTGGCGTCACCAACCTGCAGGATCTGGCCCGGCTGCACCGCTGGAAACCGGATCAGGTCCAGGGCCTGCGCCTGAAGTTCGACGATCTGTTCCAGGCACCGCGCACCGCGTGGAGCATCGCCCGCGATCTCGGCGAAGACCGCTTCTACGCCCGCGACTGGACCCGCACCCACGGCAACCTGTACCAGGCGATCCGCATGGAAAAAGCCATGATCGGCCTGTTGCTGCTGCTGATCGTTGCCGTTGCTGCCTTCAACATCATTTCTACGCTGGTGATGGTAGTGAACGACAAGAAGGGCGACATCGCGATCCTGCGCACATTGGGCGCCACGCCGGGCACGATCATGCGCACGTTCATGGTGCAAGGCACCGTGATTGGCGTGGTCGGCACGGCCATTGGCGCCGTGGTCGGGATCTTCGCCGCGCTGAACGTCAGCGCCGCGATCTCGGCCCTCGAAGGCCTGATTGGGCACAAGTTCCTCAACGCCGACGTGTACTTCATCGATTACCTGCCGTCGCAGGTGCAGAGCCAGGACGTGGTGATGGTCTGTTCTGCGGCGTTGGTCCTGAGTTTCCTCGCCACCCTGTATCCAGCCTGGCGTGCCGCGCGCACCCAGCCTGCGGAGGCGCTACGTTATGAGTGAGTCGGGCATGAGTGATAAAGCAATCTTGAGCTGCCGCAGCCTGGGCAAGTCCTACGAGGAAGGCCCGGAATCGGTGGAAGTGTTGGCCGGCCTGCAACTGGAGTTGCACCCTGGAGAGCGTGTAGCGATTGTCGGCAAGTCGGGCTCGGGCAAAAGTACCTTGCTCAACCTGCTGGGCGGCCTCGATACACCGACCAAGGGCAGCGTCTGGCTCGACGGTGAAGAGCTGTCGGCGCTGAGCGAGAAGAAACGCGGCCTGCTGCGTAATCGCGCCCTCGGCTTCGTGTACCAGTTCCACCACTTGCTGCCGGAATTCACCGCCCTGGAAAACGTCTGCATGCCGCTGCTGATCGGCAAGACCGCGATCCCCGAAGCGCGCCAGCGTGCCACGGCGTTGCTGGAGCGGGTAGGGCTGGGCCATCGCCTGGAGCACAAGCCGGCCGAACTGTCCGGTGGTGAGCGTCAGCGCGTGGCCATCGCCCGCGCTCTGGTGAACAATCCTGGCCTGGTGATGCTCGACGAGCCGACCGGCAACCTCGATTCCCACACCGCCCAGGGGATCCAGGACTTGATGCTGGAGCTCAGCACCTCGATGCGCACGGCGTTCCTGGTGGTGACCCACGACATGAACCTGGCCCGCCAGATGGATCGCGTCCTGCATTTGCAGGAAGGTTGCCTCACTCCTATCTGATTGGCTGAAACCCGATGCCTGAAAAGGCGTCGGGTCTTTTATTTCCATACGGTGCCCCAGCGAATGTTCAGACCGTTATCGATCTTTATCGGCACGCGCTATACCCGCGCCAAGCGCCGCAATCGCTTTGTTTCCTTCATCTCGATGACCTCGATGATCGGTCTCGCCCTCGGCGTACTGGCGATGATCGTGGTGCTGTCGGTGATGAACGGCTTCCAGCGCGAAATGAGCTCGCGCATCCTCGGCATGGTGCCCCACGCCACCATCGTCGGCGTCAATCCGATTGATGACTGGAAGCCCGTGGCAGCGGCCGCGATGAAAAACCCGGAAGTGACGGCGGCGGTGCCGTTCACCGAGATGGAGGGCATGCTGTCCTACAAGGGCACGATGCAGCCGATCCAGGTCAGTGGTGTCGACCCGGCGCTTGAAGGCCAGGTGTCGATCGTCGCCAAGCACATCGTTCAGGGGAGCCTCGAAGCCCTGAAACCGGGCGAGTTCGGCGTGGTGATTGGTGAGATCACGGCGCGCCGCTTCCGCTTGAACGTCGGTGACAAGATCACCCTGATCGTGCCGGAAGTCAGCAATGCGCCGGGCGGCATCACCCCGCGCATGCAGCGACTGAATGTGGTCGGCGTGTTCAAGGTGGGCGCCGAACTGGATGGCACCATGGCGCTGATCCACATGGCCGATGCCGCGCAAATGCAGCACTGGGAGCCGAATCAGGTGCAGAGCGTGCGCCTGGCGGTGAAGGATCTGTATGCCGCGCCGCAAGTGTCGAGCGACATCGCCACGGGGCTGGGCGACGCCTACAAGGCTGACGACTGGACCCACACCCAGGGCAGCCTGTTCAGCGCGATGAAGATGGAAAAAACCATGATCGGCCTGCTATTGCTGATGATCGTCGCGGTGGCGGCGTTCAACATCATCGCGACCCTGATCATGGTGGTGAACGACAAGGGCGCGGATATCGCGATCCTGCGCACCATCGGCGCCACGCCACGGCAGATCATGGCGATCTTCGTGGTGCAGGGCACGGTGATCGGCATCGTCGGCACCCTGATTGGTGGTGTGTTGGGCGTGATTGCCGCGCTGAACGTCAGCCAGATCGTAGGCTGGATCGAGCGAGTCAGCGGGCAGCACATCTTCAGTTCCGACGTGTATTTCGTCAGCAACCTGCCATCTGAACTGCAAGGCGCGGATGTGGCGTTGATCTGCACGGCGGGCTTCGTCATGAGCTTTCTGGCCACGGTTTACCCGGCTTGGCGGGCGGCGAAGATCGAGCCGGCTCATGCGTTGAGATATTCGTAACCAGTAACACCGTCATCGCGAGCAAGCTCGCTCCCACAGGGATCTGCGTCGTACACAGATTATGTGAGCGCCACAAGACACTGTGGGAGCGGGCTTGCCCGCGATGAGGCCGCAACTGCCGGCCTCAATCCCCCCTTGGCAACTCGATCACAAACCGCGTCCACCCATTCTCCGATTCGCAACGAATCTGCCCGCCATGAGCGCGGATGATCGAATGGGTGATCGCCAGTCCCAGTCCCGCATGTTCGCTACTGCCTTCACGACGCGCAGGGTCGGCCCGGTAAAAGCGGTCAAACAGGCGCGGCAATAGATCTTCGGGAATCTGTTGGCCCGTATTTTCAACGGTCAGGCGCAACTCTTTTGGTTGATCGACGATTCGCACCAGAACCTCACCATCGGCCGGCGTGAACCGCAGTGCGTTGTCCAGCAGGTTCGACAGCGCCCGCCGCAACATGCTGCGGTCACCTTCGATGCGGGCATTGCCGTCACGACTCAGTTTTACCTGCGCGTCTTCGGCCAATGGCGCAAAGAACTCCAGCAGCAGATCAGCTTCCTCCGCCAGTTCCAGTGGCTCGCATTTGGGCATTAACAAGCCGTGATCGGCTTTCGCCAGATAGAGCATGTCATTGACCAATTGCGCCATCCATTGCAGCTCTTCGAGGTTGCTGTGCAGGGCTTCGCGGTAGTCCTCGATGGGGCGAGGGCGGGTGAGGGTGACCTGGGTGTGGGTCAGCAGGTTCGACAGTGGCGTGCGCAGTTCATGGGCGATGTCGGCGGAGAATGCGGACAGGCGCTGAAAAGAGTCGTCGAGGCGTCCGAGCATGGCGTTGAAGTTGTGGGCCATTTCCGCCAGTTCCGGCGGCATATTTTCTTCAGGCAGCCGCGAGTTCAGCGATTGCGCGGAAACACCACTGGCCACCGCGCTTATCCGCCGCAACGGGCGCAAGCTGCTGCGTGCCGCCCAGGCGCCCAGCAGTGCGGTGGCCAGGGCTGACAGGCCGACGGTCAGCCAGATCAAATGCTGCATGCGTTGCAGGAAGTGCTGGTGGTGGGTGATGTCCAACAGCAGGGTCAGTTGAGGTGACTCGGGTTTGTCCGCGAAAAGCGGCGCATTCAGCACCCGGTAATCCATGCCTTCATGGCTCACCGTCGACAATCCGGGCTGGCGCGGCAATGCCTGGGGAAGGTTGGTCGAGCTGTCATACCAGCGCTGGCCGTCGCTGCCGGTGATTCGCAGGGACAGGTCAGCCTGCCGGCTCAACTCCTCGGCCAGTTTCACCTCGCTGTCACTCGACTGAAGGTCGTGCAGGGCCCGACGCAAGCCAATCAGCTTGCCGTCCAGCAGTTGCTGGTCGAGCTCAACGAAGTGCGCCTCGCTGGCGCGGCTGAACAGCACTCCGGCGAGCAACGACACCACGGCGGTGCAGGCCGCAAACAGCAGCGCCAGGCGGCTGCTCAGGGAGAGACGACGCATCAGGCGGGGCGCTCTTCAAGGACGTAGCCCATGCCGCGCACTGTGTGAATCAGCTTGTTGGGGAATTCATCGTCGATCTTCAGGCGCAGGCGACGGATCGCCACCTCGATGACATTGGTGTCGCTGTCGAAATTCATGTCCCAGACCTGGGACGCAATCAGCGACTTGGGCAGGACTTCGCCCTGGCGGCGCAGGAGCATTTCCAGCAGGGCGAACTCCTTGGCGGTCAGGTCGATACGCTGGCCGCTGCGTTCGACCCGGCGCCGGATCAGGTCCAGGCGCAAATCGGCCAGTTGCAGGCTGGTTTCCTGAGGCGTGGCGCTGCCGCGACGCAACAGGCTACGGACTCGGGCCAGCAGTTCGGAGAAGGCAAACGGCTTGACCAGATAGTCATCGGCGCCCAGTTCGAGGCCGTGAACCCTGTCCTCCACGGCGTCACGGGCGGTCAGGAAAAGTACCGGCGTGTCCAGGCCGGCGCTGCGCACCGCTTGCAGAATCTGCCAGCCATCACGACCCGGCAGCATCACATCGAGAATCAGCAGGGCATATTCGCCGCTGAGGGCCAATTGCTGGCCGGTGGTGCCGTCGGCCACCAGTTCCGTGTTGAACCCGGCCTCGGCCAGGCCCTGGCGCAGGTAATGGCCGGTTTTCGGTTGGTCTTCGACGATCAGCAGTTTCATGGGCGACTCTTGGCAAGTGGAACGAACGCTTTATACCGTGGGAAGCATTGGCACAGGGCAACCTGACAAAGTTGTAATCTGGCTGTCAGGTTACAGGCAGTGGCAGCAGTTTAGAGTTTTGCCCATGCTGAGCCTTATCTTGTTGGAGTATGACGATGTTTTTACGCAAATCCGTGGCGCAAATCCTGTGTTTGCTGGCGCTGAGTTCGCCGGTGTGGGCCGACGCCGGGCATACCTATGATTTCGGTCAACCGGCCCCGGCGGCCAAGGCGACCCGCAGCATTGAGGTAGTGATGGGTGACATGTCCTTCACGCCGCAGGCCATCGACATCAAGGCCGGGGAAACCGTGCGCTTCGTGTTGGTCAATAAAGGCCAGTTGCTGCATGAGCTCAACCTGGGGGATGCGGCGATGCACGCCAAACACCAGCAGGAAATGTTGCAGATGCAACAGAGCGGCATACTGACGCCGACCGGCATGAAGGCTATGGACCACGGCAACATGGCCGGCATGGATCACAGCAAAATGGACCACGGCATGAAGCATGACGATCCCAACAGCGTGCTGGTTGAGCCAGGCAAGACCGGCGAACTGACCTGGACCTTCAGCAAGGCCACCAGCCTTGAGTTTGCCTGCAATATCCCCGGTCATTACCAGGCCGGCATGGTCGGCAAACTGACTGTCAGTCAGTAAGCACTCAAAGGCGGGAGCAAAGGCTGATAGAATCCGCTGATTCTTCAGTCAGGTTTCCGCCATGCATCCCGCAGCCGAACATTCGCCGCTGGGCAAGTCCAGCGAATACATCGCCACCTACACGCCGTCCTTGCTGTTCCCGATCCCGCGCACCGCGAAGTGGGCGGAACTGGGCCTGACGGCGCAAACCCTGCCGTACAAAGGCGTGGACTTCTGGAACTGCTTCGAGCTGTCCTGGCTGCTGCCGTCGGGCAAGCCGGTGGTGGCGATCGGCGAATTCAGCATTCCGGCGGATTCGCCGAACATCATCGAGTCGAAGTCGTTCAAGCTGTACCTCAACTCCCTGAACCAGACGCCGTTTGCCGATACCGCGAGCCTTGAGGCGACGCTGGCCAAGGACTTGTCGGCGGCTGCCGGCAAGCCGGTGGGTGTGCGCATTCGCAGTCTCAAGGATGTCGAGAGCGAAGGTGTCGTGGCCTTGCCGGGTGTGTGCATCGATGAGCTGGATATCAGTGTCAGCAACTACGAGCATCCACGGCCGGAACTGCTGCGTTGCGATGATTCGCGCATTGTCGAGGAGAGCGTGCACAGCCATTTGCTCAAGTCCAACTGCCCGGTCACCAGCCAGCCGGACTGGGGCAGCGTGGCGGTGGAGTACCGTGGCGCGGCGCTGGATCACGCGAGCCTGCTCGAGTACATCGTCAGCTTCCGCCAGCACTCGGACTTCCATGAGCAGTGTGTAGAGCGGATTTTCCTTGACCTGCAGCGGTTGCTGAAGCCGGAGAAACTGACGGTGTATGCGCGCTACGTGCGTCGTGGCGGGCTGGATATCAACCCGTACCGCAGCACTGAAGAGGTGCAGCTGCCGAACCATCGCCTGGTCCGTCAATAAAGATCCAATGATGTAGGAGCGAGCTTGCTCGCTCCTACAAAGGCATTGTTGGGTTCAGATCCCCATGTTGGCCAAGGCCTGCCCGATGTTGCGCAGGGTGCCGGCAAGGGTAGGGTGTTCGAGTTCGAAGCGTTCCACGGCCAGGTTGACGCCATCGGCGAGGCTGGAATCCTGGGTTTTGGTTTCGAGCTCAAGCTTCAACTCGATCTGTTGCATCAGTTCGTGCAGCTCGGCGCGTTCGGCTTCAGACAATGGAGGATTCTGTTCCAATTGCTCGCGCAGGGCATTGAGCTGTTCTTGCAGTTCGCGGGCAGGCATGGCGTTCTTCCTTCTTTGATCGATAGGCACTGGCATAGACCATGGCGGCAGGCCAAAGGTCGATGGCTGACCTTTAGATTAATCCACTCGCGCCCAACGTGCATGATCTCGATCAGGGCTTTTCGCCCTTGAGCCGACGCAAGCTGATATCCGCCAGGCAGGTGTCGAGTTCACCGAGGTGATCGATTACCGAATGCACGCCCAGACCGAACAGTTGCATGGTCGCCTTGCCACGTTTGATGTCGCGCTCCTGCGGGGTCAAGGCTTGCCATTGCTCGGGTGCCAGGCCGCACAGCGAGCCGCAGGACGCCAGGCCGATGGTCCACAACCCGGCATTGAGCCCAGCCTGCAGCAAGCGGGGTTCGCCGCTCACCAGCACGCAGCCGTCGAGTCGCTCGACGTTCAGGGTCATCAAGGCTTGCCAGCAGGCATTCGGGGCGGGCCATGGGATGTTTGTTGCTGGATGTTGCGAAGGTTTGATCCATTCCGGCAATGCCGCGGCCAGGGACTGGCTGAGGGCAGGGGGCAGTTCATCGAGCCAGGCGCAGGGGATTTTCTGGTGCTGCAAGCTGCGCAGGCTATCCAGTGCGCCGGGTGTGGCCTCGGCGTGTTCGGCCGAGTGGCTACCGTGCCGGTGCGTGTGCGCGCCGAAATCCACCAGGCAGCCACTGAGGCCGAACAGTACGGCGGTCAGGCTGGGTGCGGTTTGGGGCAAGGCTTCGGCGAGCGGCATGTGGACGTCCCTGAAATAACCTGAAGGCTAGCGGGCGACGGTGACAGTTGAATGACATGGATGTGAATCGCTCACATTTGGCACCATTCCTTCGGTGTGGATTTCGTGCAAAGTGCCTTAAACGGCGTTTACGTCTTATACTTGCCAACTTATTGCCCGGGCCAGGCGCCCGAGCCAGTACAAACCAAGGAGTTTTTTTCTATGCGCTGGAGCAATCATCTAGCCAGGATTTGTGTATGCGCCAGTGCGATGCTGGTTCCGTTCGTTGCCCAGGCAGCCACGGAAGATGATCCTTGGGAAAGCGTCAACCGTCCGATTTACAAGTTCAACGACGTGATCGACACCTACGCGCTCAAACCCCTGGCCCAGGGCTACCAGTACGTGACGCCGCAGTTTGTCGAAGACGGTGTTCACAACTTCTTCCGCAACATCGGCGATGTGCGCAACCTGGCCAACGATATCCTGCAGGCCAAGCCTCGCGCCGCAGGCGTTGACACCGCACGAATCATTTTCAACACCACCTTCGGCTTGCTGGGCGTCATCGATGTCGGCACCAAAATGGGCCTGCAGCGCAATGACGAAGACTTCGGCCAGACGCTGGGTTACTGGGGGGTCGGCAGCGGCCCTTACGTGATGCTGCCATTCCTGGGGCCAAGCACCTTGCGTGATGCGCCGTCCAAGTACGTCGACAGCTACACCGGCGCTTATCGTTACGTAAACGACATTCCGGTGCGTAACTCGTTCTTCGCGCTGGACGTCGTCGATACCCGTGCCAACCTGTTGTCGAGCGAGAAGCTGATCACCGGCGACAAGTACACCTTCATCCGTAATGCGTACTTGCAGAACCGTGAATTCAAGGTGAAAGACGGTCAGGTCGAAGACGATTTCTGATCTTGACCGGTAAACTGAAAAAGGCGGCCATCAATGGTAATGCCGATCAGTTAAGCCTCATTGCTTGACCTTTGGCCGCAAGAAATCAAAATCCGATGCCTGAATAGGCATCGGATTTTTTTATGCGTCTGGCTCGGGCACTGGAACTGACCCACAACTTCGTCTCGACTCCCAATTCCCTCGAGGGATTGGACTCGTTGCTTGATCCATCGCTGGTCGAACAGGCCTTGGAACAAGCCGGTG
>NZ_JAGYGI010000026.1:0-90643 GCF_019947365.1 Pseudomonas sp. GL-R-26 | reverse complement strand
TGCGGTCGCGGGCGGCGCGCGTGGTGATCTTTGTGATCACCACCCGGGAGGCGAAGGCCTTGGGGGCGTCGCCGCTGATGGTCAGGACCTGACCCGGGGCCAGGGTGGCGCTGCTGCTGGTGCCGCTGAGGTGGGTCTGGTTGTTGAGGTAGCGTTCGTGGCGCAGGCGCGCGTAGAAAAAGCCGCTTTCGCTTTGCAGGTCTTCGTCGCGCAGGTGGGACTTGCCGAGCACGCGGTAGGGTTCGGCGTAGTGGTAGGCCTCGCCGTAGGTGTTGTCGGCGACGCCGCGGGTCGTGGCCACGCCGTGGGTGGTGGGCTCGCCGAGGGTCTGGTCGACCTCGCCGTCGAGGTAGGCGCGGCTGTCCTCGGGGTGATAGGCGCGCACGCTAACTTGCTGTTCCACCACCTTATGCCGGGTTTGCAGGGCCCAGACGCTGTCCTCGACGCTGTTGCTGAAGCCCGACGGCGAGCGCAGCGGCAGTTCGACGTCGAACTGGTAGCAGCGCTGGTCGTCGCAGAACTCGACGACGTCGAAGGCGAGTTTTTCGTGCTGGATGCAGCGGTACCAGATGCCGACCTCGGCCAGGATCCGGCTGATGAAAGCCAGGTCGCTTTCCTGGTACTGCATCACCTGTTCGCGCTGCGGGTACTCGCGCTTGAGGTTGAAGCGAAAGTGCCCGGTGTCCAGACCATGGCGGTCGCGCAGGATGTTTTTGACGATGTCTGGCACGGACTGGTGCTGATAGATCCGCGTTTGCTGGCCGCGATCGAGCAGGGCCAGGCGCGGTTGCAGGATGACTTCGTAGCGGGCTTCGTCGATTGAGCCGGACAGGCGCTGGCAGGCGGTGATGCGGCCATAGACGGTGCGCAGGGGCTTGGGCGGTTTGGGCACTTCCCAAGAGAACACGGGCACGTTGGACGGTGCGTCGTACAGGCTGAACTCGGCGTACTGGCCGATGAATTTTTCCGCGCCGATGTCGAGGTCGCTGGCGGTGAATTCGATGCGGTAGAGGTAGGGTTGGCTGAGGTACTCATGGCCCTCGAAGGCGAGGACGTCGAGGTGGGTGTCGAGGCCATCGATCTGTAGTTTGTGGCGGCTGTGGTCGAAGAAGGTGCGCGGTGTGTTGGACAAAATCAGGCCTCCCTTGGCTTTTGAAGCGGACGGGGAGGCTTCGTTGCCACCCTCGTTCAAACGCTGGGCAGCTTTCAGGAAGGCAAAAAAGGTTGATATAGGATGTTTCTGGTGGTGACGTAGGAAGCGTCTTGGTGTCGACCCGCCTGGTCTGTGGGATGTTTACGACCTGTTCGATGTTAAGCGGTGGCGCTTCTTTCGATGTCGTCTATCCGTTCGGGTTGAGCCCGAGTAGAGGATCAAAAATATCGTCCGAACGCGGCCCGAACCTTCGGTAACTCCACTGGAGTACGCCACTCCTACGTAGGACCCTACGATCTTCTGCTTTCAGCTTATGGCGATCAATGTGGCGCCAAGTTCACGACCACGGTTTATACATATCAAAAGATCGACCAAACCTTTAGGAGCCGGCTTGCTGGCGAACCGGACGATGCGCTGTGTCAGGCAAGCCGCCATCGCTGGCAAGCCAGCTCCTACAGGGGGGGGCGTTAGGCGGACTCTGCCACCAGTGCCCGCTTGCCGAGCTTCATCAACCAGTAATAACTCAACGCCGGCACCAGCAACCCGACGATCCACGCCAGATCCACCCCATCCAGCGCCGTGGCCACCGGGCCGACGTACAGCGTGGTGTTCATGAACGGAATTTCCAGGGCAATCGCCAGCAGGAAACTGCCGCAGGCGATCCAGTTGACCCGCCCGTAGATCCCGTTCAGGTCGAAGATGTCGTCAATCCGGTACTGGCCTTTGCGCAGGCAGTAGTAGTCCACCAGATTGATCGCCGTCCACGGGATCAGGAAGTAGCTCATGAAGAAGATGAAGTTGAGGAAGAAGCTGATGAAGTCGTCCTGACTGATGGTGCACAGGGCCGTGGCCACCAGGCTGATCAGCAGCATGAACACACCGCGTACCCGCGGGGTCACCTTGAGCCGGGCGAAGGGTTCGATCACGGTGATGGTCGACATGAACGCGCCGTACAGGTTGAACACGTTGATCGACACCTGGCCGTAGACGATGAAGGCGAACAGCAGCACCGCGCCAGCGCCGAACAGACCGGCGACATGCCCGCCGACGTTGCTGGAAAAGTCGCCGATGCCGACGCTCAGGATCGCCCCGAGAATCATCATCCACGCACCACCGCTGACCGTGCCGGCGTAGCTGTACCAGAACACCTGGGCGGTCGGCGTGTTGCTTGGCAGGTAGCGCGAATAATCGGCGACGTAAGGCGCGTAGGACAGTTGCCAGGTCACGGCGATGCTCACCGCCACCAGGAACTTCGACAGCGAGAAGCCCGTCGGCAGCCATTGTTCGGCCGGGATCGGCAACTGCAAGGCGAGCACTGTGGCGGCGACGAACACCACCAGCGACAGAATCGACAGCAGCTTCTGCAAGCGGTGAATCAACCGATAGCCATAGAGCGCGACGACGAAGCACAACGCGCCGATCAGGTAGATATTGCCGGACATCGGCAGCGGGCTGACGGACTCCAGCGCCTGGGCCGCGAGCAAGGTGTTGCTGACGAAGAAACCCAGGTAGATCAGCATCACGAACAGCAGCGGCAACACCGCCCCCAACACGCCGAATTGCGCCCGGCTCTGGATCATTTGCGGAATGCCCAGTTTCGGTCCCTGGGCCGAGTGCGAGGCCATGAAAATCGCCCCCAGCAACGAGCCGAAGATGATCGCCAGCGCACTCCAGAACAGGTTGAGCCCCATCACCACCGGCAACACGCCGGAGGCGATGGTGGTGAT
Source organism: Pseudomonas sp. GL-R-26 (assembly GCF_019947365.1). Lineage (NCBI taxonomy): Bacteria > Pseudomonadati > Pseudomonadota > Gammaproteobacteria > Pseudomonadales > Pseudomonadaceae > Pseudomonas > Pseudomonas sp. GL-R-26. The sequence goes on along the minus strand of NZ_JAGYGI010000026.1, from coordinate 87,763 downwards.
GTTCATGTTGGCGCCGAACCAGATATAGAACAGCGAACCCGGCTTGCCGTGGCGTTCGGTCTCGGGGATGAAATCGATGCTTCTTTTTTCGACTTGCATGGCGATCACTCCTGAGTCCGGACGAGACGGGATTGCAGACGGGCGATGGTGCTTTGCAGCTCATGGGGCTGGTGGGCAAACAGGTCCGGTTGCTCGGGGATCAGGCTGATGTAATCGCGGTGCTCCAGGGCGCGCTGGCACTCGGTCGTGGTGAGGATTTCCAGCGCGTAGACCCAGTTGGCCATGATCAGCAGGGCCGAGTAATGCCCGGCCTCGGTGGTCGTGGTGCAGGCATCGCTGACCAGGCGCACGCGATAGCCCAGGGCGAAGGCATCGAACACGCTGGTCAGCACGCAGACGTCGGTCAGCACGCCACAGACGGTCAGTGTGTCGACCTCCATTGCCTTGAGTCGGGCATCGAGGTCGGTGCGGTGAAAGGCACTGTAACGGCCCTTGTCGATGATCAATTCACCGGGCTGCGGCGTCAGCGACTCGATGATTTCCACTTGCCGGGTGCCGGCGCGGTAGCTGCCGGGGCCACCGTCGGCGGCCAGGGGTTCGCCTCGGGGCAGGTCACTGCCGTCGGCCTGATTGATGTGGCGGGTATAGATGACAGGCATCCGCTGACGGCGGGCGGTATCGAGCAGGGCGGCGGTATGGGTGACCACCCTGTCGAAGTTTTCCAGGACGAAACCGTCCTCCTGCTGCATGTCGATGATCAACAGCGCGTTGTTATTGTTCATTGGGCAAACCTGATCAAAGGCGAAACACAAAGCACCGTACGCGCCATGCAATGGCGAGACGCGGGGTGCGTGATTGGCTGTTCGGGTGGGCTCAGTGAACCGTTTGCCAGAAGCCGTTCTGCTTGGCCGAAACGCTGGCGCGCAGGCGCTTGAAATGCAGGTGCGAAGCGGTCCATTCACCGCGCAGGTAAGCCCGCGCGGCGCCGGAGGGAAGGGCGAGTGATGGGAGGCGACCAGTCATCATTGGAATCGACCCTTGTGGGAGCGAGCCTGCTCGCGAAAAACTTCTGGATAACGCGGTCATTCAGATGGCGCGCGTTATCGTTGGCGTCCATCGCGAGCGAGTTCGCTCCTACCGGAACGCAGGCACTACGTGCTTGATGAACAGCTCCAGGGATTTTTTCTTCTCCGCGTGGGGCAGGCTGTTATCGCACCAGAAGCTGAATTCGTCGACCCCCAGTTCCTGGTAGTACTTGATGCGCGGAATGATTTCTTCCGGGGTGCCGATCATGGCGGTCTTGTGCAGGCTTTCCAGCTCGAACTCAGGGCGACCGGCGAATTTCTCTTCCGGGCTCGGCGCGAGGAAGCCGTTGACCGGGGTGGTCTTGTTGCCGAACCAGGCATCGAAGGTGCGGTAGAACCTGGAGATCGCCTTGGCCCCGACTTCCCAGCCTTGCGGATCGTCGGCGGTGTGCACGTGGGTGTGACGCAGCACCATCAGTTGCGGGCGCGGCACGCCAGGGTTGTTGTCCAGCGCGGCCTGGAATTTGTTCTTCAGGTCGAGGACTTCCTCGTCGCCTTTCATCAGCGGCGTGACCATGACGTTGCAGCCGTTGGCCACGGCGAAGTTGTGCGAGTCCGGGTCGCGGGCGGCGATCCACATCGGCGGGTTCGGCTGCTGGATCGGCTTGGGCACGCTGGTGGAGGTCGGGAATTTCCAGATGTCGCCGTCATGGGCGTAGTCGCCGTTCCACAGGGCACGCACCACCGGGACCATTTCCCGCAGCGCCTGACCGCCGGAGGATGCCGGCATGCCGCCGGCCATGCGGTCGAACTCGATCTGGTAGGCGCCACGGGCCAGGCCGACTTCCATGCGCCCGTTGCTGATCACGTCGAGCAACGCGCATTCACCGGCCACCCGCAGCGGATGCCAGAACGGCGCGATGATGGTGCCGGCGCCCAGGTGAATAGTGGTGGTCTTGCCCGCCAGATAAGCCAGCAGCGGCATCGGGCTTGGCGAGATGGTGTACTCCATGGAGTGGTGTTCGCCGATCCACACGGTGCTGAAACCACCGGCCTCGGCCATCAGCGTCAGTTCGGTCAGGTCTTCGAACAACTGGCGGTGGCTGACGCTTTCGTCCCAACGTTCCATGTGTACGAACAGGGAAAACTTCATGACGCTTACCTCGGATCTTTTGTTGTTGGCCTGTCGACTGCGGGCCTGCTGGTTGTTGGTATACCATAATACTAAATTGTAGAAAAATATATTCTGACGAACAGTCCGGATCTCAGTCAGTAAAAGGTCGATCAAGCGCCGACTGACTTGTGGCTGTCATGTGATCGCTTCAGGCCAGAACGGGCAGGGCACCCATCTTGCCGTGGCAATACACCAGCGGGCCGGCATTCTGGTTGGGCACGATCAGGTTTTTCACCGCGCCGACCATGATGGCGTGGTCGCCGCCTTCATATTCGCGCCACAGTTCACATTCGATGACCGCCGTGGCGTTGGCCAGAATCGGGTTGCCCAGCTCGCTCAGCGTCCACTCGATCCCCTGGGCCTTGTCCTTGCCTTTGCGCGCGAAGGCATAGGCTTCGTTCTGCTGGCCGCCGGACAGCACGTGGATGGCAAAACGTTTGTTCTTGATCAGGACCGGGTAGGAATCGGAGCTGTAGTTGGGGCAGAACAGCACCAGGGCCGGGTCCATCGACAGCGAACTGAAGGCGCTGGCGGTCAGGCCGACGATTTGCCCATCGTCATCCAAGGTGGTGATCACGGTCACTCCGGACGGGAACGAACCCATGACTTGTTTGTAGATGGCGGCATCGATCATTGGACGGTCCTCGGGTGGTGTGACGCGTTTTTATGTATTTGTAGGTCTGATGGTATACCGTAATACATCGATTGCAAGGTCTTTTTAGGTGAACTGATAAACGTAATGTTTTCGTCTGAAACCCAATGATTACGGGGCTTTAAGCTAGCCAGCGCTGGCGCGGTTCGGGCAGGATGCCGGCTCAGATGCTTGTTCAAAGACCGGATCGGTCTTGTTTGACGTTTGGAATACCATAATATGGTCGGCATCTGAGGGGCGGCCAGAGAGTCCCCCCGGTTTGGCTTCATACAAAGATAAGAACAGACAAACTCGAGTTCATGCACATGTCCCAGATGTCCCGGCAAGATCCGTTCATCGAGAACCACACGGTCGACTACGTTCCACTCGCAGAGCGCCACGGGAAGGCCCGCGATCTGTTCACCCTGTGGTTCAGCACCAACATCGCGCCACTGCCCATCGTCACCGGCGCCATGGTGGTCCAGGTGTTCCACCTCAACCTGTTCTGGGGTTTGCTGGCGATTGCCCTCGGGCACATGGTCGGCGCTTTGTTGGGCATTTTTGTTTTCGGCAACCGCTCAGGAATGCTTGAACGCATTCAGACCGCGTTGTACCGCCGGCCTGGCTTCGACCGAGTCAAACCAGCGCGAAAGTTGCGGAAGCTCTTGCCATTCCAGTCGATCACGGAACGCTGTGACGATGGTGAACGCCGAAATGTCGGCCATGGAGAACTGCTCTCCAGCCATGAAGTCGGCAGTCAGAAAACTTTCCGCGTAAGTCAGTTGCTCGATCACCCGCAGATCGATGATCGCCGCTGCCTTGTCCTGCCCCGCCTGGTGCAGGAAAAAGGCGGCATGGCTGGGGGCGATGACATCGGTGACGAAAAAGAAATAGCGGTCGATCACCCGGGTGCGTGCAGGTCCCGGCTGCGCCGGTGCCAGCCTTCCGGGTGCAATGGAATCGGCGTACTGGATGATGGCGTTGGACTGGTTGATGACCAGCATCGGCGTTGGCCCGTGATCGATCAGGGTCGGGACTTTCCCGGCCGGGTTAAGCGCCAGGAAGGCCGGGCCACGGTGTTCCTGTGCGTACAGGTCGAGCCTGCGTGCGGTGTAGGCGATGCCCGACTCTTCCAGGGCAATCGCTGCCCGCAGGCTGTTGCCGGTGTTCGCGCCGTACAGTTCGATTTGATCGTTCATGGGTCATTGCTCTTGTTGGGACATGCAAGCAGTCACCGAACACCGCCGATGATGTCAGTATGATGAAAATCCGCCGCACCGATATACAAAAACAGTGATCGTCCATACCCCTGCGCGACAAGGCTTATCCCTGTACGAAAACTACTTTCACCGCGTTTGATAATAGCCTCTCGAAATGTTTTAAGAGTTTCACAAGCCAGCCAGTCAACCCTCACCTCGAACGTCCGATGACTCATGTCACTCAGCGAGCGCGCCTGTTTTTGCGTCCGTATTGAGCGCTGTTGCGTGGGCGGCAATCGGGGCCTGCCTGGCGGTGAAACCTTCAAATAACGATAAGAAACACCCAGGAGCACCCTATGTTCAAACGAGCGATTCCCACCGCAGTCCTGCTGGCCACCACTTCGGTGTGCGCACAGGCGGCTGACACCGCAGGTCATGGTTTTCTGGAAGACAGCAAGGCCAGCCTTTCGATGCGCACCCTGTACTTCAACAGCGACAATCGCGATGGCAGCGCTGTCCCTTCGAAAACTGAAGAAGCGGCCCAGGGTTTCGTGTTGCGCTATGAGTCCGGGTTTACGCAGGGCGCGGTGGGGTTCGGGCTCGATGCTCAGGCATTGCTCGGCATCACACTGGACAGCGGAGCGGGGCGTCACGTCGGTAGCGGCATGATTCCTTCCGACGGTGACGGCGCGGCCGACGCCTGGAGCAGCTTCGGCCCTACGGCGAAGATGCGGGTATCCAAAACTGAATTTCGCTACGGCACCTTGCTGCCGAAGTTGCCGATCCTGCTGGCGAACGATGCCCGTGTGTTGCCGCAATCGTTTACCGGAGCGCAGGTTACCTCGAACGACATCGATGGTCTGACGTTGACCAGCGGTGTACTGGAGCACGCGGTAGGGCGCGCCTCGACGGACCGCACAGGCTTGTCGGTCGCCGGCAGCACGCAGGACAGCAACAAGTTTTACTACGCCGGCGGTGACTACAACCTCACCAAAACGCTTAAGACCCAGTACTACTTCGCGCAGCTGGAAGACTTCTACAACCAGAACTTTCTCGGCCTGACGCACATCCTGTCCATCGACAGCGCAAGCTCACTGACCACCGACCTGCGCTACTTCCGCACCACCTCGAGCGGTGCCAACAGCTCTGCCTCCGGCCGCGCGCAAGGTTATCGGGTGTCGGGCTACACCGACGACAACGACGGTGAAATCGACAACAGCACCTGGGCTGCGATGGTCACCTACACCCATGGCGGGCACGCGGTGTCGGTGGGGCATCAACGGGTGGGCGATGGCAGCAACTTTGTCCAGCCCAACCAGGGCAGCCTGGTGGACAAGGGGGCGGGCGGCGGCAGTGTCTACCTGCCCACCGACAAGATGATCCAGAACTTTGCCCGGGCCGGCGAGCAGACCAATTTCGGGCAATACACCTACGACTTCGCGCCCTTGGGCGTGCCGGGCCTGAAAGCCTCGATCGTGTATCTGAAGGGCACGGACATCAAGGCGCAAAACGCCAGTGACCAGTCAGAGTGGGAGCGCGACATGACCCTTGACTATGTGTTGCAGTCAGGCACGTTCAAGGGGGTGGGGTTCACACTGCGTAACGCCAAGTCCAATACCGATGCCGGGCGCAATGTGGATCAGAACCGGTTCATCATCAATTACACCTTGTCGTTGTTGTAGGTGAGCAAAGCGATAGAACAGACGGTTGATTGTGGCGAGGGAGCTTGCTCCCGCTCGGCTGCGCAGCAGTCGCTATCCGGACAACCCGTTCTGACTGAGTTGAGATGGCGTGCGTTGGGGCCGCTTCGCGGCCCAGCGGGAGCAAGCTCCCTCGCCACAGGTGTAGTGTTGTTCGACAGGGCCGGGTCTATTTTCGGCCCGGCTCACTTCACGGTTGCTACTTCTTGCTCAACTGCGGCTGCTCCTTCGCCGCATTCACACCCTTGTCCCAAAGCGCAACCAACCCACCGAAAGTCCCGACATAGGCCGTTCCATCCGGTGCAAGTGTGATCGGCGACCAGTTGTTGTCGAAGGCCTGACCGACCCCGCTCAGCGCCTTGAATCGGGTCTTGCCGCTGTCGAAATCCAGCGCCGTCAGGTACCAGGCGTTTTCGCCGTCGGGCTGCGGCTCGAAGGTGTAGAAGTACAAAAGGCCGTTGCTCACCGAGAGTTTGGGAACCACCGATGGCGAACGCTCCTTCGATTCCCAGATCCGGTCGCAGCCCGACTCATCAGTGCGGATATCGATGCGACTGATGCCGCCGTGCACGGCCTGCCAGTCCTTCTGCGCGAAGGCGCTGGTGTAGCCGGCGTTGTTCTCGAGGATGATCGAGCGACCCCAGCTGATGGCCGAGTTGTCGGTGGCCGAGGCATTGTTGTCGAACACCGGCAGCTTGCAGATCAGGCGATTGCCGGCGTAGTCCTGTTCGCGACGGTAGACCAGCAGGTTGATGCGCCCGTCGCTGTTGTCGGTGATGGTGACGTAGCGCTCGCCCAGCAGGGTCGGGGTGGTACCGCTGCCCTGATTGATCGCCCCGACCTTGCGCCCGGTGCCACGGTCGTACACTTCGCGCCAGTCTTGCACGGGCTTGCCCTCGGCATCGGCGGCGAAGCGGTACATGGCGTGATCAGACACCAGATAGACACCGTCGACCGCCACCGACATGCCGTTCTGGATTTCTTCGTTGGCCAGTTGAATGCCCTGAACCTTGCCGGTGTCGGGATTCAGGGTGCCGATACGGCCACGCCGGGTGATCCACCAGATCAAGCCCTGGTGATCGGGCATGACCCCGGTGATAGGGTCGCATTCGCCCTTGGGAAACCAGGAAGTAGGGCGCACACAATCGTGGGGAACCTTATCGCTCAGGTCCCAGTTGTCGACCTCTTCGAACGACCACGCACCGGATTCATCCTGACGATGCACGACGCGCTGGATGTGCTGCTCGGCATCGGCGATGACCACGCGATTCTGTTCGTCGACATAGAAATAGGCGCCGGAGGTGTCCGCCATGATCTTGTCCGGGTCCAGGGTAATCAGCGCGTGGAAAGTCGACGGACGCGGCGGCAGCGGGTAGCGGGCCAGCAGCTTGAGAGTACGCGGTTCCAGCAGTTGCAGTTCGAACTGCATCAGGTTGGCGCACAGCACCACCAGGCGACCCTGCTGGTCGAAGGTATGAATCGGGCACATGCCGCCGGGTTTGCGACTGCCGTCACGGCTGCTCACTTGCATGTCGCCGCCCAATGGACCGGGGCCGGGGTGCGTGTCGGAACTGTAGCCATCGGCATGCATGTAGCTGCTGCCGTTGCTGGCCATGAAGGGGTTGGCAGGCACGGCGCCGCTCAGCGGTCGTGCGACAGCGGCGCTACCGATCAATGCAGTGGCATTGCCCGTGCTGGCCAGCGGTTGTGGGTCATAGGGTTCGGAACAGGCACTGAGCAGGCCGAGCAGGGGCAGGGCAAGCAGGAGTGGAGCACGCATCGAAGCCTCGCGATCTTGTTATTGGTGTGATGCGCAATAAGCAGCAAGGAGACTGCCCGGGCATCGGCTGTTTGGACTAACCCTTGGTGAAGTGCCTCGCGCCGCTGATCAATGCGGACAGGTATTTTGGCCATTTCGGTCTCCTTTTGGCCTGCCTCACGCTGTGAACCCGCGACGCCGTCAGCAAGAATCAGACGCGGGTGGCTGAGTCGGCCACCCAGGATGAAAACCACAACCAAACGCTTCACTTCCTTGCCCTTGGCTATTTTCAAGGCCGCTGCCGTGTACAGAACATAAAAACCATCGAACTCACGCCACACTTGGGGAAATGATCCATGGACTCAATGAAACGCATACTGGGCGCCACCGTTTGCGGACTGTCGCTGCTGGCCAGCGCGGTGCACGCCGAACAGCACGAATTGCGGGTGTACAACTGGGCGGACTACATCCTGCCGTCCGTGCCCAAGGATTTCGCCAAGGACACCGGGATCAAGGTGACTTGGGACACCTTCGACACCAACGAGTCCCTGGAGGCCAAGTTGCTCACCGGTAACTCCGGTTACGACCTGGTGGTGCCGTCGAACCAGTTCATCGAAACCCAGATCAAGGCGGGCGTGTTCCAGAAACTCGACAAGTCCAAGCTGCCGAACTGGTCGCACCAGGACCCTGCATTGCTCAAGCTGCTGGACAAGAACGACCCGGGCAACCAGTACGGCGTGCCCTACATGTACGGCACCGTGCTGATCGGCTTCAACCCGGCCAAGGTCAAGGCGGCGCTGGGCGAGAATGCGCCGGTGGACAGCTGGGACCTGGTGTTCAAGCCCGAGAACATGGAGAAGCTCAAGGCCTGTGGCGTCGCCATGCTCGACTCGCCGTCGGAGATCCTGCCGCTGGCCCTGCATTACCTGGGCCTGGACCCGAACAGCCAGAACCCGGATGACTACGAAAAAGCCAAGGCGCTGATGCTCAAGGTTCGCCCTTACGTCACCTACTTCAACTCCGCCAAGTACATGACCGACATCGCCAACGGCGATATCTGCGTGGCCATCGGTTACTCCGGCAGCTTCTATCAATTCGGCAATCGCGCCAAAGAGGCGGGCAACGGTGTGGTCGTTGACTGGCGCCTGCCGAAAGAGGGCGCGCCGATCTGGTTCGACACCTTCGCCATCCCGAAAAGCGCGAAGAACGTTGCTGAGGCCCACGAGTTCCTCAACAACCTGCTGGACCCGAAAGTCATCGCGCCAATCAGCGACTTCCTCGGTTACCCGAATGCCAACAAGGACTCGCTGGCGCTGATCGACAAGGACATCACCGGCAACCCGAACCTGACACCGACCAGCGAGGCCTTGAAGACGCTGTACGTCGTGCAGCCATTGCCGCAAAAGCTTGAGCGGGTGCGTACGCGGGTCTGGACCAGCATCAAGTCCGATCAGTAACACCGAGAGATTGTGTGAGATCCCTGTAGGAGCGAGCCTGCTCGCGATAGCGGTCTGACAGGCAATGAATGTGTCGACTGACCTACCGCCATCGCGAGCAGGCTCGCTCCTACAGTTTGTTCTGTGCTGGGCTCAGCGAAAAAACTCCCCCGGTGTCTCGCCGAACTGCTGGCGGAAGGCAGCGATAAACGCCGACGTCGAGTCGTAGCCACAGGACAGCGCGACGTCGGTCACGCGCTCGCCCTGTTCCAGTGGCGTCAGGGCGCCGAGCAGGCGCAAGCGCTGGCGCCAGGCGCGAAAGGTCAGGCCGGTGTCGCGCAGGAACAGGCGACTGAGGGTTTTCTCGGTGACCCCGAATTGGTCGCTCCAGTGACTGAGGGTGGTCTGTTGCTCCGGGTGCGACTCCAGGCTCTGCGCGATTTGCCGTAATCGGCTGTCCTGGGGCAGGGGCAGCATCAAATCGATCTGCGGCGCCTGCGCCAATTGATCCAGAATCACCTGGGCCAACCGACCGTGCGGACCGTCCTGATCGTATTCCACCGGTATCTGACTGAAGGCACGAATCAACTCGCGCAACAGATCGCTGACCCCCAACACATGACAGCCGGGCGGCGCCCATGTCGAAACGCTGCAATCGATGTAAAGGCTGCGCATTTCCGTGCGCGGCGAGCTGAACACCCGGTGCGGCATGCCCGCCGGTATCCACACCGCCCGCTCTGGTGGGGCGACGAAACGCCCGACGCCGGTCTGTATTTCGAGTACGCCCTGAATTGCATAAGAAAGCTGCACCCACGGGTGGCTGTGGCGCCGGGTCAGGGCGCGATTGGGCAGCGATTCGGTACGGCCGTAGAGCGGTCGTGGCAGGCTGGACAGCCCGGGAATACTGCGTCGAACACTCTTGTCATGTCCTTTAGGCGGCATCAGCTGGCTCATCGGCGTTAGTCGGTAATTCCCAGTCACGTTAGAGTCGCTTTCACGTACTGGCAACCCCCGGATGATCAACCCCATGACTCGCCCCCGTCTGTTACCCGACAACTTCACCCTGACCCTGATCGGCGTAGTGACGCTCGCCAGCCTGCTGCCCGCCAGCGGCCAGGTCGCGGTCGGTTTTGGCTGGCTGACCAACATCGCCATCGCGCTGCTGTTTTTCCTGCATGGCGCCAAGCTGTCCCGCGAATCGATCATTGCCGGTGCCGGACACTGGCGCCTGCATTTGCTGGTGTTCAGCCTGACCTTCGTGCTGTTCCCGCTGCTCGGCCTGGCGCTCAAGCCGCTGCTGTCGCCGCTGATCGGCAATGACCTGTACATGGGCATGCTTTACCTGTGCGCGCTGCCTGCCACGGTGCAGTCGGCGATTGCCTTTACTTCGCTGGCGCGGGGCAACATCCCGGCGGCGATTTGCAGCGCGGCGGCGTCCAGCCTGTTCGGGGTTTTCCTCACGCCGTTGCTGGTGACCCTGCTGCTGAACGTGCACGGCGAAGGCTCCTCGACTCTCGACGCCATCCTCAAGATCAGCGTGCAGTTGCTGCTGCCGTTCATTGTCGGGCAAATCGCGCGGCGCTGGATCGGAAATTGGGTGGCGCGCAACAAGAGCTGGTTGAAGTTCGTCGATCAGGGTTCGATTCTGCTGGTGGTCTACGGCGCGTTCAGCGAGGCGGTAATCGAAGGCCTCTGGCACCAGATTCCGTTGCTGGATCTGGTTGGGCTGGTGGTGGCGTGCTGCGTGGTCCTGGCGCTGGTGCTGGTGGCCTCGACCGTACTGGGCAAGGCATTCGGTTTCAACCAGGAAGACCGCATCACCATTCTCTTCTGCGGTTCGAAGAAAAGCCTGGCGACCGGGGTGCCGATGGCGCAGGTGTTGTTTGCCGGTAGCACCATTGGCTTGCTGATCTTGCCATTGATGCTGTTCCACCAGATTCAACTGATGGTCTGTGCGATGTTGGCGCAGCGTTATGCCAACCGACCGGAATCGATTCCGGAACTGATGGCCCAGGTTGATCCCTGATTTGCCAGCCATGGCGGCTCGAGTGAGCCGCCACGGTCTTACCGGTTAGCGCTTGTCAGCGACCAATGGCGGGGTACGCGGTGGGATCATGCGTTTGTTCCCGGTCGATTCGAACGCCGACGCCAGGTGCAGCAGCGACGAGTCGTCATAGGCGCGCCCGGCAAACGTCAGGCCGACCGGCATGCCGATGTCCGGCATCACGCCCATCGGCACGGTGACCGTTGGCACGCCCAGGTGGCGGATGGCGAGGTTGCCGTTGGCGACCCACACGCCGTTGCTCCAGGCGATATCCGCCGATTGCGGATCGACATCGGCATTTGCCGGGCCCACATCGGCGACCGTCGGGAACAGCACCGCGTCGAGGCCCAGGCGATCCATCCAGTCTTCCAGATCGATCTTGCGGGTTTTTTCCAGTCCGCGCAGGCCGTCCGGCATCGTGCTGATCTGGTCCCACGGGGTGATGCCGCGTTCGGCCATGCGCACGTATTCGTCCATGCCGGCAACCAGGTCGCCCTCGCGGTTGGGCAGGGTGCCCGGGTCGTGAGGGAAGATCTGCGGGCCGTCGACATCCACCAGACGATTCAGTTTCGGATCACTATTGGCCTGCAGGAAATCATCGAAGGCCCAGGCAGTCAGGTCCCACAGTTCATGGTGTAAAAATTCCTTGGAAACGATGCCGCGATTGAACACGGTCGGCGCGCCAGGACGATCGCCCTCGCAATTGGAGACCAGCGGGAAGTCCACTTCGAGCACTTCGGCGCCCGCGGCTTCGAGGGCCTTGCGCGCCTGTTCCCAGAGCCCGATCACCGAAGGACGGGTGTTGATGCGTTGGCCAGTCGGCCCACCGATGCCCGGTGCTTCGGAAGTGCCGGCTTCAGGGTCGGCGTTGATGTACATGCGTGGAATGCCGAACTTCTTGCCTTTGAGCGCTTCGCTGTTGGCGGCCAGTGCGGCGTAGGATTTGGGGCGCACCAAGGACGAGCTCGGGATCGGCACCCAGGGTTGCAGGCGCCACAGGTCGCCACGGGTGTCCGGGTCATCGGCCACTACCACGTCGAGCACTTCCAGCAGGTCAGCCATGGTCCGGGCGAACGGCACAACCACGTCCATGGTCGGGGTCAACGGCCAGTTGCCCCGCACCGAGATCACCCCGCGTGAAGGGGTGTAGGCACACAAGCCATTGTTCGAGGCCGGGCCACGACCGCTCGACCAGGTTTCTTCCGCCAGGCCGAAGGCCGCGAAACTCGCGGCAGTGGCAGTACCCGCGCCGTTCGACGAACCGGAGGCGAATGGGGCGGTGAGGTAGTCAGCGTTGTACGGGCTCTCGGCGCGGCCGTAGACGCCGCGCTGCATCCCGCCGTTGGCCATCGGCGGCATGTTGGTCTTGCCCAGGCAGATGGCCCCGGCGGCACGCAGGCGTTCGATGGTGAACGCGTCGCGATAGGCGACCAGGTCCTTGAAGGCCGGGCTACCAGAAGCGGCGGTGAGGCCCTTGACCAGATAGCTGTCCTTGGCGGTGTAAGGGATACCGTCCAGTGCTCCCAGGGTCTGGCCCTTGGCGCGACGGGCGTCGGACGCTTGCGCTTCGGCGAGCGCCTCGGGGTTGCGAACCACGACGGCGTTCAATGCGGTAGGCGTTTCGGGGCCGTCATAGGCGTCGATCCGCGCGAGATAAGCCTGGACCAGTTCAACCGAGGTGGTCTGGCCGGATTCGAGCGCGGCGCGCAGCTCGGCAATGGAAACTTCGGTAACTTCGATCATGCTGCCACCGCCGCTTGCAGGTGGAGGGTCCCAAACACTTCACTTTTCTCGAAATGGACTTTCATATCGTTATTCTCGTTGCACTGTGTGGCACGACAGGGTCGGGTGTTAAAAATACTGAGCACTATTTAGCATTAAACCGGGATTTTAGGAATCCGTTGTCCAATTTATCTTACAGGTGACAGAAAAAAGGCCACCACAACCCGACGTTGTGGTGGCCCGAGGGTGACTCATTATAGTGGCCCGCGTGCGCAGGCCAATGGATCAGTGAGCGCCGGCGGCCTTGTTCAGGTCGCTTTCGGCCCATTCGGTGTACACGCAGGCATCGGCGGTGGCCCAGCGCACTCGCACCGGGTCGCCGGCCTTGAGCGGCATGCCGGCGGCGGACAGCGCCTTGACCGTCATCGAGGTGCCACCGGCGGTGACCACGCTGCAGGTCTGGCTTTCGCCGAGAAACAACACTTCCACGACCTTGGCCGAGACTTCGTTCCAGCCGGCGGCCAGCGGTTCGGCAAGGGCTTGTTCATTGCTCAGGGCCAGGGCTTTTTCCGGACGCACCATCAGCAGCACGTCCTGATCGGTTTGCAGGCTGGCGGTCAGGCGAATCGACAGTGCCTGGCCTTCAAACACAGCCACCGCATTACCCTGGGCCTTGAGCTTGAGGAAGTTCGAGTTGCCGAGGAACGAGGCGACAAAGGCGTTCGGCGGATTCTGGTACAGGTCATAACCACTGCCGAGGCCGACGATCTTGCCGTGACTGAAAATCGCGATGCGCTGGGACAGGCGCATGGCTTCTTCCTGATCGTGGGTCACGTAGACGATGGTGATGCCCAGGCGCCGATGCAGCTGGCGCAGTTCATCCTGCAAGTCTTCGCGCAGTTTCTTGTCTAGGGCACCGAGGGGTTCGTCCATCAGCAGGATGCGCGGCTCATAGACCAGCGCCCGGGCAATGGCGACCCGTTGCTGCTGGCCACCGGAGAGTTGCGAAGGGCGGCGATGGGCGAATTGCTCAAGCTGCACCAGCTTGAGCATCGCATCGACCCGGCGCTCGCGCTCGGCGGCGGCCAGTTTGCGGATGGCCAACGGGAACGCGATGTTGTCGCGTACCGAAAGGTGCGGGAACAGCGAGTAGCGCTGGAACACCATGCCGATGTCGCGTTTGTGCGGCGGCACGTTCACCAGCGACTGGCCGTTGACCAGGATCTCGCCGCTGCTCGGGGTTTCGAAACCGGCCAGCATCGACAGCGTGGTGCTTTTGCCCGAGCCGCTGGAGCCGAGGAAGGTGAGGAATTCGCCGTCCTTGATGTCCAGCGAGATGTTGTCCACGGCGGCAAAGTCGCCGTAATGCTTGTTCAGGTTACGCAGGCTGACCAGGGGTTTGTCATTTTGCTGCGCGGAATCTTTGATCACTGCACTCATGTCGTACTCCTGGCGCTCAAGCGCTGATTTCGTTGCGCCGGCGCAGAGCGGCGGCGATCACCATGACCAATACCGAGAGGCCGATCAGCAGCGTCGAAGCGACGGCGATCACGGGCGTCAGGTCCTGGCGCAGGGTGGTCCACATTTTCACGGGAAGGGTTTGCAGGGTCGGGCTGGCCATCATCACGCTCAGCACCACTTCATCCCACGAGACGAGGAAGGCGAAGAGGGCGCCGGCCACCATGCCCGGACGGATCGCCGGGAAGGTCACCTTGAACACCGCTTGCAGGCGCGAGGCGCCGCAGATCACCGCCGCATCCTCGATCGACTGATCGAACAGCTTCAGCGAGTTGATGATCGAGATGATGGTGAACGGCAACGCGACGATCACATGGCTGACCACGAAGGCGAACATGGTCCCGGTGTAACCCAGTTTCAGGAACAGCGCGTACACCGCCACGGCGATGATTACCAGCGGCACGATCATCGGCAGGGTGAACAGGCCGTAGAGCATTTCCCGGCCGGGGAAGCGGCCACGCACCAGGGCGAACGCGGTTGGCAGGCCCAAAGCGACGGCGAAGAACGTAGTCAGCACCGCGACCTTGAGGCTGGCCATGGCCGCGTTCATCCAGTCGGCATTGGAGAAGAACTGGCCGTACCATTTCAGCGTCCAGCCCGGTGGCGGGAACACCAGCCATTGCGACGATCCGAACGACAGCAGCACGATGAACACGATCGGCAGCAGCAGGAACAGACCGATCAGCCCGGTGGTGGCGTACAGGCCGAAGCGCATGCGCCGGCTCATGGCATTGGGGGTCAGGAGCATGACGGCTTACCTCGCGTTGCTGGCGCCAACCGGGGATTCCGGCTGGAGCTTCAGGTAGAAGTAGAACAACACCAGCGTGATCACGATCAGCAACGCGGCACCGGCGCTGGCCAGGCCCCAGTTGAGGAACGACTGCACCTGCTGAATGATGAACTCGGGCAGCATCATGTTCTGCGCACCGCCCAGCAGTGCGGGGGTCACGTAGTAACCGAGGGACATCACGAACACCATCAGGCCGCCGGAGAACAGTCCCGGCCGGCACAGCGGCAGGAACACCCGGAAGAAGTTGGTCCAGGGGCTCGCGCCGCAGATCGAACCGGCCTGCAAAATCATCGGGTCGATGGCCTGCATGGTCGCCTGCAACGGCAGCACGATGAACGGGATCATGATGTAGCTCATGCCGATCACCACGCCGGTGAGGTTGTGCACCATCTCCAGCGGTTGATCGATGATGCCCATGGCCATCAACGCCTTGTTGATCACCCCGGAGGCTTGCAGCAGCACCAGCCAGGAGTAGGTGCGGGCGAGCAGGCTGGTCCACATCGACAGCAGCACGATGCTGAGGATCCAGCGACCCCAGCCACGGGGTACCAGGGTGATCGCCCAAGCCAGCGGGAAGCCCAGCAACAGGCTGAACAGGGTCACCAGGCCAGCCACCGAGAAGGTGTTGAGCAACACCCGGGCATAGGCCGAGTTGGCGAACAGTTGTTCGTAGTTGCCCAGGCCCGGCACCGGTTCCAGCACGCCGCGCAGCAGCAGGCCAATCAATGGCGCCAGAAAGAACAGGCCAAGAAACAGCAGGGCGGGCACCAGGTTGCTCGCGCCACGCCAGCGCTGCGCCAGGGAAGGAGATTGCGTCATCACAGCTGCCTTGGCAGGCGCCGAACCGGCAGCGCCAGTGGCGCTCCCGGTGGCAGTGGATGGACGAGACGCGGTTGCCGTCATTTTCATTTGACCAGCCATTCGTTCCACCGTGTCGCGATGGCCGGACCGTTCTTGGCCCAGTACGCGAAATCAAGAGTGATCTGATCCTTTGCGTAAGCGGTCGGCAGGTTAGGGGCCAGCACCGAGTCCAGGCGCTGCACGCTGTCGACGTTGACCGGGGCGTAGGCGGTCAGGTTGGAGAAGTCCGCCTGGCCCTTGGCACTGCTGGCGTTGGCCAGGAACTTCATCGCCGCGTCCTTGTTCTTCGAGCCTTTTGGAATGACCAGAATGTCGGCCATGACCAGGTTCTGCTTCCAGCTTACGCCGACTGGGGCGCCGTCTTCTTGCAGGGCGTGGATCCGGCCGTTCCAGAACTGGCCCATGCTCGCTTCACCGGAGGCCAGCAGCTGCTGCGACTGCGCGCCGCCGCCCCACCAGACGATGTCTTTCTTGATGGTGTCGAGCTTTTTGAAGGCGCGGTCCAGGTCCAGCGGGTAGAGCTTGTCCGCTGCTACACCGTCGGCCAGCAGTGCCAGTTCCAGCACGCCAGGGCTTGGCCATTTGTACAGGGCGCGTTTGCCGGGGTAGGTTTTGGTGTCGAACAGCGCGGACCAGTCCTGAGGCTTGTTGGCGCCGAGCTTGCCTTCGTTGTAGCCGAGGACGAAGGAGAAGAAGAACGAGCCGACGCCGTGGTCGCTGACGAAGCGCGGGTCGATCTTGTCGCGATCAATGACTTTGAAATCGAGGGGTTCGAGCAAGCCTTCGGAGGCGGCGCGCAGGGCGAAGTCGGCTTCGACGTCGACCACGTCCCACTGCACGTTGCCGCTTTCGACCATGGCCTTGAGCTTGCCGTAGTCGGTCGGACCATCCTGCACCACGGTGATGCCGCTGGCCTTGCTGAACGGGTCGGCCCAGGCCTGCTTCTGCGCATCCTGGGTGCTGCCGCCCCAACTGACGAAGTTGACGCTTTCAGCCGCCAGCAATGCCTGGCTGGTCACGCTCAGCAGTCCCGCAAAAAGAACTGCGGTCGCACGTTTGTTCAACACCATTTTCACGCCCTCATTGTTGTGTTTATGAGCGGGGCTTTTGTGCCCGCCTATCGGGAGCAGTAGGTCCGGCGAGTCAGTGCTGACTGTCCGGTCTATGGAATATCATATTATGGTATTCCAAACTTTGTGCAAGCACTTTGCCGTACCGGCTATCAGCCGAAAGTGAATATTTTGTTGCTCAAGTGAGCATGACTGTGGCGAGGGAGCTTGCTCCCGCTGGGTCGCGGAGCGGCCCCAAAAAGGACTGCTGCGCAGTCCAACGGGAGCAAGCTCCCTCGCCACAGGCAAGCCCCTACATTGGAGGAAACTCGGAATCACTCGGTGAATGGAATACTCTCCACCACCTCCAGGTCATACCCGGTCAAGCCCGCATACTTCAGCGGCGGCCCGAGGTGACGAAGCTTGCCGACACCCAGGTTCTGCAGGATCTGCGCACCGGTGCCCACTTCCGAATAAATCCGTGACTGCGAACGGCTGAACTGCCGGGGCGGCTGGGTCAATTGCGGTACCCGCTCGAGCAACGCCTGGGAGGATTCGTGATTGGCCAGTACCACCACCACGCCGTGGCCTTCGGCGGCGACACGCTGCAAGGCGGCCCACAGCGTCCAGTTGGTCGGCCCGCTGTATTCGGCGCCGACCAGGTCGCGCAATGGGTCGATCACATGCACGCGCACCAGTGTCGGTTGCTCGCGGCGCAGATCGCCCATGACCATGGCCATGTGGACACCGCCTTCGATGCGATCCTCAAAGGTGATCAGACGAAAGGTGCCGTGCACCGTCGGCAGGTCACGCTCACCGATGCGCACGATGGTGTGCTCGGTGCTCAGGCGATAGTGGATCAGGTCGGCGATGGTGCCGATCTTGATCCCGTGCTTGCGCGCGAACACTTCCAGGTCCGGGCGCCGGGCCATGGTGCCGTCGTCGTTCATCACTTCGACGATCACCGAGGCGGGCGTATGGCCGGCCAGGCGTGCCAGGTCGCAGCCGGCTTCGGTATGGCCGGCGCGGGTCAGCACGCCACCTTCCCGGGCGCGCAACGGGAAGATATGGCCGGGTTGCACGATGTCGGCGGGGCCGGCATGGGCGGCGACGGCAGCGGCCACGGTGCAGGCGCGATCTGCTGCGGAGATACCGGTGGTCACGCCGACGGCGGCCTCGATGGACACGGTGAAGGCGGTGCTGAACACGCTGCCGTTGCTCGGCACCATCTGCTCCAGGCCCAGGCGTTTGCAGTGTTCGTCGGTCAAGGTCAGGCAGATCAGGCCCCGGGCTTCACGGGCCATGAAGCTGATCGCCTCGGGCGTGCAGCAGTCGGCGGCCAGCAACAGGTCGCCTTCGTTTTCCCGGTCTTCGTCGTCGACCAGCAGGACCATTTTGCCGAGGCGGTAATCTTCGATGATTTCTTCGATGCTGTTGAAGGCCATGCTGGAGTCTCAGTGTTTGTTGGATTGGTAATGTGGTATACCATAATACAAAATAAACCGAGAGGTCACTATGAAGGCGTACTGGATTGCTCATGTGGATATCACCGACCCTGATCAATACAGCCAATACACTCAGCGGGCGCCGCAGGCGTTTGCTCTGTATGGCGGTCGGATTCTGGCTCGCGGTGGGCGCAGTGAGGCGATGGAAGGCCGGCCTACGCCGCAACGCAGTGTGGTGATTGAGTTCGATTCCTATGAGCAGGCGGTGGCGTGCTATCACTCGGCGTTGTATCAGGAGGCTAGGGGGCACCGTGAGGGTGTGGCTTTGGCAGAGGTGATTATTGTCGAGGGTGTGGCGCCGCTCTGAAAAGCGACTGAGTACATATCCGTTTCTGCGGTAACGGCGGCTGGCGGTTTCGCCCTTACGGCGAGTCCCTTTTGGCAAACGCCCCAAAAGGAACCAAAAGGTCTCGCCCCTTACGTACGGCCCCTCGCCAAGGCTCGGTGTTCCTTCGCTGCGGTATTCATCCGGGGGCATTGCCCTCCGGTCGGCTTCGCTTCGACCTACATGCAATGAGTTCGACTGCGTCGAACGGCGCTGCGCGCCAATCCCCGGATGAACACCTCCGCTCAGCCTGCCGAGGGGGCGGGTGGATCAAGATCAAGAGCTGCAGGCGAGCTAACGCTCGGCCTGATGAGTGGTGAGGAGCGTGGGTGTACGCCGACCTGCCTTTGCTCTTCTGTGGGAGCGAGCCTGCTCGCGAAGGCGGCCTGCCGGCCGACCAATTTCTTTTGAATGTACCCAATCCAACTGTAGGAGCGAGCCTGCTCGCGATAGCGGCCTGCAAGTCGACCAGGTACATCACAGACGAACGACCCCAGCAAACAGGCCGGCCGGTAGGCCGCCTCGGGCGCTGTTGCGGTGTACGCCCCCTCGTGAGGCCGAGTGGAGGTTCTGCGCAGTGGGCAACCCGGCATGGATGCCGGGTTAGCCGCCCCCGGCCATGGATGGCCGATGGCGGCGGGCCCACGGAGCAGGACTGGAGCGAGGGGATGCCGAGCCACGGCGAGGCACCGAATGTCAGGGGCAAGAGCGTTTGGTTACTTTGCGCTTTTCAAAGTGACCCGCTGTAAGAGCGGAACCCTAAGTGGCCGTTACCGCAGCAACGGATATGTACACCTTCAAAAATCCACGCCGCCTGACACAAAGCCATCGCGAACAAGCTCGCTCCCACAGGGATCTTCAGTGGCCACAAGCCCCGAGTAAACCCGAGAACCCGAACCGAAAACATCTACACCGGCAATCGCAACTCCGCACACAACCCGCCCCCTTCTCGATTGCTCAAGGTCAACGACCCTCCAATCGCGACCGCCAGTTGCTGGGCTATCGCCAGCCCCAGCCCAGTGCCGCCGGTGCTGCGGTTGCGGGAATTCTCAACGCGGTAGAAGGGCTCCATCACTTGCTTGAGTTCTTCCTCGGCGATCCCCGGGCCACGATCGAGGATCCTGATCGAGAGGTCGCCATCGGTCTGCCTTTCCACCTGCAACTCGGCAGCACCGGCAAACTTCAATGCGTTGTCCGTCAGGTTGACCAGCACCCGGCGCAAGGCGTGGGGGCGGGTGTCGATGACGGCTGCACTCTTGCCTGTGAGCTGAACGTCCTTGCCCACGTCCTGATAGTCGAATACCAGGCTGTCGAGGAACGAGTCGAGGTCGGTGCGGCGGCTTTCTTCGGTGGCGCCGTGGATGCTGCGGGCGTAGGCCACGCCTTCGCGTACCAGGTGTTCCATCTCGCCGAGGTCGTTCCACAGTTTGTCTTTTTCGCTGGAGTCGTCCATGAACTCGGCGCGCAGTTTCATGCGAGTGATGGGGGTTTGCAGGTCGTGGGAGATTGCCGCGAGCAATTGCATGCGTTCCTTCAGGTACGCCGCGATGCGTGCCTGCATCGAGTTGAAGGCCCGGGCGGCGTGGGCGACTTCGCTCGGGCCTTTTTCGTCCAGGAGCACCGGGTGCGCGTTGGGGTCCAGGGTTTCGACGGCACCGGCGAGGCGGGTGAGGGGGCGGATGGCAATTCTCACCGCCAGCCAGGAGCAGGCCAGCATCAGCGCCAGTTGCCCGAGCAACACGATGGGCAGCCAGGGCGACAACGGCACCATCGTCGGGCGGACGTCGATGGTCAGCGGGCTGCCATCCGCCAGGTTCAAGTGCACTTGAAAATGTTTTTTCGGCCCGGGAATGTCGGTAAAGGTCATCGGGTAATCGTGGCCGATGGCGTCCTTGATCGAGGCAATGGCAATGGGGGCATCGGGCATGTCGGTGCGGATGGGCGTGCCCGGCGACCCCTCATTGAGCATGTAGCTGTAATTGTGCCGCTCCAGTTGTTTGAGCCAGCCGGCTCGCTCATCGGCGGGCAAGCGGTCGAGGATGGCAACGGAGGTGGAAACGTCGGTTTCCAGGTTGCCGAGCATGGTGTTTTTCGAGGACTCGTAGCGTTCGTAGTACTGCGCGCCGAAGGACAGCGCCTGGGCGAGGATCAGGCCGATCAGGAAAATCAGCGACAGCCGCGAGGCGAGGGTGCGCGGCCAATGCAGCGCCAGGGTCATGATTGATCGCCCAGGATTTCCACCGGCAGGGAAAACACATAGCCTTCGCTGCGCACGGTCTTGATGTAGGCCGGTTCGCGGGCGTCGTCGAGCAAGCGCTGGCGCAGGCGACTGACCAAAAGATCGATGGAGCGGTCGAACAGATCGGCGTCGCGGCCTTGGGTCAGGTTGAGCAATTGATCGCGGTTGAGCACCCGCTGCGGATGGTCGAGAAACACCCGCAGCAATCGATATTCGGCACCACTCAGGGCCACCATGGTGCCGTCTGCATCGAGCAGGTGACGGGCTGAGGTGTCCAGGCGCCAGCGGCCGAAGGCCAACAGGCGGCTGGCTTCGGTCACCACCAGGTTCGGCGGCAGCATGCGCGTGCGTCGCAGCACCGCGTTGATCCGCGCCAGCAGTTCACGGGCGGCGAATGGCTTGACCAGATAGTCGTCGGCGCCCATTTCCAGGCCGAGGATGCGATCGGTTTCATCGTTGCGAGCGGTGAGCATCAGCACCGGCGTGGCCTTGTGCTTGCCAGCGCGCAGTTCGCGGCACAACAGCAAGCCATCGTCCCCCGGCATCATGATGTCCAGCACGATCAGGTCCACCGGGGTGGTTTCCAGAAAAGCGCGCATCTGCCGTCCATCCGCCACGACCGTGGTGCGCAGGCCGTTCTTCTTCAGGTAGTTGCCAACCAGCTCGCGGATTTCGCGGTCATCGTCAACGATGAGGATGTGATCAACGTGATCCATTGGGCCAAACCTCTGGTAAATGGGGAATGCCACACAGTCTATCGAGCCTGGGCGGGCTCGCCTGCCGCCCTTTGTATTGCAGTGTATCTGGCTTGCCTGCGGATACACACGAAGGCAAAAAAGCCGATTTCCAGCGGTTTTGTATTGCTGTGTATCCAGGCACCGTTCTGATACGCAGCGATTAATTCACGCCGATTCCCGACACAGACGAGATACCTCCCAGGCTTTTAATAGGTTCCATCGAGGCCAGCCAGAGCGCCTCGGATCAATCAACGATCAACCTGTTGAAACCCTGAGGAGCTCGCCATGAACACCAAGGCCATTTACGCCGCCTGCCTGTTTGCCGCCCTGAACATCTGCACCCTGTCGGCCCGTGCCGAAGCCGATGTCGCCCCCAAAACCTACACCTACGGCACCCAACTGGATATCAGGAAAGTGGTGTCACTGACCGAGGACACTACGGCGTCCTGCGGCGTGGTGAATGCGCAGATGACGTACCTCGACTCCCAGTCGAAAACCCAGGTGCTGGATTACCGCAAATTCGCCGACAACTGCAACTCGGAAAACTGAGTGTTGCGATCAACCGCCGCTTAATCCATTTGAAACAGGAAGGACATCATGAACAACATTTCCCGCTTTTTGACCGCCATCGCCTTTTCCGTCGCCGGTGCGGCCGCCCATGCTAACGCCGCTGTCGAGCAGAGCGCCTGCGCCAGTAACACCTGCTTCCAGCTCACGCCGGTGGCGGAGAAGGGCACCCAAGGCTTCCTGGCGCAGGACGGTTCCAGCCGTACGCCGCAAGGGCAGATGCTCGCCGAGAACGGTGCCAGCCGTACGCCGCAGGGGCAGCTGCTGGATGAGCAAACGGCTTGAGAACACCCCAAATCAACTGTAGGAGCGAGTCTGCTCGCGAAAGCGATGGTTCAGTCAAGGATGTGTCGCCTGACCGGACGCCATCGCGAGCAGGCTCGCTCCTACAGTGGTGATGTGTCGCCCTCTAATGTGTATTAGGTGATCCCATGTTACTCATCGCTTTCCTGGGCGGCATATTGACCGTCCTCAGCCCGTGCATCCTGCCGGTCGTGCCATTCCTGTTTGCCGGGGCCGACCGCACACGCTCCTCGATCCTGCTGACCCTCGGCGGCATGGTCCTGACCTTTGCCCTGGTCTCCAGCCTGGCCGTGGTCAGCAGTGAGTGGGTGATCCAGGCCAGCAACACCGGCCGCCACGTAGCGCTGCTGGTGATGGTGCTGTTCGCTCTGTCGCTGATTTCCGCCCGGGTCGGTGACTGGCTGGCGCGGCCCTTCGTGCTGCTGGGCAATCGCATCGACCCGAACTCGCGCACGATGTCCGGGCCGCTGGCGTCGATCATGATCGGTGTCGCCACCGGGCTGCTCTGGGCACCCTGCGCCGGGCCGATCCTCGGGGTGATTCTCACCGGCGCCATGCTGCAAGGGGCGAACGCCGGCACCAGTCTGTTGCTGGTGGCCTATGGCGTGGGCAGCGCGCTGTCCCTGGGCACCTTGATCTTTGCCGGTCGCGGCCTGGTCAATCGCTTGAAACCTTCGATTCCGGTCACGGGCTGGTTGCGCCGTGGCGCCGGGGTTGCGGTGCTCGCCGGTGCGGCGGTGATTGCAACGGGGGCCAATGACCTGCTGCTGGCCAACACCTCCTCGGAAGGTGTCAGCAGCGTGGAGAAAGGCGTGCTGGAAACCGTGCCGAAAGTCGTCGATTACCTGGTCAGCAAGGTCAAGGCCGACACCACCATGGGCGATGCCCAGGGCGCCATGCCCTCGCTGTCCGGTGCGGTGGACTGGCTCAACTCACCGGCACTGAGCAACGAAGCCCTGAAAGGCAAAGTGGTGCTGGTGGACTTCTGGACCTTCGACTGCATCAACTGCAAGCACACCTTGCCGTACGTGAAGGACTGGGCGAAGAAGTATGAAAAGGACGGGCTGGTGGTGATCGGTGTGCACACACCTGAATACGGCTTTGAACGCATCATCGACAACGTCAGGGCCAAGGTGAAGGAGTACGGCATCACCTACCCGGTGGCGATCGACAACAACTACGCGATCTGGCGCAACTTCGACAACCAGTACTGGCCGGCGCACTACCTGATCGATGCCAAGGGGCAGGTGCGTTACACCCACTTCGGTGAAGGTAGCTACGACACTCAGGAACAAATGATTCAGCAATTGCTGGAGGAGGCCAAGGCCAGCGCGCCAGCGGCGTAATTTGCTCGATCAATGGCTCACAGGTCCCGCGCCATGAGCCATTGATCTTTTTCCCATGCCTGAAACCGCTCTTGCACCACCCAGCCGCGCTTGGCGTAGTAAACGCTCTGGTCGTGGGTGTGCAGGTAGATTTTCGTCTCGCCGCTGGCTTTGGCTTGCGCGCAAATCCCTTCTATCAACTGCTCCGCCAGGCCCTTTCCGCGCGCTTCGGGGGCGACGAAGACACAAGCGAGCCAGGGCCTCAGATCCGTGCGATGGGCCAGGTCAGCCCTGGCCAGTGCCGCGCCGCCCAGCAACTCGTCATGGTCGAGGGCGATCAGACATTTCCAGTCGCCGTTGTTCTGGCCTTCGGCGAACTCTCGTTGCCAGTCGGGCAGGGGCTGTCCGGCGTATTCGTAGTGGAACTGTTGGTGGATCCACGAAGCGAATGTATTGCTGTGCTGCATATGTCGAGCAAGCCAGTCCAGGCGGGGTGCCATGTTGTGAGTCCTTTCATAGGTTGGTCGCTGGGTAGCGAGAGTAGCGGGCTTGGGCGGTGCTGTCGCCCCCGCCGGTTCAGCGACTGCTCAAGTGATTCGAGGTGGCCTGACCGCGCCGCCACGCCGCTGGCGGCGCACCGTACTCGCGACGGAAGGCGCGGCTGAAGGCGGTATCGGTCTGGTATCCCACTTCTTCGGCGATGCGCGTCAATGAGCTGTTGCTGCTGCGTAACAGGTTGGCGGCGAGCAACATCCGCCATTGCGTCAGGTACTGCATCGGCGATACGCCCACCAGTTGCTGGAAGCGTTCGGCCAACACCGATCTTGAAGTGCTGGCGGTGCGCGCCAGTTCGTCCAGTGTCCAGGCGTGGCAGGGTTTTTTGTGCAAGGCGTTGAGGGCGGCGCCGACGATGCGGTCGCGCACACCGGCCAGCCAACCGGTGCGGCCTTCGCCCTGTTCGTTCATGTACAGGCGAAGTACTTCGATGAACAGCACTTCGGCCAGTTTGGCCAACACCCCTTCGCCGCCAGGGCGAGGCGAGCGGGCTTCGGCGAGGGCATAACGCACGGAGGATTCCAGCCAGATACCGGCATCCGACCCGCGCACGTTGACCCGCACCACCGCCGGCAAGCCCTTGAGCAACATGCCCGCCAGGCGCGTATCGCACGCCAGGTAACCGCACACCAACCGGGTGACCGCGCCACCCCCGCCATAACTCAATTGCCGGGGGCGGCGCGCCAGCACCGCATCCAGTCGCGCACCCGTGGCCGGGGGCAATCCGGGATGTGAGCACATGCGGTGAGCATCGCCCTGGGGGAAGATCACCACGTCGCCCGCACTCAGCAGCAGCGGCGGGTCATCGCCCAATTCCACGTAGCACTCGCCCTCGGTGATCAGGTGAAAGATCACCACCCGTTCCGCACCGGGCTCCAGAAACGGCGCCGCCGTATCGGCGCTGGGCGACTGGTAGCACCAGGGCGCGGTGAACCGGGCGTTGATAAAGATAGCGCCGACCAGGTGCACGACGCGCAGGGTCTGTGACAGAGCGTCCATTGGGGTTTCCCCGTGGGAGGTTCCTGATTGTGAGCGCGCCGGTGCGCAACGTGGAATCTCCGGACGATCGGGCAGGGTTGGGCGACGATCGGACAGGACGCCAGCGTCCGTCAGGACGATAGTTTGTCTACGGGGTCAATACCGGCCCTGCTACCCAGAACAAGAAAAGAGAGGTTGCCATGCCGAAGTTCGTGATTGAACGCGAGATCCAGGGCGCAGGAGGTCTTTCGGAAAGGGATTTGAAAGCCGCTTCGCTAAAGTCCTGCCAGGCGTTGCGTGAGTTGCCAGAGGTGCAGTGGCTGCAGAGCTATGTCACCGGTGACAAACTCTACTGCGTGTACATCTCGCCGAACGAGGAGCAGATCCAGGAGCACGCCAGGATCAGTGGTTTTCCCGCCAACCGCATTTCCCAGGTCATGAACATCATCGATCCGACAACGGCGGAGTGAATGCCCGCCAGGCGCGATTCGTGTTTCAACCCAGAGACCGTCTCCATGAGTACACCCATTGATCTGACTGCCTTGAAAAACCGCCAGATGGCCTCCTGGGCCAGCGGCGACTACGCCGTGATCGGCACCACCCTGCAGATCGTCGGCGAGCAACTGGCCGAAGCCTGCGACCTGTTGTGCGATGAGCGCGTGCTCGATGTTGCCGCCGGCAACGGCAACGCAACCCTCGCGGCTGCCCGCCGTGGCTGCCAGGTGACGTCCACCGACTACGTCGCTGCCTTGCTCGAACGCGGTGAAGAACGGGCCCGGGCAGAACGCTTCAACGTCTCCTTCCAGGTCGCCGATGCCGAAGCCTTGCCCTTTGCCGACGGCAGTTTTGATGCCGTGCTGTCGACCTTCGGCGTGATGTTCACACCGGACCAGCCCAAGGCCGCCGCGGAACTGGCGCGGGTGTGTCGCCCGGGCGGGCGGATCGGCCTGGCCAACTGGACGCCGGAAGGATTCGTCGGCCAGATGTTCAAGACCCTGGGCCAGCACCTGCCACCCCCTCCTGGTGCGAATCCGCCCTCACGCTGGGGCAGCGAAGCCTGGCTGCACGAGCATTTCGACGAGCGTGAGTTCCTGCTCCAGGTGACGCGCCGCACGTTCAATTTCCGCTATCGCTCAGCGGCGCATTTCATCGACACCTTCCGCGAATGGTACGGGCCGGTGCACAAGGCCTTCGCTGCGCTGCCCGCGGATGGCGCCAAGGCCCTGGAGACCGACTTGACCGAGCTGATCAACCGGATGAACCGGGCGGGCGACAATTCGTTGGTGGTACCGAGTGAATACCTGGAGGTGGTGATCACGCGGCGGTGATCGATAACAATGCAAAACCCTCTGTAGGAGCGAGCTTGCTCGCGATGGTCTTCCAGTCGCAGTTTCTGTGGCTGATACACCGCTTTCGCGAGCAAGCTCGCTCCTACACGCAAAAACGGCGCCCGAAGGTGCCGTTTTTGTTCGTGCCTGTTCCTGTAAACGGAGATCAGAAAATCAGGTCAAGCGACTCGGTCAAAGGCAGCGGCGGTTACTCATGTGGGTCAAGTTGGTCCAGCGCGCGATTCACCGCCAGCTCGCCCAGCATGATGACTTGCGCAATGCCGAGCAGGGAGTTGCGCCTGGGGCCTTCCATATGATCCGCCAGATCCATGGTCATGACATTGGCCGAAGCCAGTGATTCGCATGCATGGGCCAGCAGGGTTTCTGCATCGAGCTCTGGGTTGACGAAGAACATCGTGCCGACTGAGCGCGGAATGTCCATGATGGGGACGTCTGGCTTCAGGTCTTAGTCGAGCGGCTGCTCGGCGTCTACGTGAGATTTTTCTGAAGCGGCGTTTTCGTACGGGGATGGCGGATCGGTCTCCGGCGGATTGGGTGTGACCTTGAACATAGATGGAACTCCGACGCTATTTAAAAGGAGCCATCACCGCCTCGCTACCAAACGAAGGGTGGCGACCATACGAAGGTTGGTAGACCGGGCATCGGAACCGGCGCCCCCGAAGGAGCCCTGCGCATGGTCACCATAAAAACACCGCCCAGACACTGGGCAGTAAAGGTGACGCTATGCGTCGATGCTACGGGCCTACCAAGCCCGATCACTGATTTTTCAATGACCGGCAAACGATAGAACCCAAGCCCACGACGCACAAGCCGGCGGATTCTGTCGCACCGGTAGGCAACGGCGCAAGGTGGTGTAGCTTTCAGGAAGTAATTTCCCAAGCGATTAAACGGGCGCGTTTAAATTTCTTTGAGTGGGCCTCCACTGCGCGAAAAATTAACTTATGGAACTATCGCTGTAGGAAATGGGTTGTTGGTTATTGCGAAAATTCCTATTCGTTCATTTGGCTATGCCATTGGATTGCTTTCAGCACGCGTCCCACCGTCTTATTCGTCGTCGCCCAATATTTTCTTTGCTCAGCGCTTCTGCCGAGACGAGAGAGAAGGCAACTCAAATCGATGACGATAAGGAAGTTGTAAATGAATGCACCTCTGCACCCCTTGTATACCAACGAAGTTTCTCCTGAATTTCTCCGCAGTCTGGACAACTCGCCTTTCACCGAGGAGCAACTTGCGCAATTTGCCGAGGAGGCCCGGGCGATCATTGATCAGCAGCGTGCTTACGTTGAAACACATCCACCTCGCGCTATTTACCGAGTCGCATCCGAGGGCAGTCAGACCCGTGACGGCGGGGTGATCCAGCAAGCGACGTCGCCGCTGGAGTTCATATTGGACAGCGGTCAAAAAGTACGTGGAGCGCAGAAAGGCGATTTCGTCGTGTATGCCGATGGCAGGACGGCGCAGATCGTAACGACAGCAGGCGAAGAGAATAGCCATCTGGCGCTGGTCGGTAGTCGTCTGTGCAATGGCGACGAGATCATCAATACATCCCAAGGCATTTGCATGTACGTGGCGCGTGAAGGCGTGCCCATGGGAGAGGATTTTCTGCCCTCCATAGAGGGAGTAGAGAACTAATGGAGAAAGGATATTTCATCGGCCTGCATGACAAGACCACCTGCGGCGGCAAAGTGCTGGATGGTGACACCCGAATCATGATGTACGGTATCGCTCATGCGCGCGAAGGTGATCGGGTCACTTGCGGCAAAGATGGCAAGACTTATCAGATTGTCGGTGGTATTTCACACAAGATCAGCCATGGCAAAGCTATGGCTGGCACGCTGGATAGTCACAGTAATTGTCCCTGCAAAGCCCAACTGATTCCCTCGGTGTTTACGGCCAGCTATCAAAATGAGGCAAGCCCCATGCGGAGTGCTATCAGGGCCGCCGCTCCTCCGACGACCCAAACGGATAGCAGGTTTACAACGAATCCCCAGATGACAGGTCTGAAACCTGCAGCGAAGGTCACGGCCTCTCTTGGCAATCCTGCTTCTTGCAATCACCCGGACCGAATGGAAGAACTGGCCAGCTACATAGCCAATGAGATGAACCGGAACATCACCCACCCTTCGGTTCCGAAAATGAAGGAGCTGAACAGCTATGACCCGGTGGCTGAAAATAATAAATACATGGAGATCCCGTTTTACCTGCGACTCGGCCACCAACCCAATTTCCACAGCATCGCCCTTGTCAAGCAAGCCGAGGCGTTTGCGCTGTGGACAGAGCGGGTCGGGCAGAATCGGCCCTGGGATCATAAACCGAAGATAAAGGTTCAGTTCGGGGGCGATGTTCGCCATAAACAGGGGAAATATGATTATTTTTACGATATTTGGTCGAATATTCATTATGGATATGTAGGAATGGCTGCAGGTTTTTCGGAGCAGGTGTTATTGGATGGTGCAGGTGCTGAGCAGATCATTTCCGACACGGTACGTAAGTTTCAAGATTGGGAAAATAAGCCAGGGCCTCATCGCTCAGATGACATAAAGGGATTAAGGGCGTGGGATGACATTCCAGACAGAAAGTCTATAACTATTGGCGTGAGCCTCTTCAAAGCTTATTCAACCGGTGGGGTCAGCGCCAAGATAATTATGGATGAAGTGCTTGCAGGTGATCCTTCTGATTGGGGGAAGGGTATAAGTGTCCACAACTGCAAATAAAAAGGCTCGCTTTTATCTCAAGCGCAGACTGTTAACGCTATTGCTGCTTATTTATCTTGTCTGGTACGTCACCGTCCCGAGGGTAAAAATCTATTTCTCGGAAGAAGGAAATGGGAAGATGGAATTTATCCTAAATACTCAACACGATATCTTTAGAGGTGACATTTCTCCCGGCGAATCTACAGGGGGGGCTGGCCATCTTTTTCCCGATGATGATTTCTTTATGCGGCTTGACTGGACGGCCTCAAATAAAAGTCATTGTGTAATGATAAGCCCTAGCTGGCCAACGACCAGTATCTACATCGCAGCGGATGGGGTTCTCGACAAAAGCCCAAGCAGCAGTACGGATTCGGATCGCTTGAAACAATGCATCACGGATACCGCGAGCCCATAGAAAGGTGCCGTTTTTTTTCTGCCTTTTCCATCGCCTTCGCGAGCAGGCTCGCTCCCACAATTAATCGCAGGCACTCACAAAGGCGGAGTACTCAGGAGATCCACTGTGGGAGCGGGCTTGCCCGCGAAGAGGTTATCCCAGGCAACCAAGTTCTCCAGCCCGAACGCACTTATCAGGACAACAAATCATCTGTGGCGAGGGAGCTTGCTCCCGTTTACTTGCGAAGCAGGTGCCTTGATTCAGGCTGCCTGTGACATTGGGTTCATTGCTATCGGTACCGCTACGCCATCCAGCGGGAGAACCGAGCCATCAAGCACAGGGTGACTATCAGGCGCAGATATTAGAAGACGCCGATATCGCTGGAAAAATGAATCGAAAAATCCAGCGTCCGGCCGTGCTGTAAATGAAGGAATTGATCAACTATGAAAGTAGCGCAGCCGCCAGGAAATTTCTGGAACTACCATGGTACGCCAGACTGGCTGGACCACCGAATTTCAACGCTATCGCGTTGGCGAAGAAGCTTGAGGCGATGGCGATCTGGACTAAACAAGTGGGTCAAAATATGGAGTGGGATCATAAGCCGAAGCTTCGTGAACTATTCCCCGGAGTCCGGCACAAGCAAGGGAAGTACCTGTACTACTACGATATTTGGTCGAACATCCACTACGGTTATGTCGGAATCATAGGGGGGCTTTCCGAAAGCTTGCTGCTAGACGGCGCAGGGGCCGAACAAATTGCATCAGATACCTTGCGCAAGGCCGAAGAGTTACGAACAACCCCCAAAAAGGATAGAGAACTCCCTGGCCCTCGTCCTACAGCCAGCCCTTGGACTCAATTGCGATCATGGGATGATGTAGCTGATAGAGTGTCGATAAGTATCGGTATAAAGCTCGCCAATCAGCACCCTAATGGCGGGATAACAGCGCAGATGATCATGAATAAAGTGTTGGCGGTAGCTCCAGAGAATTGGGGAGATGGAGTCAGTGTCCACGTCTGTAAATAAACCACGATTTCGGTACATAGGATGGCTATGGATTCCATTGTTTCCGCTGCTGGTACTGCAGTTGATGGCCCTATGGAATATTTATGTTCTACCCAGCGCAACCGTCAATTATTCCAAGGATGCCGAGCGGGGATTGCGGTACACATGGAACGTCCAAGACCGGATATACAGGGGACGGATGTCTCCCGGAGGTGCCACCAGTGACCACGGATATCTATTTCCGGATACCGAATTTTTCATGGAGTTTTCTTGGGCTGTTGAGAACGAGCGTTGGCACTGCATCAGCATCACACCGAAGTGGCCCAACATGCATATTTTCCTCGACGCCGACGGCAACATTGATATGCAGAAAGGAAGTGGTATTGATGTAGATAGGTTGAAAAAGTGCCAATGGGATTTGGTGAAACCATAATCGCAAACGGCACCGAAAGGTGCCGTTTCCGTTTGGGCTTGCTCACGATAGGGGGCGTCCAGTCGCAAGTGTTGTGACTGATACACCGCAATCGTCGGAATGCCGCCCGGAGCAAGCTCGCTCCTACGAGGGCCAGTGTTCAGACCAGCTAAACGACCTCCGCCCCCCGCGCCTCCAGCAATTCGCGCAACACCGACCGATGACAATGCGCTTCATCCTCGCAGTAACAGCCCACGGCCAGGGACGTTTGATGGGACAGCGCGGCCAGCAGGTCCAGTAACTGACTGGCCGCGGGCTGGCTCATCTCGGCCTTGAACTTGCGCCGGAACACCTCCCAGGCCTTGGCATCTTGCGCAGCCTTGGCCTCGGCCACCAGCTGCGCACTAGGCGACAGCAGCGGCTGCCAGACATCATAAAAGTCCAGACGGGCGAATTCGGCTTTCGGTACGCCACGGGGAGGGCGGCGGACTGTGCCCAGGCGCAAACCTTCGTCGGGTCGCCGGGGTGAACCGAGTTGGACGATATGGACCGCCATGGCTACTTGAGCCTCGATTCGTCGAACCACTCCAGCGCCGTGCGCCACAGGCAGATGCCCAGGAAGTACGCCGACATCAGCAGCCACAGCCCCATCACCAACGGATTGATCTGCGGATGGTTGAGCACCAGTGACAGGCTGCACAGCAACCAGATGGCCGTTACAGCAATGTTGATCGGCATGAACCGGCGCACGCGAAACGGGTGCAGGAACTTCATCCGGGTCACGGTCAGCAGCGCCAGGCCGATGACCGTGACGAAGGTGATCCACGGCGACGGGGCGATGATGTACAGGCACAGGGCAACTACGTTCCAGGCGGCGGGGAAACCCTGGAAGTAGTTGTCGGTGCTCTTCATGTTGACGTTGCAGAAGCAGAACAGCGACGACACCAGAATCAGCGACACGCTCAGCAGCAAGGTGTAGTCCGGCAACGGGATGTAGCGATAGATGAACAGTGCCGGGATAAACACGTACGTCAGGTAGTCGATCACCAGGTCGAGGATCGAGCCATCGAAACTCGGCAACACCGACTGCACGTTGACCTTGCGTGCCAGCGCACCGTCCAGTCCGTCGACGATCAGGGCGACACCCAGCCACAGCAGGCAATGGGTCGGCTGGTTATCCAGCAGGGACAGGGTGGCGAGGAAAGCGGTGACCACGCCAGTGGCGGTAAAGCCATGGGCGCCCCATGCTTTGAGCCTGGCGATGTACAGGGTTGAAATCACGGGGGCGTTCTCCAGTGAATGAAGCAAGCCAGTTGTCACCCCGCGTACGGGGCGGTGGCAAACCGGGTCGGGTTGCAGGTATCGACCGGGTATCCGGGAATAAGGTTCACCACCTATGAATCTTAGCTGCGCCCTAAAGAAATACCCCGGAGCAATCCGCGGTAGCGCGGGCGGGTCAGCCCAACGGTGCTGGCACATTCGCCGGCGGGGGCTATCGTTGCCTGACTGGATAAACGCCCTTCAAGAGGAAAAACGTCATGAACACCAGCGATCTGCTCGAACAATTACTGCGCGCCGGCCAGGGCTCGATGGCGCAACAGGGTGGCGCTGGCGCGTCGGCCCAGGGCGGGCTCGGCGATCTGGGTGGTTTGCTCGGCGGCTTGTTGGGCGGTGGTGCTGGTGCAGGTGGCGGCGGTGGTGGCGCAGGGTTGGGCGATTTGCTCGGTGGCTTGCTCGGCGGTGGTTCGCAGATGGGCGGCGCACCGCAAAGTCGTTCCGCTGGCGGCACCCATTATGCGGCGCTGGCGTCCCTGGGCATGATGGCGTTCCAGGCGTACCAGGCCTGGCAGCGCAGTCAGGCGTCAGCACCGCAAGAAGCGCCACGGACCGTGGACTTGCTGGCTGGCCCGGAGGCCGAGGAGCACAGCCATGCGATCCTGCGGGCATTGATTGCCGCGGCCAAGGCCGATGGCCGCATCGATGAAGCCGAGAAGCAGATGATCAGCACTGAAATCGGCCGTCACACCGACGATCCGCAATTGCAGCAATGGCTGGACGACGAGGTCGCCAAGCCACTGGACGCCAATGACGTCGCGCAATCGGCCACCGACCCCGGCATAGCTTCGGAGATGTATCTGGCCAGCGTGATGCTGGTGGACGACCAGCAGGACGCCGAGCGCAACTATCTGGATGAACTGGCCGCGGCGTTGCGGATCGACCCGCAGCTGCAATTGCATCTGGAGCAGCAGGCAAAGGGCAGAGCGGCCTGAATCGCCTTGGGCAACTGAAACGAGGGGATGAAGGAGTGACCGCAAGAGTCAGGAAGGAACTCCATGTGGCGAGGGAGCAAGCTCCCTCGCCACCTGAGCGTGTTACTTGAGGAACGCCTGGAAGTCGGTACCCAGTTTGTCGATCGCCGCCTTGAAGTCCTTGGCGGTAATCTTCTGGCTTTCGTTTTCCAGGGCGGTACCGAACACCTTGCGTACCACTTTGGCCACGGTCTGGTTGCTCTTCGCGTCGATGAACTCGGCTTCGATGAACAGGGTGGTGTCCTGGTCACGGTGACCGGTGGCTGCCTGAGTCGCCCCGACTATGGCCGCGACGGGGACCACTTCATACCACTTCATGCCTTCGTTCTCGGCATTCACCCCGGTAATCGCCGCACGCATGATCAGAGGGCGGGAACCCGCCGGAGCGGACGAGGTGTTGGACACTACGCGGTACTTCTGACCCAGGGAGGCCTTGGCCTTGCTGGTCATGTAGTTCTGAATGTCAGTCAGCGTCTGTTTGTTGACACGCTCGTCGGGTTTGGGGGCCGGGTAGAGCTCCAGTTTGTTGAACACCACGGTGTCATAGGCATTCGGGTTCCACGAAGGGCTGACCCAACGCATCGCGGTACCGCCGCTCGGCGTTTCGACTTCCTGCAGGTTGTTGTAGTTGGACAGGAAGCCTGAGTATTGCTCCTTCTCCGTCACTTTCGAGGTGCAACCGCCTAGCAGCAGGCTGGCCAGCGTGGCGCCGACGAGCAGTTTTCGGGACAGATTCATAGTGGTGTTTACTCCTTGGAAGAAATCTTCGTTCTTTTGTTTACAAGACATCAAAATCGCCAGGTCATGTTCCCGGTCAAAGCTTGAATCCAGGCATTGTCGAATTGACCGGATACTCGATCGCCCGATACGGATTTGGTCTGCTCAACCGGCATGTCGCCGAGCCAGACCATGGCCCAACTGACGTTGACATCGGTGTCCTTGTTCAGAGCATAGGTGGCTCCTGTGGCAATACGCCAGGATTCATTCATTGGCACCACCACACTGCGGTTGCTGTCCGAGACGGCGCTGCTGTCGTAGGCCACGCCGAAGTTCCACAACCACTGCTCGGTGGCCTGGTATTGTGCGCCAAGGGAGAGGTGCCAGGTGTCCTTGAAGCCGGCGTCGACCGTTTTCGATTGCGCTCCAAACGCGGTGGTGTCGACCTCTACGGCAATGTCGCCGAACTCCGACCAGTCCTGCCAGTTGGCCGAGGCCAGCAGCGCCCATTGCCGGTCCAGTTGCTGGAACAGGCTCAGGGTGACGGTTTGCGGCACCTTCATGTCCAGTTCGGTATTGGTGTTGTTCACGCGGTCCAGCAGCCGGCCATCGCCCTTCACGTCGAGCCGGTCCTCGAAGTCCAGGTCGACCTGGCTGGTGTAGGTCAGGCCGATGCGCGTGCCGGGTTGCGGGGCGTAGATCACGCCGACGTTGGCGCCATAGCCCCAGGTGTTGTCCCGGTACTTGTATTGGCCGTCAGCGCGGTCAGTGAAGCCGAAAGGGGAGCGGTCGATGGCGGTGTCGGCCTTCAACATGCCGTACATGGCCTTGATGCCAAGGCCCACCGACCACTGCTCGTTGAAGCGATACGCCACGCTGGGCACCAGCGACAAGCCGAGCAGGCTGGAGTTTTGTGCGAAGTAGCGGCCGGACCAGTCATTGTCGTAATTGACCGCCAGGCCGAAGTCACCGTACTGGCCGAAACCGACGCTCCAGTGCTCGTCCAGTTCATGGCTGATGAAGAAGCTGCCACCGGGAATCGGATCAAGGGCATTGCCACTGCCGCTGCCCGGGGTATTGCTGCCAGAGTCGCGGTCGAAGCTCAGGTCGCCGTACAGGACCTGCAGGCCGGCGGTGATTTGTGTACCGGGCAGAAAGCTCATGCCCGCGGGGTTGCTGGCGATGGTCGAGGGGCCTTGGGCACGGGCGGCGGCACCGGCGTTGGCCAGGCCGGCGTTATCGGTGCCGATTTCATAGAGCATGATGCCGCCGGCCCAGGCTTGCTGGCAGCACAGGGCAAGTAGCGCAGAGGCGGGCAGGGTAGTTGTTTTTATCTGCATTGAAATCCCTCAGCAATTGTCCATTTCGAATACGGGTGGACTGCACCAGCCACCCGTGGATTCGGCTGTTACTTGGCCATCTCTGCTCGAGCCTTGGCGATCTTGGCTTTAACCGAGTCGAGGTTGAAACTCGCGCCTTTTTGCATCGGCGGGAACTCGATCGCTGTTTCAGCCAGTTTGGCCACCTGCTGCTGGACGAACACGAAACGCCAGAATTGGAACTTGAACCAGTCGAAGTATTGTTGCGAACCCTGTGCGGCCTGATTTTCCGGCCAGCCCATGCGCTCGAATGGGTCGAGTCGAAGATTGGTCAGGTTCGGCACGTCCACATCAACTTTAGCCCCCAACCAGCCACCCGGTTGGTCAATGAAGCGATATTTGTAGTCGTCTATGCGCACTGCACCCAAGGAGCTTTCTCCGAAGTAGAAAACTTCATGTCGGTTCGACGGACCTTTTCCGGTGATCATTGGAGTTTGATCATAGCCGTCCAGGTGAACTTTGTAGGTGGTATCGCCCAATTGTTTGCCTTTGAGCAGTTCGGCGGTGATGTTCGGGTTGCCTGCCGCCGCGACCAGGGTCGGGAACCAGTCCATGCCGGACATGATGCCGTTGGCGATCTGATTGGCCGGCACCTTGCCTGGCCAGCGAATGATTGCCGGCACCCGGAAGCCACCTTCCATGACCGTGCCTTTGCCCATGGCGAACGGGGTGGTGCCGCCATCGGGCCAGGTGAAGTTTTCCGCACCGTTGTCGGTGGTGAAGATCACGATGGTGTTGTCGTCCATGCCGTCTTTCTTCAGCTTCGCCAGGACGTCGCCAACGATGTCATCGAGCTGCGCCATGCCGGCTTCCTGTTCCGACCAGCCATTCTGCGAGTTGCGCATGGCTTCGTACTTGTCGGACAGGTGCGTGACGATGTGCATGCGGGTCGGGTTGAGCCAGACGAAGAACGGTTTGTTGTCCTGCTTGGCCTTGTCGATGAAAGAGAAGGCCTTGTCGCGAATCTCCTCGTCGACAGTTTTCATCCGCTCCGGATAGAGCGTGCCGGCATCCTCGATTTTCTGCTTGCCCACCTTGCCCCAGCGCGGCATCACGGTCGTGTCATCGGTGGTGGAGGCCCAACTGTGGACCATGTTGCGTGGGCCGACGCTGTCCAGCAGCTCCTTCGGATAATTGGGGTGCGCCGGGTCTTCCATGGCGTCGAGGTGATAGAGGTAGCCGAAGAATTCATCGAAACCGTGGACGGTGGGCAGGAACTGGTTGAGGTCGCCCAAGTGGTTCTTGCCGAACTGGCCGGTGGCATACCCCATGGCCTTGAGCGCGGTCGCGATGGTGACGGCTTCGGCGGGAATCCCCACGGGCGAGCCGGCCTGGCCGACGGTGGTCATGCCCGTACGAATCGGCAGTTCGCCGGTGATGAAGTTGGCGCGTCCGGCGGTGCAACTGGCTTCGGCGTAGTAATCGGTGAAACGCATGCCTTCATTCGCCAGTTGGTCGAGGTTGGGGGTTCTGCCGGCCATCATGCCCTGGTTGTAGACGCCGATATTCGACCAGCCGATATCGTCGCCCATGATCACCAGGATGTTGGGGGCCTTGTCGGCGGCCAGGGCCTGACCGGGAAACGCCATTGCAGACAGCAACAGGGGGACTGCAAACATCGAGGATAAGGTTGTCCGGTTCATGTCGAGCTCCTGCGTACTAGCGTGAGTACATCGAGACGAGCCCCCAACCGTCGTTGAAATGCGTTACCCCCCGCGAAGAGAGTAGGTTTGAATTGCGAAATATCCAGTAATGAATAGTCAGAAAGTGAGTGTTTCAGGCACTTTTCTGCGAAATAGCGTTCCGCTAAAGCAGCCGCTCAAATCGGGCGGCGAGCGATACTCGCCGCCCTCCCTTCGTCATTTCCGGTCGGCAGTGGCGGCCAGCAATGGCGCGATTTGCTCATCGGTCAATGCGGCATGCACGTCCATGCTCATCAGGTCGTTCCACTCCAGTACCCATTTTTGAATCGGCACAAAATCACTCGCCTCGGCAATGCCGAAGCCGGCCGAACTCCCTACAGCGTGCCAGCGCCCGTGCATGGTGACGCCTGCGGGCGGTGCGCCACCGGTCTTGAGAAAACGTGCGATTGCGGCATCACGGTTGTCCGGGCTGATTGTCCAGCTGACGATGAATAACATCGGCCACCTCCTGTTGCACATCGGCACCTGTTGTCTGCGCGTACCTGGCTGGCGCCGGGGCCGTGGCCACGCTTGGGTTTCCAGTTCCGTCCTGGCTGGCTTGCGGCAAAATCTCCCAAGGAAGGCATAGCAGTGCCTCGCGATTCCTGTATGACCGCTGATCCTGTTCCGGTGCATTTTCGAGGGGGGTAACAGACGCCTGTTTCACCAGCGCAACATGGGCAGCGGGCGCAGCGGCGAGCGGATGAGTTGCCGGGCTGAAAGCTTCATCAGCATCGAGTGAAAACCGTGATCGGGAAAGGTCGCCTGCACGGTTTTGATGAAGCTGCGGGGCAAGCCGAAACGCACCAGACCCAGGGACACGTCCACCAGATCGGCCTGGCGGAAGGGTTCGACGCTGTCGGCGTAGGCACCGCGATATCGGCGCAGCTTGTGATGCTCAAGTATCAACGCGCTGACTTCATCCTTCAGTTCCGGCCGTTGCTGGTTGTCGAGGTACTCGGTGGCCAGGGCAATGGACGGCGGCAGGTAGTCGAGGGTGTCATCGGTCCAGATACCCATGTCATGAAACGCCGCCGCGATTTGTACGGCGTCCGGGGACAGGCCATCGGCACCGCGCAGGGCACCATGGAAATTCAGCACTCGGTAAATGTGGTTGCGGTAGCCCTGCAGGTCGGCCCCGATGGCCAGGGCGAACGAGGTGAGAATCTCGTCGGTGAGGGGGAATTCGAGAGGAGGTTTCATCAGGCGTCACGCAACAGGTCGTTGGCATTGAGCAGGTCGTAGGCGATCTCCGGGCGCTTTTCCAAGGCCCGGCGGATGGCGGCGGGGATGTTGGCGCGGGTCTTGCGACACAGCCCCGGCAGTTCACCAACCTGGATACCGATGCCGCGCATGGTGCGCACTTCGTTGAAACCGGGGGCGATGTCCACGCGGATGCCCAACTGTTCGAGCATGCGCCGTTGCAGGTGCTCCAGATCGCTCAGGCTCTGCAGGTTCTCCAGGCGTTCGATCAGGCGTTTTTCTTCGTTGCGGGTCAGAAACAGAATGCGCAGGTCCGCCCCTGGTGTTTCCAGCAACGGGTCACGCCCGCAGTCGCAGGCGCCGGGCGGGCAGGGTGAGCGGATCGCAGCGGTGGTGGTCATGGGGATCAATCATAGAGCGCTGTGATCGAGTTTGCCCATAGGGATTTTTTGGGGGATGCAAAGCAATGTGGGAGCGAGCTTGCTCGCGATGGCGTCGTGTCAGGCAACAGTGATGTTGACTGCAAAAACGCTATCGCGAGCAGGCTCGCTCCCACAGGTGTTGCAGTGAAACTGCGTGACCTATTTCAGTACCAGCATCCGATAAACGCCGTCTTCGACTTCGATCCCGTGGGTGTCATGGGTGAAGCCGGGGAAGGATTTGTCGAAGGCTTCCAGTGCCTTGAGATACGCCAGCAACGGACCGTCCGCTGGGCCCGCGTTCTCTCCCGGCATGAGCAACGGGATACCTGGTGGATACGGCACGATACCGGTCGCGGCGAGGCGTCCGGCGGCTTCGTTGAGCGTCACCAGCTCGATGTCGTTGCGCACCAGTTTTTCGTAGGCCTCCACCGGGCTGAACTCGGCTTTTGGCAGGGTGCCGAAGGCCTGGGACATGTTGGCGGTGGTCTTGTGTTTCTTCATGGCGGCGAAGATTTCGTCGGCCAGATCCTTCAGGCCCATGCCGGCATAACGATGCTGGTTGGCGTTGTACAGGTCGGGCAGGCACAGCTCGAGCTCGGCGTTGTCGTCGTAGTCACGCTTGAAGTCGAGCAGGGCGTTGAGCAGCGTGCCCCACTTGCCTTTGGTGATGCCGATGGAGAACAGGAACAGGATGGTGAAGTCGGTAGTCTTCTCGACCACGATACCCTGACGACCCAGGTACGCCGTGACCACGCAGGCGGGGATGCCGTTGGCGAGCAGGTTGCCGTCGTCGCCCATGCCCGGGGCAAGTACCGAAACCTTGATCGGGTCGAGCATGCAGTAGCCGTCTTCGATGTCGCCGAAGCCGTGCCAGACCGCGTTCGGGTGCAGGACCCAGCAGTTCGGGTCGGTTTTCAGCGTGGCCGGGTCGACCTCATGGAACGGCACGGTCGCTGCGCCAACCTGTACGGTCGGCGGCTGCCAGCAGGTGAAGAACCAGTCATCCTTGCTCAGCATCTCGTTGTGCATGCGCGAGAGAACCTGGCGGAAACTGATGGCTTCTTCGATCGACTCGTTGGTGAGAATCTGCCCGCTCGGAGCTTCCATCATCGCCGAGCTGACGTCGCAGGAGGCCATGATCGCGTAGTTCGGCGAGGTCGAGGCGTGCATCATGTACGACTCGTTGAAGCGCGCATGTTCGATCGGGTTACGCCCGTTACGCACGTGGATCATCGAGGCCTGGGACAGTGCGGCCAGCAACTTGTGGGTCGACTGGGTGGCGAACACGGTCGGCTTGGACTTGTCGTGATCGGCCGGGTTGCCGTGCATGGCATGGCGTCCGCTGTACAGCGGGTTGAAGCGCGCATAACCGTACCAGGCTTCGTCGAAATGCAGACGATCCACGCTTTCGCCCAGCAACTCTTCGACGCGGGTGACGTTGTAGGTCAGGCCGTCGTAGGTGGAGTTGGTGACAATGGCGTGCACTGGCGTCGGGTCGATGCCTGCCTTGACCAGCGGGTTGTTGGCGATGGCGGCTTTCACGCCTTCGGCGCTCAGGGTCTGCGGCAGGATCGGGCCGATGATGCCGTAGCGGTTGCGGGTCGGTACCAGGTAGGTCGGAATCGCCCCGGACAGGGTCATCGCGTGCTCGGCGGACTTGTGGCAATTGCGGTCGCACAGGGCGATCTGGTTGCGCGTGACGCTGGCCATGAGGATGACGCGGTTGGACATCGACGAGCCGTTGGTCACGTAGTACGTGCGGTGAGCACCGAAGACCTTGGCGGCATAGCGTTCGCCCTGGCCGATAGGGCCGCTGTGATCGAGCAGCGAACCGAGTTCGCCCACCGAGATCGACAGGTCGGAACGCAGCAGGTTCTCGCCGAAGAACTCGTAGAAGGCTCGGCCTGCGGTGCTTTTCAGGAACGCGGTGCCGCCGGCATGGCCGGGGGTGTGCCACGAGTATTCATAGCTGCGGGCAAACCTCACCAGCGCGCCGAACATCGGCGGCAGGGCGGCCTGGCGATAGCGTTCGATGGCCGCCAGGATGCGCCCGCTGAGGAAACGGGAGGTGTCCTCGGGCAGCCAGATGAAGTCGTCGGCGTGTTGCATGACCAATAACGGAATGGTCGACGCGGTGGTACGGTCACTGATCAGGAACACCGGCACCCGGGTGTTGCGCTCGCGCAGCTTGACCAACAGTTTGGTGCAGTCGGCGTGGCCTTCGCTGGTGTCCATTTCCCATCGGATGAGCACGCATTGAATGGCAGGGTCCGAGCGCAGGATCGAGGCGGCATCGGTGAGGCTTTCCGAGGCCAGTACGCTGACACCACGTCCCTCTACGTCGTGGACCAGTTGATCCAGGGCGCGGCCAAACACCGTTCGTTTGTCCGGCGGACTGCTGACCAGTAGCGCCAACATGCCCAGCGAGTGTTTATATTCCGTCATGCTTGAACCTCCATAGTGGCTGTATTCAGATTGTTCACCGGCACTGGCTCGGCAGTGAGGTGCTGCGCGCTGACGGTTTGCGTCGGTACGCTATTGTTGAGTGCTTCGAGGCGGATCAGACGGTTGTTGACGAAGCCGAACAAGGTGTAACCAACGATCGTGGCCACGCCGCCCAGCATCAGGGCCTGCTCACCGGAACTGTACAGCGCCAGGTAGCTGTAGGCCGCCGCGATCAGGGCAATGACGTTGGTCACCAGTGCCTTGCCTTCCGGCACGTTGGAGACTTTCTGCATGGTCATCAGCGCGGCCATGGACAGGATGTAAGGCACCAGGTTGGTCACCACCGCGAGATTGACCAGGGTATCGAACTGCTTGCTCAAGTCGGGGCTGATGGTGAGCAGGGCCAGCGCGGTCTGTGCGGCGAGCAGTACCAGCATGCCGACAATCGGTGTGCCCGCCTTGTTGGCCTTGGCGAAGATCGACAGGAAGTAACCGGTGTCGGCCGAGCTTTTGTACACCTGGGCAATCGTGAACTGCCAGCCCAGCAACGAACCGATGCAGGCGAGCACCATCGCTGCCATCACGATGTCGCCAACCATTGGAGTGAACATCTTGGCGAACACCAGGCCGAACGGCGCGGTGGACGCGACCAGTTCTTCGTTGCCGACGATACCGAAGATGACGTTGGTGGAAACGATGTAGATCACCGCTGCACCCAAGGTGCCGCCCAGCACCGCAATCGGTACGTTGCGCTCAGGGTTTTCCACCGCGTCGGTGTTGGCGCAAGCCGATTCCAGACCGAGGAAGGCCCACAGGGTAATTGCCACCGAGGCGCCTGCCGCTTCGAACCAACCCTTGTCGTGGGGGTTCCAGCCAGCGGCGTAAACGCTGCTGTCGAACCAGAACCAGCCCACCGTGGATACCAGCACCACCGGTGCAATTACACCCCAGACTGTGATCGCGCCAATCCGGCCGGTAATGCTCGCACCGCCAAAGTTGGCGAAGGTGGTGATCCACAACAGAGCAATAGTCGCCAAGCCTACTTGCAGTGAATCGAGTTTTATCCCGAACAACACCTGGATATAGCCGACCGCGGTAATACTGATCGCCACGTTGGCAATCAACAGCGAGAGACCGTAGGTGTAGTTGGTGATGTAGTTACCCGCTTTACCGAAGGTGTATTCGGCATAACCGCCCATGCCGCCGGTCTTTCGGCTGAGCATCCCGCATCGCGCAAAGGCGTAGGCCAGAGCGAGGGAACCGGTGGCCGTCACCAGCCAGGAGAGGATCGAAATCGCACCGACTTCCGCTAGTTTCGTCGGTAGTAGCACAATGCCTGAGCCCAACATGTTGACGGCGGTCAACATTGTCAGTTGCCCCACACTCATTTTCTTTGCGACTGACATTCCGTTGCCTCACTTAGTTGGCGATTGAGAACCTTAGCTATAGCAAAGGTTTGAAAACTCGCAAGAAATTGACGGCCCCCCCCATCCGGCTTTTTCATTTATTTGCAAAAAAGGCACGATGCTGGCCCCCAAGTTTCAAAGTTCTCTTCAAAATTACTTGGTTTTCAATTGGTTAGATAGGTCGAAATGCGCAAGATATGGATCGCATTAATCCCGCTAATAGTTGCGGGCATAGCTAACTCGGCTCAAGCAAAAGAACTTGCCGCCAATGATCAGTACATGTGCAGTTGGGGTGCAGGCACCGCTGCAAGGGCACAGGAACTCAAGCTTTCAGGTGTTTCCTTGTATGCCGCCCGGCAGAAAATCCAGGTCTACAAGTTCGCCAAAAGCTGGATGCGCATGATGGCTCTTGGCATTACAGAGCAAACTTATGACAGTCCGTCGCGATTCAAACCGACTGCTGTGCGCCAGAGCTTTTATGAGGACTGCGTCAGGTACAAGTTGGCGCGTAAATAAAGAAGAAGCGGGCGCCGGTCGGATCGACCGCGGTGTGGGGCTGTGGCGTCTATATTGATTGACCATCCCAGCGACCCGATGGGGTGCAAAACCGGTTTCTTACAACTCAATCAGGAGGTCACCATGAGCCAGATCGATAAAGTGTTGTACACCGCCCAAACCCACACCACCGGCGGGCGTGACGGCGCGTCCCGCAGCTCCGACGGAATCCTCGACGTGAAGCTGTCGTCGCCGGGTGCGGGCGGTGGCGGTACTAACCCCGAGCAACTGTTCGCTGCCGGGTGGTCAGCCTGTTTCATCGGCGCCATGCAGGTTGCAGCCAGGGAAATGAAAGTGGCGCTGCCCAAGGATGTGGCCGTCGATGCCGAGGTTGATTTGGGCACCAATGAAGGCGGCTACCTGCTGCAGGCACGGCTCAATGTCAGCCTGCCAGGGCTGGACCGTGAAACCGCACAGAAAATCGTCGACACTGGGCACCAGTATTGCCCGTACTCGAAAGCCACGCGCAACAACATCAACGTGGTGCTCAAGCTCGTTTGAGTTGACATGAAAAGGTCTTGATCAAAAAAAGATCGCAGCCTGCGGCGGCTCCTACACCGATTTCATAGGAGCTGCCGCAGGCTGCGATCTTTTTGGTGTTGCGATACTACGAGAAAATCAATTCATCTTGCTGTGGTCATGCATCATCTTGCTGTGGTCCATGGTGCCAATCGCCTTGGCAACGGCTTCAACCTGAATCGACTCTTTCTCGCCCTTGGCGTTTTCGACGGTCAGGGTCAGCGGTACCTTGTCGCCTTCCTTGATCTGACCTGTGAGATTCATCAGCATGATGTGATAGCCGTTGGGATCGAAGCTCACCGGCTTGCCGGCCGGCAGCGCAACGGACTGCACCTGCTGCATTTTCATCACGTCGTCTTTCATGCTCATTTCATGAATCTGCACCAGCTTGGCAGCCGGCGTTTGCACGCTCAGCAGTTTGCTGTCGCTGCTCGCGGTGACGGTCATGAAGGCACCGCTCGACGGCTGGCCGGCCACGGTGGCGCGGACCCAGGCGTCGTCGACCTCGGTTTGTGCCGACACTTGAAAGGCCAGGCCGACCAGGGACAAGCCCAACGCCAGTTGCTTGCAGCGTTGTGCGAAACGGTTTTTAGCCTGCGGGGCATTCATTTCAGCAAACCTCCATCACGGTGAGCAGGTCTTCTGCGCACTCTTGGGCCGTCAGGGACGTGGACAGTCCCAGGCGCAGAGTGCCCCGGGAGTCGAAGACATAGCTGGTCGCGGTATGGGAGAGTGTATAGGTATCGCCGCTCGGCACTTTTTCAAAGAACACGCCAAATTCCTTGGCGGTGGTGGCGGTTTCTTCCAGGGTGCCGTACAGCGCTTCGAAACTCGGGTCGAAGGCTTTCACGTATTTATCGATCATCTCTGGCGTGTCGCGCTCAGGGTCCAGGGTGATGAAGATCACCTGCAGCCTTTCGCCGTCGCGACCCATCAGTTTCTTGGCTTGGGCCGCACGGGCCAGTGTGGTGGGGCACACGGCCGGGCACTGGGTGAAACCGAAGAACACCATCGGCA
Source organism: Pseudomonas sp. GL-R-26 (assembly GCF_019947365.1). NCBI lineage: Bacteria > Pseudomonadati > Pseudomonadota > Gammaproteobacteria > Pseudomonadales > Pseudomonadaceae > Pseudomonas > Pseudomonas sp. GL-R-26. The sequence continues at coordinate 42,816 of NZ_JAGYGI010000026.1, read as the reverse complement.
TCAGGCCGCGATAGCTGCCCAGCATCCGGGTTTCGCCCTGAGCGTTCTTGAGCTTGAAGTTACGCCCCATGATCTTGTCGCTGAGGTCTTTGCCGTACTTGAACGACAGCTTGCTGCTGTCGTCGCAACCGGCGAGCAGGCCCAGGCTCAACAGGCCCATGCCTTGCAGGACGGTTCGGCGGGTATACAAAGTACTCATGGAAAAAAGCATCCTGTTGAACAGGCTGAAATGACAGCGTGATGACTGTACAGACGAAAAAATCGCGGGGATGTTAACAAACTGTGCCGGTGCGCGGGGCTGGATTAGACGATTGGACCGGGGGGTGGGGCGTAATGACGCAGGTGCGGCATTGGAACAACCGGCATTGAGCAAATGATCACTACCGGCTGTCAGGATTGTTCAAATGAACAATCCTGGAGCAGGGATCAGGTCGGGGACTTTTTCAAGCGGTAGGCCAGCGCGGGGCGGGTGATGCCGAGCAGGCGAGCTGCTTCCGACACGTTCTGCTGGCTGCGCTCCATGGCGGCGTGAATCAGCGCGTCTTCGACCGAGTCCAGTGGCATGCCACTGTCGATGATCTTGTCGACCCAGCCCGTGTTATCGCTCGGTGTCGCCTTGACCAGGCGCCCGTCGCTGGCCAGCCCGATGCTTTCGGCCAGTTGCGGTGAATGGGGGAACAGCGCATCAACGGTGATGCTCTGGTTCTCGTCGGTGATGATCACGCCGCGTTCCATCAGGTTTTCCAGCTCACGGATATTACCGGGCCAGTCGTAATGCAGGCATACCTCCAGCGCTCGGTCAGACAGGCCCAGGGTTTTTTTCCTGTAGCTGGCATGGAGTTTTTCCAGGAAGTGTTCGATCAGCAGCGGGATGTCCTCGCGACGTTCGCGCAAGGCCGGGATACGTACCGGAAACACGTTCAGGCGATAGAACAAGTCTGCCCTGAATCGGCCTTGGCGGACCGCGTTTTCAAGGTCTTCATGGGTCGCGGTGATGACCCGTACATTGACCTGACGAGTCTGTGAGTCGCCGACGCGCTCCAGTTCTTCCTCCTGCAATACGCGCAGCAGCGAGGCTTGGGCACGCGGTGTCAACTCGACAATCTCATCGAGAAACAACGAGCCTCCATTGGCCCGTTCGAAGCGGCCCATGCGCGACTGCTGCGCCCCGGTGTAGGCGCCTTTTTCCACGCCGAACAACTCGGCTTCGATCAGGTCTGGCGGGATGGCTGCGCAGTTCAGCGCGATGAAAGGGCCGCCAGCGCGCTCGCTGCGCAAATGCAGGCTACGGGCGATGACTTCCTTGCCAACTCCGGTCTCACCCAATAGCAGCACCGAGGCCTTGCCCAGGGCCACTTTGTCGATCAATGCGCATGTTTTGCGGTACACCGCCGACTGGCCGATGCCGTAGAACTTGCCGGCTTCGATCTGCAAGCGCTGGCGCATATTGGCCACCTGCACCTGCAGTGCCTGCAGCTCATCGATGATTGGATCGCTCTGGAAGTAGCGCATGATTTCTTCGGCATCCTCCCATTGCTCAGCGGGTTTGCCGATGATCCGGCATTGCTCTCCGCCGCATCCCCGGCAACTGACCTCCTTGTAGATGATCTGGCGACCGAGGAAAAACGAGCTGTAGCTGATGGCATAGCCGAGCAGCATCCAGCACACCGGCTGGTCGGAATGCAGGTTTTCCGTTTGGCAGTTTTCGACCTCGAAGGAGTCCTGCCACTCGATGTCGGCATAGAACTGGCCATTCTCCAGGTCGATATCTATTTCCTGGGGGCGGACGTTGACCATTCCCTTGAGCGAGTGCAGTTGCGGGCCGGTGAAGAACATCTCCACATCACTGCCATGTGGCCGAAGTTTGCGTGCCAGTTCCGCATCCTTGAGTCCGGACTGGTAGCCCAGGCGCATAAAAAAGCCCTTGGCCCGTTCGACGCCGAGCATCTCGATCAGCTCGCGTCTGCATGAGGCCATCATCGAAACCTGGATCAACAGCATGCGTTGCTCATCCAGCCAGATCTTGCCTTCGCTGCCGAGAAAGCGCACCTGGTCGGTCAGGTCCTTGAGCGACGGCGGGTGCTGCGAGGCCTTGTACTTGGTGATCATTCAGTGCGCCCCTGATTGTAGTTATTTGGGGTGGAGATGCTTTTCCGCTCAGGCAATGGCGGTTTTTTTTCGCATCGTAACGACCGGAATTTCTTGGGCAAGGCAGGTCGGTTTTTCTTTTTCTAAGCGGCCTGAAAGTACATCAAAAGTCAATCTCCGCACGATTGGTCATTTGCTCGAAGGGGTTGGCAAGGTTTGAGCAAATGATCAAATCGTTGGTACGACTGCTTGCTCCCGACAGTGCTCATGAACCTTCGCATCTCTCTTTTATTTTTCATAAGACGTTGTTTTAAAGGGTATTTAAATCTTTGTTCGAGTGGATTTCCACCGCTGGCACCCTTGTTGCTCCATACCCGGAACAACAAGGGAGACCCGAGCATGAACCAACCTGCCAATACCTTCGACCAGATGCCGCGCTACATCCGTGTACGCAGCATGCCGGGCGATGCCTTTGTCGAATTCGATTTCGCCATTGGCTATCCCGAGCTGTTCGTTGAACTCGTGTTGCCGCATCAGGCGTTCAAGCAGTTCTGCGAAAACCACCGGGTCCAGCACATGGACGCGCAGATGGCCGAAGCCCTCGATGCCGATGCGCGCAAGTGGCGCTACGGCGAAACCCGAGATGCCGAATCCGACCAACCCCCCCAACAATAATTACAGGAGTCCACTCCATGAGTGTCGAGATCAAGACGACGACCGTCGAGACGATCCGCAACACGTTCAGCCACACTCGTCGCCGGTTTGGCGACAAGGTTGCCAGCCGTTACCAGGAAGCCAGTTTCGACCTGGAGTCAGCGACCAATTTCCATTATCGGCCGCTATGGCAACCGGACAAGCTGCTCAACGATGCCACACGTACCGCGGTGGTCATGGCTGACTGGTACGCCGTCAGCGACCCGCGCCAGTATTACTACGGCGCCTACGTCCAGGCCCGGGCCAGGATGCAGGAAAACGCCGAGCACGATTACGCGTTTTGCGAGAAGCGCGACATGCTTGCCGGCCTCTCGGCGACCAATGCCCAACTGATCAGCCGGCTGCTGTTGCCACTGCGCCACGCCGAGATGGGCGCCAACATGAACAACAGCAACATCGCGGCCGACGGTTTTGGCACCAGCGTGACGCAGATGCACATGTTCCAGGCCATGGATCGCTTGGGCATTGCGCAATACCTGTCGCGCATCGGCCTGATGCTCGATGACGGCGATGTCCTTCTCCTGGCTCAAGCCCGGCAGCAGTGGCTGGACGATCCCGCGTGGCAGGGCGTGCGCCGCTACGTCGAGGACACGCTGGTGGTGCGCGACTGGTTCGAGTTGACCGTGGCGCAAAACCTGGTCAGCGATGGCCTGGTATACCCGCTGCTGTTCCACAAGCTCGACGAACAACTGTCAGCCAATGGCGCAGGCCAGGTCGGCATGTTGACCGAGTTCATGCGCCTGTGGTTTGCCGAAAGCCAGCGCTGGGTCGATGCCCTGCTCAAGACCGTGGTCAACGAAAGCACCACCAACAAGGCCCTCGTTCAAGGCTGGATCGACCACTGGAGCCAGCGTTCGGTCGATGCACTCCAGCTGCTGGCTGGCCTGGGGATCGATGAGTCCGCACTGGATGCCGTGTGCAGCGAGTTCAACGCCCGCCTGAAGAAGCTCGGCCTGACAGGAGCCTGCGTATGACTTCCTTCGTGTACATGAACCTGCAGGACACCGACTACGCGCGCTCGATCGTCGAAGCCATCGTCCAGGACAACCCGAATGCCGCGATTGAGCATCAGCCATCGATGATCCGCATCGAAGCCCAGGGTCGACTGGAAATCCATCGCGAAACGGTCGAAGCGCTCACTGGCAGCCCCTGGGATATCCAGGAAATGCTGATGTACGTGATCACCCTTGGCGGCAACGTCGTGGAAGAGGACGACAGCTTCTCCCTGTACTGGAACAACTGATTGCCGGTTTCAAGCCAGGGTTTGATCCATAACAAGAATTCGGGAGTGCCATCATGGCCGTGAAAAAACGCCTCAATGCCAAAGAAAAATACCGCTGCATGACCCGTGACCTGGATTGGGAGCCCAGCTACCAGACACACGAGGATATTTACCCTCATGAGCGCTTTGAGGGGATCAAGATCACCGACTGGGACAAGTGGGAAGATCCGTTCCGCCTGACCATGGACACCTACTGGAAATACCAGGCCGAGAAAGAGAAAAAACTCTACGCGATCTTCGACGCGTTCTCGCAAAACAACGGCCATACCACACTGTCGGATGCCCGTTACGTCAATGCCCTGAAACTCTTTCTCTCGGGTGTCACGCCGCTGGAGTACCAGGCCTATCAAGGTTTCGCCCGGGTCGGCAGGCAGTTCAGCGGTGCCGGCGCGCGGATCGCCTGCCAGATGCAGGCCATCGATGAATTGCGTCACGTGCAGACGCAGATTCACGCCATGAGCCATTACAACAAACACTTCAACGGCCTGCATGATTTCGCCCATATGCATGATCGCGTGTGGTTCCTCTCGGTACCCAAGTCGTTCTTCGAGGATGCGCGCACGGCCGGCCCATTCGAGTTTCTTACGGCCATCTCGTTCTCGTTCGAATACGTGCTGACCAACCTGTTGTTCGTTCCCTTCATGTCGGGTGCTGCGTTCAACGGTGATATGGCCACGGTGACGTTTGGCTTCTCCGCACAGTCCGACGAAGCCCGGCACATGACCCTGGGCCTGGAAGTGATCAAGTTCCTGCTGGAGCAGCACGAAGACAACGTGCCGATTATCCAGCGCTGGATCGACAAGTGGTTCTGGCGCGGTTACCGCTTGCTGACGCTGGTGGGGATGATGATGGACTACATGCTGCCCAATAAAGTCATGTCCTGGTCCGAAGCCTGGGGCGTGTATTTCGAAGAGGCCGGCGGTGCGCTGTTCAAGGACCTTGAGCGCTACGGCATTCGTCCGCCCAAGCATGTTGAAGAGGCCAATATCGCCAAGGACCACGTCAGCCATCAGGCCTGGTCAATTTTCTACCAGTACAGCCAGGCGACCAACTTCCACACCTGGATGCCGACCGACGAGGAACTGGACTGGCTCTCGGAGAAGTACCCGGACACCTTCGACAAAATCTATCGGCCACGATTCGAACACTGGCGTGCCCTGCAGGAAAAGGGCGAGCGGTTTTACAACCCGACGCTGCCGATGCTCTGCCAGATCTGCCAGATCCCGCTGTCGTTCGGCGAACCGGATGACCAGACCACCCTCAGTCATCGCAGCGCCGAGCATGAAGGCGAGCGTTATCACTTCTGCTCCCAGGGTTGCTGCGACATTTTCGAGTACGAGCCGACCAAGTACATCCAGGCCTGGCTACCGGTGCATCAGATCCTGCAAGGCAACTGTGGTGGCGCGGATGTCGAGTCGGTGGTGCGTGACTACTACAACATCAATCCCGGCCAGGACAACTTCGAATATTTGGGCTCCGCCGAACATCGACGCTGGCAGGACTGGCATCCGAACGATCGCAATAGCGCTCCCGTTGACCCGGACCTGCAAAAGACCGGTTGACCCTGCGTATCACTGTGGGAGCGAGCTTGCTCGCGATGAGTCCATGACATTCACCGCTTGAGTGTCTGTTGCACCGCGTTCGCGAGCAGGCTCGCTCCCACATTCCAACTGACAACAATAAGGAAACGATCATGCCCGTGACTGCCATTGGCGCCTATGAGGCCCAACCCCTGGACCGCCAGGAAAATTTCCATGGCCTGCAACTGGTGTACCTGTGCTGGGAAAAACACCTGATGTTCTGTGCCCCGTTTACTTTTCCACTGCCCCCGGCGATGCCGTTCAGCGACTTCATCGAGCAGGTGGTCAAACCGTCGATTGCCTCCCACCCGGATGCGGCGCGGGTCGACTTCAGCCGTGCGCTATGGCGCCTCAACGATCAGCCGTTCTCTCCGGTCTACGGAGACAGCCTGGTTGCCAACGGCATCGACCATAAGAGCCTGCTACACCTCGACACCCCTGGCTTGAACGGCATTGCCGGCAGCTTCAATTGAGGACTCGGTGATGAGCTACCAAGTAACCATCGAACCCACTGGCGAACAGATCGAAGTGGAAGAGGGCCAGACGATTCTTCAGGCCGCGCTGCGACAGGGTGTCTGGTTGCCATTCGCCTGCGGCCATGGCACGTGCGCCACCTGCAAGGTCCAGGTGCTGGAGGGCGAAGCGGACCTTGGCGCGGCCTCGTCCTTTGCGCTGATGGACATGGAACGCGACGAGGGCAAGGTGCTGGCGTGCTGTGCGATTCCGCAAAGCGACATGGTGATCGAGGCTGACATCGATGCAGACCCGGACTTCCTCGGGCACCCCATCGAGGACTTCCATGCGGTGGTCAGTGCACTGGTGGATCTGTCGCCCACCATCAAGGGCGTGCATCTTAAACTCGATCGGCCGATGGCGTTCCAGGCCGGTCAATACATCAACCTGCAGTTACCCGGGATCGAGGGCACGCGAGCGTTTTCGCTGGCCAACCCGCCCAGCCGCGCCGATGAAGTCGAATTGCATGTGCGGCGGGTCGAGGGCGGAGTGGTCACCGGCAAGATCCACGATGACTTGAAGGTCGGCGACGCGGTGGAACTGTCCGGGCCCTATGGGCAGTTCTTCGTCCGTTCCTCGCAGGGGGGAGATTTGATCTTCATCGCCGGCGGCTCCGGTCTGTCGAGCCCGCAGTCGATGATCATCGACCTGCTTGAGGCGGGGGATATCCGCCAGATCGTGCTGTTCCAGGGGGCGCGCAATCGGGCGGAGTTGTACAACCGCGAGCTGTTCGAAGTGCTGGCGCGAGAGCACGCCAACTTCACCTATGTGCCAGCGCTCAGCCAGGCGGTCGAGGATAGCGAATGGGCAGGGTTCAAGGGGTACGTGCATGACGCTGCAAAACAGCATTTCGACGGTCGTTTCAGCGGTCGCAAGGCTTATCTGTGCGGACCACCAGTGATGATCGATTCCGCTATTACCTGCCTGATGCAAGGGCGGCTGTTTGAGCGCGACATCTTTATGGAGCGTTTTTACAGCGCCGCCGATGGCTCCGGTGAGAACACACGCTCGGCGTTATTCAAACGCATCTGAGTTTCACCGTCTCCGGGTTGCAAAAAATGCCGGACGCAGCAGATCGTCTTGACGATCGGCTGCGCCTGGCTGCCTATAAAAATAACAAAAGGTCCTCGATCATGAATGCTGTATTCAGAGCCACACGTGCAAACACCTTGTGCCATATCGGATTGAGTTTGCTGGCGATTGCCAGTACCGGGGTTCAGGCCACGGAGAACGGAGGTTCATCCTATCCGATGGGGGCGGAGAACTACATGTCCGGGGCGATGCCGCCGCCAGGTCTGTATTCACAGTTTTTTGTCGGTCACTACGAGGCGGATTCTTTGCGCGGCAATCACGGGGAGAAGCTCCCCGTGGATTTCAGTGTACGGGCCGACTCGATTGCGCCACGCCTGATCTGGGTGACCGATCAGAAAATACTCGGCGGCAACCTGGCCGTGCACGCCTTGGTGCCGCTGGTTGACCTCAAGGTGGAAGTCAACGGTCAGTCGCAAAGCAAGCAGGGCCTGGGCGACATCATCTTCGGGCCAGCGCTGGGTTTTCATCACAGCGAAAAGCTGCACAGTATTCTGGCACTGGATTTCATCGCACCTTCGGGTCGCTACGACCGTGGTGACCAGGCGAACATCGGTCGCAATTATTGGGTGATCGAGCCCGTGCTGGCGGTGTCGTATATCGATCCGAACGGACTCAACGTCGACGCCAAAATGATGTACGACTTCAACCTGCGCAATGATGCCACGGATTATCGTTCCGGCCAGGAAGCGCATGTTGACTACGCCCTGGGCTGGGGCCTTGGTAACGGTTGGGTGGTCGGAGTCGGTGGTTATGTGCTGTACCAGACCACGGATGACCGGCAGAACGGTGAGCGTATAGAGGACAACAAGGGGCGGGCGCTGGCAATTGGTCCGTCCGTGAAATACACCAGCAACTCGGGGTGGTTTCTCACGGCCAAATGGGAACAGGAGACCGAGGTGCGCAATCGGGCCGAGGGCAATGCCTATCGGCTGAAGCTGACCGTTCCTTTCTGAATGACGGTGCTCCGGTAAGGATCGGGCCTTGCACACTCGCAGGGCCCGTTCGATTCCGGTTAACGACGCAGCTTCGCGCAATGATCCTGTTGCGGTTGCGCGGCGGTGTACCAGACATAATCCGCACTTTCGACGGTCACGGTCTTGCCTGCTTCGGCCAGGATCAACACCGCATTCCCTTCACCGGCACTGAGGTCCTTCAGGTGCAGCGGCACGCCTAGATCCTTGCGCACGTGGAAGGCACCGGCCAGCAGCAGTGCAGGCGTCGGCGCAGCGATCAGGCGCTCGGCCATGCGCCGGTCACGTTGCTGCTGCACGGCGAGCATGGCCGGCATCTGCGCTTCGGGCAGCAGGCCGCAATGGGATTCGCGGATGTCGTCCAGCAAGGTCGCCTGCACCTGTTGGGTGGTGGACGCTTGCCCCGTGAGTACCGGGCGCTGTTTGTAGATCTGCATGATCTGCGCGCGGTCCAGGTTCGCCGCCAGCAGCGGATACGGCTGCCTTAGCGCATAGGTGACAAGTGCGCCATAAACACTCCAGTCCCAATTGGCCTGCCAGGCCAGCGCCTTGAACGCATCGGCCGGTGGCTGGCCCGCGCGGGTCGCGGCCTGCGCGGCATCGACCCTGGCCTGCTGATCGGGGTTGAGCATTTCCATCAGCAGGCTGCCCTGGGCCCGTTGTACCGCCAGTTCGCGCAGCAGCCACAATTGCAGGGCGTGGTGGTCCGGGTTGTCGTGTTGTTCACCGACCAATACCCGAGGCACAACGGCCAGGCGTTCGACCAGTTCTTGCGGTGTCAGCGTACGGCCCGTGGCGAGTTCACGGATGACCCCAAGGTCGGTGTGATCACGCCCTTGCGGAGTGATCGGCGCCGGCAGTGGTGTGACCTGATGGGTTTGGCAGGCAGCCAACAGGCTGAATGCACAGAGCAACAGAAAGCGCATCGGTTTTCCTTATTGGACAGGTGCCCCCTCGATGACAGAGGAGGGGGCGGCATCAGCGCGCGATGATCAACGGGTGGCCGCGCTCCGGGTGTTGCTGAATCAGCACCTCCAGCCCATACACCGCCGCCAGCGCTTCGGCGGTCAGCACCTCTGCCGGTGGGCCGTAGGCGTGGGGCAGGCCCTGTTGCAACAACAGTAGTTGATCGCAGTAACGTGCGGCCAGGTTGAGGTCGTGCAGGATCACCAGCACCGCGGCGCCGCGCTCGGCGAAATCACGCACGGCTTGCAAAATGGTGTGCTGGTGCAGCGGATCGAGCATTGACGTCGGTTCATCGAGCAGCAGGGTTTGCCCTTTGGCACCGGGCCAGAGCTGAGCGAGCACCCGCGCCAGATGCACGCGCTGGCGTTCACCGCCGGACAGGGCCAGGTAGCTGCGTCCGGCAAGATGAAGCGCATCGGCGGCTTTGAGCGCCTCGGCGACGATTTCGGCATCGCGCGCGCGGCCGCTGGCGTGGGGCAAGCGACCCATGCCGACGACTTCATTGACCGAAAACGCAAAGTTCAGGCTCGAACTCTGCGGCAGCACGGCCAGGCGTTTGGCCCGTTCCTGACCCGGCCAGTCGGCGAGTGGACGCTCGTCGAGGCTGACCCTGCCTTCGCTGGTCGCCAGGTCGCCGCATAAAGCGGCGAGCAGGGTGCTTTTGCCAGCGCCGTTCGGCCCCAGCACACCCAGCACTTCACCAGGGCGCAACTCGATATCGATGTTCGCCAGTACCGTGCGCTTGCCACGACGTACCAGCAAGTTGTTTGCCCGCAGCATCAGGAACGCCCTCGCACCAACAGATATAGAAAGAACGGAGCGCCGATCAGCGCAGTCACGATGCCGATGGGCAACTCGGCCGGCGCCAACAGCAGGCGCGCCGCCAGATCGGCCAGCAACAGCAGACTGGCACCGGCCAGCAACGAGGCGGGCAGCAACACCCGGTGATCCGGGCCGACCAGCAGGCGCATCAGATGCGGCACCACCAGGCCGATAAAGCCGATCAGGCCGGCTGCCGCGACGGCCGCGCCGACGCCGAGCGCCGTGCACAGCACCAGCTCAAGCTTGATCCGCTCGATGTCGAAGCCCAGGTGACGGGCCTCCGACTCACCCAGCAGCAATGCATTGAGCGCCGCCGCCCGGCGGGGCAACCACAACGCCACGCCCAGGGTGACGATCAGCAACGGCCACAAGCGCGGGTAGCTGGCGCCGTTGAGGCTACCCAGGTTCCAGAACGTCAGGGTGCGCAAAGTGGCGTCGTCGGCCAGGTAGGTGAACAGACCGACCCCGGCACCGGCCATGGCCGTCATCGCCACACCCGCCAAGAGCATGGTGGCAACGTCGGTTTGCCCGTTGCGGCGACCAAAACGATACACCACCGCCGTGACGATCAAGCCACCGGCGAAGGCGCTGACCGACAGCAGGTAGGGTTCGATCGCCGGCGGCAAGCCACCGAGCAGGCTGCCGCCGACGATGGCAAGGGCGGCACCGAGCGCCGCACCACCCGAGACGCCGACAAGACCTGGGTCCGCCAAGGGATTGCGGAACAACCCCTGCATTGCCACGCCGGACAACGCCAGTACCGAACCGACGGCGATGCCGAGCAAGCTGCGCGGCAGGCGAATCTGCCCGAGGATCAACTCCGCCTGCTGCGTGTCGCCACCTTCCAGCGGCAACCCCAGCAGTCGCATCCCGGCCAGCAAGGTATCGCCCAGCGGCAGGCTGACCGGCCCAAGGGCCAGGGACAGCCAGAAAACCAGCACCAGCAATAACAGCAAAAAGATCAACGTCGGACGCGGCCGAAAAATGGCCGTCATTGGCTGATCTCGGCGGCCTGCGCTGTGGTGTCCGGGTAGGACGTCGTGGCACAGGCCAGCAGTGTCTTGATACGCATCGGGACTATTCCTTAGTCGATCAGAGGGGGGCGGGCATCGAAACCTTCGTAGCGGGTGATGATGCCATCGACGCCCGGCTTACGCACACGCCACGGTTCGGTCACGCCAGTGGTTTTCAGGTGCAGGTTGAACATCGGGGCGAGTGCGCTGAATCAGGTGTCCATCCAGTGCAGGCTGTGCAGTGTCATCGATCATGAGAAGAACTTGTGATCATCAAGATTAAAATGAGTTTGTCTCACTCGTTGGCACTGTCGACAATGGCCCCATTGAACGCATTGGAGTTATTTGACATGGCTGTGGCCCATTCCCTTGGATTTCCACGCATTGGTCGCGACCGCGAACTAAAAAAGGCTCAAGAGGCGTTCTGGAAGGGCGAGCTCGACGAAGCCGGTCTGCGCGCTGTGGGCCGCGACCTGCGCAAGACCCACTGGGATTTGCAGAAAAAGGCCGGCATCGATCTGCTGCCCGTCGGTGACTTCGCCTGGTACGACCAGGTCCTGACTCACTCGTTGATGTTCGGTGTGATCCCGGAGCGGTTACGCCCGCACGATGGCAAGGCCAGCCTGCAAACCTTGTTCGGCATGGCGCGTGGTGTCAGCGACAGTTGCTGCGGCGGCGCGCATGCCCAGGAAATGACCAAGTGGTTCGACACCAACTATCACTACCTCGTCCCTGAATTCAGCGCCGATCAGCAGTTCCAGCTCGGCTGGGACCAGTTGTTCGAAGAGGTCGAAGAAGCCCGCGCATTGGGGCACAACGTCAAGCCGGTGATCATCGGCCCGCTGACTTACCTGTGGCTGGGCAAGGCCAAGGGCGCCGAATTCGACAAGCTGGAGCTGCTGGATCGTCTGTTGCCGCTGTACGGCCAGATCTTCCAGCGCCTGGCGGCACAGGGCGTCGAGTGGGTGCAAATCGACGAGCCGATCCTGGTACTCGACCTGCCACAGGACTGGAAAAACGCCTTTGAGCGGGCCTACAACCTGATTCAGCGTGACCCGTTGAAGAAGCTGGTCGCCACTTACTTCGGTGGGCTGGAAGAGAACCTGGGCCTGGCCGCCAACCTGCCGGTGGACGGCCTGCACATCGATCTGGTTCGCGCACCTGAGCAGTACCCGACCATCCTCGATCGCCTGCCAGCCTACAAAGTGCTGTCGCTGGGCGTGGTCAACGGCCGTAACGTCTGGCGCTGCGATCTGGAAAACGCTTTGGCCACCTTGCAGCACGCACAAGAACGTCTGGGTGATCGCCTGTGGGTCGCGCCATCCTGCTCGCTGCTGCACAGCCCGGTTGACCTGGGGCGTGAAGACAAGCTCGATGCCGAACTGAAAAGCTGGCTGGCGTTTGCCGTGCAGAAGTGTGAAGAAGTCGCGGTGCTGGCTCAGGCAGTCAACGAGCCGGAAGCGCCTAGGGTGCTTGAAGCGCTGACTCAAAGCCGCGCCGTGCAGGCCAGCCGTGCTGCCTCGCCGCGCATCCACAAACCGGCCGTACAGGCGCGTGTTGCCGCCATCACCGCCCAGGACAGCCAGCGTCATTCGCCGTTTGCCCAGCGCATCGAGAAACAGCGCGCCGGCCTGAACCTGCCGCCGTTTCCGACCACCACCATCGGTTCGTTCCCGCAAACCGCGTCCATCCGCCTGGCTCGTCAGTCGTTCAAGCAAGGCAAACTGACCGAAGCCGAATACACCGAAGCCATGCACAGCGAGATCCGTCACGCCGTGCAAGTGCAGGAACGCCTGGGCCTGGACGTGCTGGTGCACGGTGAAGCCGAGCGCAACGACATGGTCGAATACTTCGCCGAGCAACTCGACGGCTACGTGCTCACCCGTTTCGGCTGGGTCCAGAGCTACGGTTCGCGCTGCGTGAAACCGGCGGTGATATACGGTGACCTGAGTCGTCCGAAAGCCATGACCGTGGAGTGGATCCGCTATGCCCAAGGCCTCACCGACAAGGTGATGAAGGGCATGTTGACCGGTCCCGTGACCATGCTGATGTGGTCGTTCCCGCGCGAAGACGTGAGCCGCGAAGTGCAGGCCCGTCAACTGGCGTTGGCGATCCGTGATGAAGTGGTGGACCTGGAAACCGCCGGGATCAAGATCGTGCAGATCGACGAGGCCGCGTTCCGTGAAGGCCTGCCGTTGCGTCAGGCGCAGTGGCAGCACTACCTGGACTGGGCGACCGAAGTGTTTCGCCTGTGCGCCTCCGGCGTGCGTGACGAAACCCAGATCCATACCCACATGTGCTACAGCGAATTCAACGATGTGATCGAGTCCATCGCCGCCATGGATGCCGACGTGATCACCATCGAAACCTCGCGCTCGGACATGGAGCTGCTGGACGCGTTCGAAGCCTTCGCCTACCCGAACGAAATCGGCCCGGGCGTGTATGACATCCACTCGCCACGGGTGCCGGACTCCTCGGAAATGGCCAACCTGCTGCGCAAGGCCGCCAAGCGTATTCCCGCCGACCGCCTGTGGGTCAATCCGGACTGCGGCCTCAAGACCCGCGGCTGGCCGGAAACCGAAGCGGCGCTGGTGCACATGGTCAACGCTGCGCGCCACCTGCGTAAAGAATGGGCCTGACGCTTTACTGGATGCACCAGTGAAACCTGTGGGAGCGAGCTTGCTCGCGATGACGGAATGACAGCCAGCGATGCAGTGACGGCCAGACCGCTATCGTCGGAACGCCGCCCGGAGCAAGCTTCCAAAGGATTTGCATCACTCAGCGGCGCGGCTCTGCCACCAACAGCAATGACTGTGGCACGGAGCTTTGCGGGTGCTGTGGCTCTTGCAAGCCGGCCAGCACAAAACCCGCCATGTCCAGCGCGTTCAGCCAACTGGACAGGGTGCGGAAATACCACGGCATGGGCTGCCACTGTCCCTTGAAGCCTGCGAAGGTCTCTTCCCGCCAACCATCCTGATAATCACCCGCCGCAGCCGCCCACGGGTGCAGCGTCTGGATCACCAGCGCGCCACCCGGGGCGAGCAGGGTGTTCATGGCGGCGAGCAGGGGGATGATGTCCTGGTGCAGCAGGGCGAAGTTGGCGCAGATCAGGTTGTAGTCGCGGCCGATGTCGACTTTCGCGTCTGCCAACTGTTCATAGCTCGCCAAATGCACCGGCGCAGCGCCCGCCGCCCGCGCCGCCGCCACCAGCGTCCCATCGCCATCCACGCCGACCGCCTCGATACCCCGGTCTGCCAGCGCACGCAACAACCAGCCTTCGCCGCATCCCAGGTCGAGCGCACGCTCGGGCTGGCGACCCAGCACCGCCATCAGGATGGCCTGGTCGGTGACCTTTTGGCGGCTTTCGATGGTGCCGCTGCGGATGGCGTCGATCCAGGCCCGGGCGTTGTGGTGCCAACTGTCGAGGAGGGTGGATTCGGGGGCTGACATGGTCGATGTCCGGCGTGATGGGTTGGATGAAAGGATAGGGCAACAGAAGATTTACGGTGGAGCCGGTTTACCCGGCTCCGCCGACTGCGCATGGCTAGGCGCTTTTAGTGGCTGCCAGATGGTAGGCAACCAGCGCATTGGCGTGACCATGACCCATGCCGTGTTCGGCTTTGAGCCAGGCCACCAGTTCCATGTGTTTCTTGTCGCTGACGGTCTTGAGCAGGTCCAGCCAGTGGCTGATCGGCTGCCCGTACTTTTTTTCAATGGACGGAAAGTACGAAGCCGGTCCTTTGGTTTTTGTCTCTTCGGTCACGATGCAAACTCCCTTTTCGATTTTCCAGGTTCGAAAACAGCACCGTTACGTTACTTATTTGCCGTCAACGCGTCCATCGTCCAGATAGTCGAACCTGGAGCATGTCGATCTCAGTCATTCATCCCGTCATCGATCGCGATGCCCTGGGCACGCATGGCCTTGATCAACTCGCTACGGGTGCCGGGCAGGTTGAGCATGGTCTTGGCGCGCAACGCCGTGACTTCTTCGGCGGTGTAGGGCTGATAGTCGACCGGCAGGCTATTGCCAGCCATGCCGTCTTCACGCATCAGCCAGTTGAGCAAGTCCGCCAGTTGCGCGTTGTTCAGCGCCGACTGCGACATGCCCGGCACCCGCACGAGGAATTCGCGGCCGCCCGGGACTTTCAGGAAATTGCCGACAAAGCCTTTCATCCGTGGCGTGTCGTTGGCGGCGGAACCGCTGCCGTCGCCCAGGTGGCAACCGGCGCATTGCAGCTGGTAGTTCACGCCGACGCTGTAACCGGCCTGAGCAATCGGGGTTTGCAGTGATTCATTGCCCGGCGCGTGATGCTGGTTCGGGGTGGGAATGGCCCGGGCATAGGCGAGCGGGGCGCCAAGGGCGCAGATGAGACCGAGGAGTAGCAACTTGCGCATGACTGAGCACCTTTTGCTTGTTGCGGGCGAAAGTTAAAAAACAACCGGACAAAATAAAAAAGCCGCCGATTGCGCGAACAACCGGCGGAAAGCGCGTTTTTAAACGGCGACGCCGCGGATGACCGAAACGGTGCAGTGATAGATGTGCGATTTGGCGGCCAGGCACCAGTTCACATCGTTGTTGTTGAACGGGCGGTAGGCCGGTTCTTCACTGTCGTTACGGGTGCAGGCGCACTGGGCGCAGCTTTGCTTACCGCAGCAGTCGTTGTACGAAATGATGTAGTCCTTGCCGTCGGCCGGGTTGCGGCAGGTGCCGATCCAGGTCACTTGCGAGGCTTCGGTGCCCGGTGGGCAGGACGTCACCGACCCGCCGCAGCAGCTGCACAGAAAGCCGTCGATGGAGCAGTAGCGCCAGTAGTCGCAGCTGTTCGGATCACCCGGGTCGCCGGCCTGTGCAGGCTCCGCGGCCAGGGCCTTGCTGGTGCGATCCAGCGGCAACAGCAGGGGCAGGGCGGCACCGGCCACCATCAGCGAACCCATGCGGGCCAGCAGTTTGCGGCGCGACGTGGTGTCGGCGACACGGCGGGACGAACGCTCAAACAACAGATCCAGCAGTTTCATAAAGGTCTCCCTGCCTTATCAGTGGCTATGGCCGTGGCTGTGGTCGTGATCGTGGGTGTGCGGTTGGGCATTGAGGTACTGCTGCAGCGTGGCGTGCTTCAGGTGCTCGACTTCGAACAGGCTGTCCAGGTGCTCGCGGGAGTTGACCAGGCCTTTGGCGCGCAGGGTGCCGGCCTTGTCGATCAGCGCGGCGTACGGCAGCTTGCCGATCTGGTAGGTCATGCCCACTTCCGGGCCGACCACGTAGGTGGCGTCTTCGAGTTTGTGTTCGCGGATCAGCGCTTGCTGGGCGTCCATGTCGCCGTCGCTGACGAACACCACGTCGAGGGTACCGGCCTGTTCCTTGGCGATGGATTTGATCGCCGGCAGCAGCGACTTGCAGATCGGGCAGGTCGGCGAGAGGAAGAACAGCAGTTGCGATTTCTCGCCGGCATAACCGAAGTTCACCGGACGACCGTGACGGTCGCTGGCGGTGACTTGCGGCGCGGGTTCATTGACCGCCACGCCTTTGTCGACCATCAACGCGCCGGCCGGCGCCAGGCGACCGTGCAGCACGCCAATCTGCCGCACCAGGCCCATGACGACAAACGCCACAGCCACCAGCAGCACCCAGAGCAGAACGTTGGAAACAATCAAGCCTTCCATTTCGATTACCTACCAATCAATTTGAGCAGAAGAGGGGAATTCGCCAGCAAGCCATCGGCCGCGGCGTAGATGAGCAGCGCGACCGCAGCGGCGGCCAGGGTCACGAAGCCATCGAACAGGTTCAGGTCGCGGGCAACCGGCGCCACGCTGGCGACCAGCGCCAGAGCCACCAGTGCGCTGTTGCGCAGCAGCAGTATCGGGCGCAGTGGCTGCGCCTGGTCGGGACCGGCGCAACCGCAATCGATGTCCGCACGACCGCGCCATAGGTTGATGCCGATGGCGGCGGCGTACAGCGCCAACAGGCTGGCGGCGCTCAACGAGGCATAACCACGGCTGACCGGCACCAGCAGGGCAAAGGCGATGGCCAGTTCCAGCAACGGCACCAACCGTGCCGTCGGGCGCACCAGCGCCTCGGGCAGCAGTTGATAGTCCGCCAGCTGCCGGGCGAAGCGGGCCGGCGCGCGCAACTTGTGGGTCGCGGCGCTGGCCAGCAACACCGCGATGGCGACGGCGCTGGCAATGATGAAGATCGGATCTGTGTGCATGGCCGAACCTCTTAGTAGCTCAGGACTTGAGTCGCGGTTTTGGCGACTTTCGGCATGCTGCCGGTGAGCTTGTTGGTCTTCAGATCGAAAATCTGCAAACCGCCTTCCACGTCGGCGCCGAGCAACAGCGGCTTGTCGTCGCCAGTGGCCTGCATGCTCCACACCGGAACCGGGGCCTCCAGGGTCGCCACTTTCTTGTGGGTCTTGAGGTCAAACGCCCAGATCAGCGGGCTAGGGTCTTCCCACTTCATCGCTTCGTGGGCGTCGTGCATCAGCACGTACAAGCGGTCCAGCTTCGGTGCCACGGCCATCAACTGCCAGCCACCCGGCGCCCAACCGGCTTTCTTTTCCTCGTCGGAAACCAGTGACCAGGACGGCAGGACCTTCGGCGCGTCGCCGGCGAAATCCACTGGGTGTACGGTGCCGGTCGTGGTGGTGAAGTAGTAGGTGTCGCCGACGTTGACCGCGCGCTCTACCAGTTTTTCTGCGTTCGGATCAAAGAACGGCGTGCGGCTGCGCGCGGTTTCCTGGCCCTGATCGTTGAGGGTCACCACCTGCAGGCTGCCGTCACCGCACAGCGAGGCGAAGCGGCGGTTGCCGACCGGGTAGTTGAGCACGCAACCGGGGATGGCGATTTCCGTGGCAACGGCCTTGGCCTGGGTATCGACCACGGTCACCGACGTCGACGGGGTGAAGTTGTAGACGTAGACGAACTTGTCGTCGCCGCTCGGCTTGAGCGAGTAACGCTGGGTCAGCGATTCGGCGCGCCTGTTCGGAATCAGTACTTCCCAGGCCGGCGACAGGGTCGAGCTGTCCCAGGCGGTGAGCACGTCGGTGCGGGTGCCACGGGTGCCGCGCGAATACCAGATGTCCGCACTGTAGAGGGTCTTCTTGTCGTGACTGAGGGTCGACGGCGCAGCAAAACCGGTCGGCACCATGCCGAGGATGCGCTTCTGGTCCGGGTCGACCACGGTCACGCGGCCAGCCACGAAGCTGTCGAACTCGACGTCGATGACAAACGCGCGGTGAGCTTCGGGTGGAAACGCCAGAACGGTCTGGCCAATCGTACCGGCGGGCAAGTCCGCGCGGGCACTGTTCAAACCGAGTACAAGCAGGCTCAGGCCTAGCGCTGACTGTACGGAGATCCTGTTTGTTCGCATAAGGGGAACTTCCTGAATTGTTGGTAACGCGGATCGCGGGTGCTTTGGCAGATTTTTACCCTTTGATTCTGCCGTGCCCCGCGATCGGGAGAATTGCCCTGCCTGCCAAGTGTTTGTGTGTCTGTGCCAGTGTCATGAAACTGGCTGCACAAGCTGATAAGGCGGGGGGTTGACTGGAATGAGAGGGAGAAGGATGTAGGCGAATTTGTGGCGAGGGGGCTTGCCCCCGTTCGGTGGCGAAGCCGCCGCAAATTCAGGCGATTCGGTCTGTCTGTAGGATCGTTGGGGGCCGCTTCGCGACCCAGCGGGGGCAAGCCCCCTCGCCACAGGGGTTGTGTAAGGCCACAGGGTTTGTGTAGATCAGGCCACAGGACTTGTGTGCTTCAGGCGAGGGGCAGGGAGAAGCTGAACACCGCGCCGCACGGCTCGAGGTTTTGCGCCCAGATATCGCCACGGTGGCGGCCGATGATGTTCTTGCACAGCGCCAGGCCGATGCCGTTGCCGCTGACCTTGGACGAGAAGAAACCGTCGAACAGTTTCTCTTGCGCCTGGGCCTGGATGCCGCGCCCGCAGTCCTCGATGCGCACCAGGGCCACATCGTTCTCTCGGCTGGCATGGATGCGCAGCAATCGACGTTCAGTAGGCAGGTCAGCCATTTCTTCAATGGCGTTGAAGGCCAGGTTGAGGATCACCTGACCGATCAGCACCTTCTCGCAACTCACCCGCAGCGGTTCGGGCGCGGTGACGATTTCCACGCGCACCAGGCTCGGATCGGCCCGCAGGCTGATGAAGTAGCGGGTTTCGCGCAACAGCTCATTGAGGTCGACCAGTTCTTCGGTCTGCTCCAGCTTGACCACGTAATCGCGCACACTCTTGATGATCACCGAGGCGTGCTCAATCTGCCGCACGGCGCTCTGCAAACCCCAGGCGACGCCTTGATCGGTTTCGCCGGCGTTGCCCAGGCGAATCACCGCGCCTTCAATAAAGTTGCGAGTCGCCGCCAATGGCTGGCTCAACTCGTGGGCGATGGCCACGGCCATTTCACCCATGGCGTTGTAGCGCGCCAGGTATTCGATTTTCTGCTCGCTGACCCGCCGCGCCTCTTCGGCCAGCACTTGCTCGGTGACGTCGCGGAACAACAGCAGATGGCCGACCAGATCGTCCTCGATCTCGATGTAGCGGCAGGTTGCGTCATGCCAGCGCCACTCGCCATCGCGGCGCTGCACCCTGTAATGCACGTTGAACGGCGCGTGCTTCGGTCTCTCATGGGCAAGCTGTTGCAGCAGGCGCTGGCCGGATGCGTCGTCGCACCAGGCCAGGAAGTTCTTGCCCATCAGCTTGTGCACTTCGCTGTTGAGCAGGTGCGCGCCGGAGTCACTGATAAAAACGATGTCGCCCTCGGGGCCGAGCACCGCCACGCCTTCGGCCAGGTCCTGCATGAACGCCGTGAGTCGGCTTTCGAACCGCTTGAGGTCGCGCTTGACCTTGTCCTCCTTGGAAATGTCGCGGAACTGCACCATCAACACATCGCGACCGTCCAGGTGCACCAGGGTCGCCACCGCCTCGGACAGAATCTCCACCCCTTGCTTGGAGCGATAGCACCACTCGATGGCCCGTTGCCCGGTGCGCGCGGCACCTTCCAGCCAGCGCAAACCCACCGAGCGCCGGTACTTCGGTGCGTCGCGGGTCATGTCCGGGGCCTTGAGCGGCGTCAGTTCTTCCAGGGTAAAGCCCAGTGCGGCCAAGGCAGCGGCGTTGGCCCAGAGAATTTCCTTGGTGTGCGCGTCATGAAGAATGATGCACAGCGGCATGGCTTCGATCAGCGCATAAAAGTCGTTCGGTTTTGGCTGGTACATCGCACGGCCCCTGGCGGCAGAGATTTGCAGTATGGCGTTTTATACCTGCTCGCACAGCGGGATGCGCTCAGAGGTAACCGGTGGGGGTCTAGGGGTTTTCTTTAGCGAGGGGGCTGCACGCACCAATAGTTGTGCCGGGACGCGGTTTTTACACTGGACCTCAATGCAAGGGCAGCCACACCTCTTCTCGGTGCAGCCCCACTAACAATAATCAAAACGGAGAACTAGCCCATGCTGCGTTCAGCTGTCGCGCAACAAGACCCTGTGTCCGCCCCGGTCGTACCAATGGTCGAGAGTCAGCTATTTCAGCAAGTGCTGGATGAGGTTCGCCAGCGTCGCGAAGAATTCGACACTGTTTCCCACGTACCTCGGGACATGATCGAGCGCTTCAAGCAGGTGGGCATCTACCGCGCCGCCACGCCGAAATGCTTCGGCGGCGATGCCCTGGCACCGTCGCTGTTCCTGCAAATGATCGAGCGCATCTCCGAAGCCGATGGCTCGGCGGGCTGGGTGGCCAGCTTCGGCAGCGCCGGCGTCTACCTTGCCGCCTTGCCGCGGGAAACCCTGGCGGAGCTCTACGCCGAAAGCCCTGACCTGGTATTCGCCGGCGGCCTGTTCCCCTTGCAACCGGCCGAGGCCGTGGAAGGCGGCTATCAGGTCAACGGCACCTGGAAATTCGCCAGCGGCTGCAAAGGCGCAGACCTGCTGGGCGTTGGCATCGGCGCCGCCGGCGGCAAGCCGCGCACCGCTGTGTTCCGCCCGGAGCAGGTAGACATCGTCGAGAACTGGGAAGTGGTCGGCCTCAAAGGCACCGGCAGCCATGACTTGCGAGTGAGCGATAAACGCGTTGATGAGCGCTGGACGTTTATCCGTGGCGGTGCCGCGACCATCGACGAGCCGCTGTTCCGCTACCCGTCGATCGCCTACGCCGCGCAAGTGCTGGCAGTGGTCAACCTCGGCCTGGCCCGTGCCGCACTTGACGAAATCAGCCGCATGGCTGGCGGCAGCGGCATCACCGGCGCGCCGAAATTGTCCGACCGCGCTTACGTGCGCATCGAGATCGCCAAGGCTGAAGCCAAGCTCAGCGCCGCCCGCGGTTTCTTCTACAACGCCACCGAGCAGGTGTGGAACTCGATCCTGGCCGGCAACCCGGTCACCCCGGAGCAGACCAGCCTGTTGCGCCTGTCGGCCATTCATGTGTCCCAAGCCGGTGCAGAGGTGGTGCAGAGCGCCTACAGCCTGGCCGGCACCACCGCCATTTACCTGCGCCATCCGCTGCAACGCTACCTGCGCGACTCGATGGTGGTGACCCAGCACGCCTTCCTCAGCGAAGGCCTGTACGACGGCGCTGGCTCGGTGTTACTCGGCGTGCCGCCGTTCCCGGGTTACATCTGAACCCTATTGATTTTTCACTTTTTCAAGGATCAACAGCATGTCCCAAGCTACCCAGGAACCGTTGCGCGTCGTCTTCTGCATCGGCATCACCCAGAACTTTTTCGACCTGCCCACCGGCGAAGGCCTGAGCGTGTGGAAAGGCTTCAGCCAGATGATGGGTGACCTCGGCGCCATGCCCGGCATCACCGTGCTCGGCGCGATGGACGACGACCGCCTGATGGTCGGCCCGTCCACCACTTCGCCCTGGACCGTGTACATCATGGCCGACGTCGACTGCCACCAGTCGGTGATCGACGCCTGCAACCTGTTCCGCACCACGCCGGTTGGCCAATACAGCCTGTGGCGCTACGCCAAGATCGAAGCGCGCATCGGTCGCCCGTTGACCATTCCTGATGCGGCCAAGGTGTAAGCCATGAACGAGGCCTTGCTGCAGCGTCTGGCGACGCTCGAAGGGGATCTGGCGAAGCTCGAAGGGGAAAGCGCAGTGCGTCGCCTGATGGCGCACTACATGGACCTGTGCGACGTGCCGCGGGCGGCGATTCATCTGAGCCAGTTGGCGCAATTGTTCACCGAGGATGCGATCTGGGAAGGCCTCGGCACCCAGACCGCACAGACTTTCGGTCAGCACCAGGGGCGTGAGGCGGTGGCCGCGTTTGTCGGCGGTTATCTGCCGCCGTCCGACCACTTCAAGCTGAACCTGCATTACCTCACCAGCGAGTCGATTGTGGTCGACGGCAAGGCAGCGCAGGGGCAGTGGATCATGCAGCAGATCTCGACGTACGCCGATGGCCGCAACGAGTTGTTCGGCACGCGACTGAACATCGATTTTCGTTGTGTCGACGGCGTCTGGCTGATCGCGCATTTCCGTACGCAACGGCTGTTCAATACGGAGCTCTTCACCTTGGGAGCGGGCGCATGAGTACGTTCATCAGCGAATTCCTCCTCGGTGGCAACGGCAAGCGCGTCGCCATCAAGGACTCCATCGACATCGCCGGCCATCCGACCCGCTCGGGCAGCCGCGCGTTTGCCGATGCTCCGGCGGCGACGAAAAACGCCGAAGTGGTCGATGCGATCCTCGACGCCGGCTGGCAGATCGTCGGCAAGACCAACCTGCATGAACTGGCGTTCGGCGTCACCGGCATCAACGACTGGACCGGCACACCGATCAACCCGCAAGCGCCGGATCGTGTTCCTGGCGGCTCGTCCAGCGGCTCGGCTTCGGCGGTTGCGGCCGGGTTGGCGGACATCGCCATCGGCACCGATACCGGTGGTTCGGTGCGGGTGCCGGCAGCCTGCTGCGGGATTGCCGGTCTCAAGCCGACTTATGGTCGCGTCAGCCGTGTCGGCGCCCATCCGCTGGAATCCAGCCTCGATTGCGTCGGGCCGTTCGCCAAAAGCATGGACGACCTGATCGCCGCGATGCAGGTGATCTGCCCGGGCTTTGCAATTCAAGACTTGCCGGGCGAAGGCGCCAAGGTCGGTTTTCTCGAGGTGGCCTGCGATGCGCACCTGCAAGCCAGCCTGGGTGCCGCCGCGGACCGCGCCGGATGGCGTCGAAGCAACCTGCACCTGAGCGAATTCGAAGCGGCGTTCGCCGCCGGCCTGACCGTGATCAATTTTGAAAACTGGGCGGCGTTCGGTCACCTGACCGGCAAGGGCCTGATCGGCGCCGATGTGGAAACACGTCTGCTGGCAGCCAGCCGCACCACTCGCCAAGACCTGGCCGAGGCCGAAGCCGTGCGCACGGCGTTCACTCAACAAGTGGACGCGGCGCTGGAAGACTTTGCCGTATTGCTGCTGCCGACAATGCCGACCCTGCCGCCGACCCTCAGCGAAGTCCGCGCCGGCAGCAAGGCCGTGGCCGGCATGACTCCGCTGGTTCGGCCTTTCAACCTCAGCGGCCACCCGGCTCTGACGGTGCCGGTGGAACTCGACTGCGGCGGGCTGAAGGTTGGCCTGCAAATCGTCGGTCGTAAAGGTCAGGACGAACTGGTCTGCGCCTTCGGCGCGCAACTGCAACAGAGCATGGCCGCCGAGCGGCCTGGCTCTAAAACAAAATCATAAAAAGAAGCCATGAGGAGAACCGCATGAGCACTCATGAATATCAGCTGATCGCAACGTCGAAAAGCCCCGAAGACCTGGTCCAGCACGACCGCGTCGATGTCTCGCTGTACAACGACCCGGCGCTGTTCGAAGCCGAGCTGGACAAGATTTTCTACCGCACCTGGGTGTGGGTTGCCCACGAAAGCGAAGTGCGCAACAGCGGCGACTTCAAGACCGCCACCATTGGCCGTCGCCCGGTGATTGTCGTGCGCGACAAGAAGAACAACATCAACGTGCTGGAAAACCGTTGCCGGCACCGTGGCGCCACCGTGTGCGAGAAGCACAAGGGCAACGCCACCGGTTTCACCTGCCCGTACCACAGCTGGTCCTATGGCCTGGACGGCAAGCTGCGTGCGCTGCCGTATCCGGATGGCTACGAAGGTATCCTGGAGAAATCCGAACTGCCGCTGACCAGCCTGCGCGTCGAACGCTACGCCGGCATGATCTTCGCCAGCTACAACGACGAGATCGAACCGCTGGAAGACTTCCTCGGCGGCGCCAAGCACTGGATGGACCTGTTCATGAAGCAGGGCGCCGGTTACCCGATCAAGACCCAGGGCGAACACAAGTTCAGCTTCAAGGGCAACTGGAAGATCCAGCTGGAAAACACCACCGACGGTTACCACTTCCCGATCGTGCACAAGTCGTTCATGTCGTCGGTGGATGAAGAAACCTCGGAAATGCTCTCGTTCATGACCGACGAACAAGCCGTCACCCACTCCCTGGGCAACGGCCACAGCGTGATGGTGATGGTGCCGGAGCACGTCGATCTCGATCATGACGACGGCACCGAGCAGTTGCAGGAGCGCTTCGCCCATGTGACTGAAGAACTGTCGAAAACCATGCCGGCCGATCAGGTCCGTCGCATCGTGCGCTCGCTGCACGGCGCCGGTTTCAACCTTAACCTGTTCCCCAACGTGGCGATGTCGATGTCGTTCTTCCGCGTGCTGCGCCCGGTATCGGTCACCGAAACCGAGATCCGTCACGTTGCCCTCGGCATGGACGGCGGCCCGGAAATCGCCAACCGCGAACGCATGCGCATCCACGAACACTTCCAGGGCCCGTTCGGTTTTGGCAGCCCTGACGATGCCGAAGCCTGGGATCGCGTGCAGCGCGGCTCGTATGCCGGCGTCGATGCGCCAATCCTGGTCAACCGCGGCCTGAACCGCGAAATCACCGCTGAAAACGGCGACAAGGTCAGCCACGCCACCGACGAAGGCGGCATGCGCGGTGCCTACGACATGTGGAAAAGGATGATGAGCCAATGAGCAATCACGACACCCTGAATGGTTTTTCCGGCCCGTTGGCCCAGGCCATCGAATTCATCTGGCGCGAAGCCGAACTGCTCGACCACAAGAACTACGCCGAATGGGCGACCCTGTGGAGCGAAAGCGGCAAGTACATCGTGCCGATCGACCCGGACACCGAAGATTTCGAAGCGACCCTCAACTACGCCTACGACGATGCGCGCATGCGTGACCTGCGCATCGAACGCCTGACCGCCGGCTACTCGCCGTCGGCGGTGGACGCGGCGAAAACCATTCGCACGATCTCGCGTTTCCGTCTGGTGGAAGCGGCCGGCGACATCGTCGAAGTCAACTCGGCGCAACTGCTGTACGCCTACAAGCGCGGTGTGCACACGCCGTTTGTGGCTGACCTGAACCACCGTATCCGCTTCACCGATGGCGTGCCGACCCTGGAGCGCAAAGTGGTACGGCTGATCAACTCCACCGACAGCCTGAGCGCGCTCGGCTTCCTTTTGTGAGGGTAACATCATGAGTCGAGTAGCCCTTGTAACGGGTGCCTCGCGCGGACTGGGCGAGTGCATCGCCCGTCGTCTGCATGCGGCGGGTTATCGCGTCGGCCTGGCCGATGTGCGCCTCAATGGCGTGCGGCATCTGGCCGCCGATCTGGATGGCAGCGGCTCCACGGCCGTCGCCATCGAGCTGGATGTACGCAGCAAGGCCGACTTCCAGCGTGCCCGCGACCTGCTCGCCGCGCACTGGGGCGGCACTGACATTCTGGTGAACAACGCTGGCGTGTCGAAAGTCGCGGCGCTGATGGACATCACGCCGGAAGAATTCGACGAGTCGATGGCGATCAACCTGCGCGGCACCTTTGTTGCCTGCCAGGTGTTCGGCGCGCACTTCGCCGAGCGCGGCTTCGGGCGCATCGTCAACATCGCTTCGCTTGCCGGGCAGAACGGCGGCACCGCCACCGGCGCGCACTACGCGGCGGCCAAGGGTGGCGTGGCGACTCTGACCAAGGTCTTCGCCCGTGAACTGGCGCCCCAGGGCGTGACGGTCAACAGCATCTCGCCGGGTCCGCTGGACTTGCCTGTGGTGCGCGAGACCGTGGCTCCGGAGCGACTGGAACAGATCCTCAAGATGATCCCGGCCGGCACCCTCGGTGACCCCGAGTTCATCGCCGACAGCGTGTTGCTGTTGGTCGCCGACAACGCGACCTCCGTGACCGGCGCGTGCCTGGACGTCAACGGCGGTTTGTTCATGCGCTGAGAAAGCAGGGGTGATTTAGAACCTGTGGCGAGGGAGCTTGCTCCCGCTGGGCTGCGAAGCGGCCCCCAAATATTGCTGACACTGAAGAGTTTTGCGACTGCTGCGCAGTCGAGCGGGAGCAAGCTCCCTCGCCACAGGGTGGTGCCTGGCTCAAGACTGTTAGCTGTCCGAATTAACCGAAATAACCAGTTTTAGGTGATGCAATGATGAAGGTGAAGATCGAAAGGATCGTCGACGAAGCGCTGGATATCCGTTCCTTTCGCCTCGTGCGCAGTGACGGCCAGCCGCTCGACACCTATGAACCGGGTGCCCACGTCGACCTGACCGGGCCGACCGGGGTGACCCGCCAGTATTCGCTGTGCAGCCCGCCACAGGATCGCCGCGCCTACCTGGTGGCGGTGAAGAAAGAAGCGCAGTCGCGCGGCGGTTCGCTGGCGCTGCACGAGCAAGTGGAAGAGGGCATGGAGCTGGAAATGGGTGCGCCGCGCAACCTGTTCCGTCTCGATGAAAGTACCAGCGAACATGTGTTGTTCGCCGCCGGTATCGGTGTCACGCCGCTGCTGAGCATGGCCTACAAATTGGCGGAAAGCGGCCAGCCGTATCGCCTGCACTATTTCGCCCGCTCGGCGCAGTACGCGGCGTTTACCGAGCTGTTGGCTGCGAACTTTGCTGAATCCGTGGAGTTTCACTATGGCGTGGAACCCGCGGATCTCGACGCAGCGTTGAGCGCATGCCTGGAGCGTGCCGGCAGCGCCGCCCACGTCTACACCTGCGGCCCGGCACCCTTCATGAACAAAGTGGTGGAAGTGGCGTCCCGCAGTCGCTCGGACGATGCCATTCACCTGGAACACTTCGCCGCAGACCCGGCCGCCAACAGCGCGCCGGCGGGTACGTTCGAAGTGGAACTGGCCAGTTCCGGCGTGGTGCTGCAAGTGCCGGCCAACACCAGCCTGGTCGATGTGTTGCAGGCCTATGGTTGCGACATCGACACCGAGTGCCGCGAAGGCATTTGCGGTACGTGCA
The DNA here is from genome assembly GCF_019947365.1 of Pseudomonas sp. GL-R-26. Lineage (NCBI taxonomy): Bacteria > Pseudomonadati > Pseudomonadota > Gammaproteobacteria > Pseudomonadales > Pseudomonadaceae > Pseudomonas > Pseudomonas sp. GL-R-26. The sequence continues at coordinate 15,516 of NZ_JAGYGI010000026.1, read as the reverse complement.
TCGTCGAGGTGCTGGACGGCTTGCCGGAGCACCGCGACAACTGTCTGTCGAACAAGGAAAAGGCGTCCAACAAGCAGATTTGCGCCTGTGTATCACGGGCGCTTTCCGCTCGTCTGGTATTGGACCTTTAACTGAAAGTCGACTGGAAAGCTTGGGCCGGAGCCTGTTGAATGGGCGCCCGGCGGCCGTCGAGGGAGGCGATGGCTACAGAAACAACCGTTTTGACGAACCGCTCGATGAAGCGGTCGAAAAATAACAACAAAAACCTGAGGCTTGCGGACATGATTACAGCATCGACGGTGCGCAACGAGGCGTTCGAAAGTTGGTTGAGCCAGGTGAACCAGGCCTGTGGGCGTTTCGATGCCCGGGCGCTGGACACCGATTTCTACGGCGAACTGACGGAATTTCGCAGCGGTGCGATCAACCTCAGTGTGGTCGACATGGCGCACGTGCATTTGTACCGCACCAGCAAGGACGTCAGCACCAGCAGCGACGGCCACTACTACGCGGTGTTCCAGCTGCGTGGCAGCTCGCAACTGGAGCAGGGCGACAACCGCGCGCAACTGGGCTGTGGCGACATCGCCCTGATCGACGCCAGCCGTCCCAGCGACATGATCTACAACGACGATTGCCGACAACTGTCGCTGATTCTTCCGCGCCAGGTGGTTGAGCGCGGTTCGCACTTCAATGCCGTCAACTGCGCCACGCGCATCGCGGCCGGCAGCCCCCTGGCGGCGATGGCCAACAAGCTGGTGCTGGACACCCGCCAGCAGGACGGGCTGGACATGCAGGAAAGCGAGGCCGTGCTCGATGCCCTGGCCAGTTTGTTGCTGCCGGGCATCAGCGCCCGCGACTGCGGTGCAGACGCCCATGAGCGGCAATTTCGCAAGATCATCGCCTTCATCGACGCGCACCTGAGCGACGAAGAACTGTGCCCCGAGCTGATTGCCCGTGAAGTCGGGATTTCCGTGCGCGGCCTGTACCGGATGTTCTCCAAGCGCGGGCTGGTGGTGGCGCAATACATCAAGCACCGCCGCCTGGACTTCTGCGCCGAAAACCTGCGCCGCGCCGATGTCGAGCAGAAGCTTTCGGCGCTGTGTTATGCGTGGGGGTTCTCGGATTCGAGCTACTTCTCGTCGGCGTTCAAATCGCGCTTCGGCGTGTCACCGGGTGCTTATCGCAAGCGGTATAGCCAGATCTGACACCCGCCATTGATGTTGAGTCTGCCGGCCTCATCGCGAGCAGGCTCACTCCTACAGTGGATCTCCAGCGAACACAGAATTTGTGCCTGGCCGGGATCGACCTGTAGGAGCGAGCCTGCTCGCGATGGCGGCCTCATGACTGCCGCAGATCCCTCAGTGCCGCGCCGGCTCATCCACCGGTAAATGCAGCACCTCGCGCACCAGCATGGCGATGCTGCTCACGCCCATCTTCTCCTTGATCTTGGTGCGGTGCACATCAACGGTCTTCACGCTGATGTTCAGTTCCCGGGCAATCACCTTGCTGGCCTTGCCATCGATCACCAGCATCAACACTTCCCGCTCTCGGGTGGTCAGCAGTGCCAGCTTGCCCTGCAGGTTCTGACGCTGCTGCTGATCGGCCTGGGCGTGCACGGCGGTCTTCAGCGCGGCCTGGATGCGGTCGATCATCTGTTGCGGGTTGTAGGGCTTCTCGACGAAATCCAGCGCGCCGTTCTTCATCGCCGTGACCGACATCGGAATGTCGCCATGGGCCGAGACGAAAATGGTCGGCAAGGTGCTGCCGCGCTGGTTGAGGATTTCCTGCAACTGGAAACCGCTGGTTTCCGGCATGCGCACGTCGAGCACCAGGCAGGCGGGCTGCTTGGGGTCGTACTGGCTGAGGAACTCTTCGGCGCCGGCAAAGCACTGCGCCTGCACGCTCACCGACTCCAGCAACCAGGCCAGTGAGGTTCGCAGGTCCTTGTCGTCGTCGACGATATAAACAATCGGTTTACGGATTTCCATCGGGGCTGCCACGAAAGTTTTCTAATTATTGTTTTCGCACGGGAGCGTGCGGCACGCATTGGCTCATCTTTCTGGAGCCAGTATGCAGAATACCCACTGTGGCCGGCCCTTGCGATAAAGAAACCACCTAGTCGACTAGCGGAAACCCAACCCTGCCATGGGGATCGTCAGAATGGTTGTACCGCGCCCGCAGCCTTAGTCTTGTTCCATCACCTACGGGCCGCAAGATAGCGGCCCTCCTGAAGGAAGGGGCATCGACATGGCCGACCTGAGCCAGCAGCAAATCGACTTTCGCAACGCCATGGCGCAGCTGCCTGCCGCGGTGAACATCATCACCACCAACGGCCCCGGCGGTCGTTGCGGCATCACCGCCAGCGCCGTGTGCTCGGTGACCGACTCGCCGCCCACCGTGCTGGTGTGCGTCAACCGCAACAGCGCCACCCACGACGTGTTCCGCACCAACGGCCACCTGTGCGTCAACGTGCTGTGTGGCGAGCAGGAAGAACTGGCCCGTCATTTCGCCGGCATGACCAAGGTGCCGATGGACGAACGCTTCGCCTGGGACCTGTGGGACGACGGCGCCGCCGACGTGCCGGTGCTGCGCGATGCCCTGGTGCAGCTTGAGGGGCGGATCACCGAGTGCAAGGAAGTGGGCTCGCATTCGGTGATGTTCGTGGAACTGACGAAGGTTGGGGTGCGGGAGCCGCGCGACAGCCTGGTGTATTTCAACCGGTTGTTTCATCGCGTTGAGCATGCCGGGGCGCATTGCTGATTGTGGCGAGGGAGCTTGCTCCCGTTGGGCTGCGAAGCGGCCCCAAAAGCTGAATTTGCGATGAGTCAGTCAAACCGCGATTACCTGTTTTACGACTGCTGCGCAGCCGAGCGGGACGGTGCGGCGATCCGACAAGCTCCCTCGCCACAAATGCGTCCGCTCGATATGCGTGTTTAACGGCTGTAGGCGTCACTTCCTGCAAGCTACAACGCCTTGCGTCGTTGCCTACAGGTACGCCAGAATCCGCCGGCTTGTGCGCCCTGGAGGCCATCGGTAACTTGGTCCGCGTCACTGATTCCCAGTGATCGGGTTTAGCAGCCCGTGGTGTTACGAAGCGCATCTGCATTCCAAACAGTCAGGTCTTTTCATGCCTGGACTTCATGGTAGCTGTGCGCAGGGCGTCTTCGGGCGCGCCGGTATCGTACTCCCCGGTCTGCTAACCTGCGCACAGCTGCCACCCATCGTTTAGCAGCGACTCGGTGACGGCTCCATTTTCGGAGTTCGAAACATGTCAAAGGTTACCCCTGATCCACCGGACAACGACGCTTGCCCCAACCCGGCCCTGCACATCATGGCCACCCCGCACCAACCCTCCACGATGTTCACCATCAACCCGCAAATCGACACCGAAACCCTGCTGGCCCACGCCTGCGAATCGCTGGCCTCGGCGAACGTGATGGTCAATGACCTGGCGGGTTTCCTGGAAGGTACGCACCGCAACACCCTGCTGGGCATCGCGCAAGTGATCATGCTGGGGGAGTTGGCGGTGAATCGGGCGCTGGACAGGCTTGATCCGGCGGGATAGCGGCTCTTGAGGCGGAAGGTAATCCTGTGGCGAGGGAGCTTGCTCCCGCTGGGCTGCGAAGCAGCCCCAAAATCAGCCATTGCGGTGCTTCAGAAGTACCGCAATGACCGGGTTTACGACTGCTGCGCAGCCGAGCGGGAGCAAGCTCCCTCGCCACAAAAGCATCGTTACTGCTGCAAATATTCCCGAGCCAACAAACAAGCCCGCTCAATCAACATCGGCGCCATTTCTATCGCCGTCGGCGTGCCCTGGCGGGTGTGAATCCAGCCCAGGTACGTGGTGCCACGCAGCATCAGGAACAGCGCCAGGGTCTTGCGATCCGCCTCGGTCAGCGGTTTGACCGCGTTGTAGCCGTCGAGCAGCGCCGCCTTGATCTGATCAAAGCGCGGGTCATCCAGGCAGAAGTACAAGGCCGTGGCCAACTCGAACATGTGCCAGCCAAACCCGGCATCGTCGAAGTCGATCAGGCGCAGACGCGGGCCTTCGATCAGCAGGTTCTCGGGCACCAGGTCCGCGTGAATCATGCCGAAGTTGCCCAGGTGCCGCCCGTATTGACGCAAGTCCTTGCGCGCCTTGCGCCGGGCCTGTTGCAACAGATCCCGCTGCTCATCGCTGAGCTGCGCAAGCTCCCAGAAACGCCCCCAGAACGGGTTGGCACCGATCAAGCCTTCTTCATCCCAGGCATGCCGGACAAACTCGTCTGGCTGTTGCCAATCCGCCGAGTGCAGATGGATGCGCGCAGCAATCGCACCGGCTTCGTTGAACAGGAAATCGATTTCAGTATCGGCCTGCACCCCGGCCTCGGAAGTGCCAGCGATAGCACCGGGTAGCCAGGCGAGCATGTCGATGTGCCGCGCCTCGCCGATGGCCGGGTGGGTGACTTCGATCAGATGGCTTTCATTTTGCGCACGGATAATCTGCGGCACGGTAATGCCTGCGCCGGCCAGGGCTTCCATCCATTGCAGCTCGGAGCGCAGCGCGGCCTCGCAGTGATAGCCATTGCGATGGATACGCAAGGCCACCCGCTGACCGTCGTGGCGGCGGGCCGAGAACACCGCGTTCTCGCGAAACTTCACCAGTTCGATGTCGGCGAATTCGCCGTCCCACTGTTGCAGGGCATGGCGCGCCAGTTCGTGCAGACGGGTCACTTGCTGGTCATGGCTCAGGGTGTCGAATGCAAGGGTGTGGAATTCAGTCATGGCAAAAGCCTCAAATCGCGCTCAGGGCGCTGTCCAGTGTGTCGACGAACAAGTCAGCGTGGTCGAGGCCGAACACCAGCGGCGGGCGCAGCTTGAGAATGTTGTCGCCGGCGCCGATCTTGCTGATCAGCACGCCGTTCTCGCGCATGTCGTTGACCACCTTGCGCGCCTCCAGTCCGGCCGGCTCCTTGCTGGCGTGGTCGCGCACCAGTTCCATGGCGAAGAACAGGCCCTTGCCGCGCACGTCGCCGATGATCGAGTGTTTGCTCGCCAACACTTGCAGGCGTTGCTGTACATAGGCGCCGACGTTTTGCGCATTCATCAGCAGTTGCTGTTGCTCGATCACATCCAGCACCGCCATGCCCACCGCTGCCGCCACCGGCGAGCCGCCGAAGGTGTTGAAGTACATGGCGTGGCGACCGAAGGATTCGACCAGCGCCTTGTGGGTGATCAACCCGGCCAGGGGATAGCCGTTACCCATCGGTTTGCCGAGGGTGACGATGTCCGGCACCACGCCGTGGGCCTGATGGCCCCACAGGTGATCGCCGGTACGACCGAAACCGGACTGCACTTCATCAGCGATGAACAGGCCACCCGCAGCGCGGATCAGCGCCGCGGCCTTGTTGACGAAGCTGGCTGGAACCCGTGGCAAGCCTTCGTTGGCGAACAGGGTGTCGATCAGCAGCGCGGCGGGGCGAATACCCTGGGCCTGCATCGAGGCAATGGCGGTGGCGATGTTGGCTGCGTATTGCTCGGCCAGTTGCGCCTCGGTGGTGCCGGCCGGTGCCCGGTACAGGCACGGAATCGGCACGGCGCGGGCGTGGGCGGCAAAGGGTTCCGGCGAGGGCAGGGCGGTGGTGACTTCGGCCAGTGACGCCGAGTTACCGTGGTAGTTGTAGTCGCTGACGATGATGCCGGTACCGCCACTGGCGAACCGCGCCAGGCGCAGCGCCAGTTCATTGGCCTCGCTGCCGGTGCAGGTGAACATCGCGGTGTCCAGCGGTTCGGCGAAGGTCGCGGTCAGGCGCTCGGCGTAGCGCACCACTTGTTCATCCAGGTAGCGGGTGTGGATGTTCAGCGTGGTGGCCTGGCGGTGCATGGCCTCGGTCACGTGGGGGTTACAGTGACCGACGCAGGGCACGTTGTTGTAGACGTCGAGGTAGCGGCGGCCATCGACGTCGAACAGCCAGACGCCTTCGCCACGCACCAGATGCAGAGGTTTGTCGTAGAACAGCGGCGAGGCGCTGCCGAGCACGCGATGGCGGCGTTGTAGCAGAGTGTCTTCAGGCATGGTCTGGAACCTCGATGGCGGTGGTGCGACGGTTGCGCAGCAGGTAGTTGAAAATGCACAGGGTGAAGGTCACGGCGAGGGCGATCAGCATCAGCATGTCGAGCTGGAAACAGGCGGCGATCACCACCAGCGTCAGGACCAGGCCCAGCCAGGCAACCAGTTTGCCGCCGACCAGGGTGAACGGCCGTGGCAGGTCCGGTTGGTTGCGTTTGATATGCAGGTACGCGCCGAAGATCAACAGGTAGCAAACGTTGAGCAGCAGCACGACCGCGAGCATCACGGTGGCCGGGTCCACTTCGGACAGCGGCAGGCCGATCATGCCGATCAGCATCAGCGCCGGGTAAGGCGTGCCGCGCTTGCCGGTCTTGCCCAGCCACTGCGGGAACAGGCCATCGCGGGCCATGGCGAACAGTTGACGGGACGCGGCGTACACCAGCGAGAAGAAGGTCGCGATCAGGCCGAACACCGCGCCGCAACCAATCACCTTGGCCAGCCACGAACCCTCACCGAAGGCGCTGTTGCTGGACATCGCTGCGTACAGCGGATCACCCGCCGAACCCACCAGCTCGACACCACCGGCACCCGGTGCGCATACCAGCACCACCAGCGCCGTCACCAGCAGGGTACCGATGGCTGCGAGAATGCCCCGGGGCATTGTGCGGCCGGGGTTGTGCGCTTCCTCGGCTGCCGAACCGGTTTGCTCGACGGTGATGAACAGCCAGATCGCGAACGGCACACAGGCGAAGATGCCGCCGAGGCTGACCGGTGTCGCGACGTTGGCCGGCAATGTCAGCAAATTGGCCAGTTCGACATGGGGCGCCATGGCCACGCCAAACGTGAGCAGGGCGACCACGGCGATCACGCCGGCAATGAACGTCAGGCCCATGGCCTCACCGACACCGCGCATGTGGATGCCGATGATCACCGCGAACAGGGCGATCTTCACCGGCCAGCCACCGAGGCCGAAAATCGATTCGGTGTAGGCGCAGATAAAGGTCGCGGCCGCGCCGGTACCGATGGTCAGCGCCAGTGCGCAAGCCACGCCGACCAGATAACCCACGAACGGCCCGAAGGCACTTTGCGCATAGACGAACACGCCTCCAGCGCTGGGCAGCGCGGTGGACAGCTCCGCCACGCACAACGCCAGGCCGCCGCAGAGCAGGGCCATCAACAACATGGCGATCAACATGTTCAGCCAGCCACCGGCCGCCAGCCCGAAGTTCCAGCCGGAAAACTGCCCGGCCACCACCAACGCAATTCCGAGGCCGGCAATCTTTGGCCAGCCCAGCGCACTTTTCTTGAGCACAGAAATCTCCCGCGACCCGAAGGTCGATTTATTGTTGTTAGTGAGAAATGGAGGGGGTTCAGCGTTGCATTGCAGGGCACCCTGGAGCGGGTATTGCTCCGAGGTCGGCTTCGATACTACGCCCGGGGTGCGCGGCGACATGTTTGCGCGCATGCCATGTGGTTGGTTGTGGGTGCCAGATTTATGTGGGCTGGCGTAGATCTCTGTGGGAGCGAGCCTGCTCGCGATGGCGGAGTGTCAGTCAGCATTGATGCTGGATGTGATGGCCTCTTTGCGGGCAAGCCCGCTCCCACAGGGATCTTTGGTGAACGCAAGATTTGTGTATGGCAAAAATCCAGTGTGGGAGCTTGCTCGCGAAGGTGGTGTATCAGGCACGGCAAATCTCAGATACGAAAGCTCCCCACCAACTGATTCAACTTCCACGTGGGCAACGACAGCGCCGTTGCCCGCGGCCGAGATTAGAAACCGGTGGCGAACACCACCTGGGCGTAGACGTTCTTATCGTTGTTACCCAGTTGGGTACCACCGTCTTCGGCGCTCTTGTCCGGTTGGTAGATGCCCACCAACGGCATCACGGTCAGGTGGTCGTTGACGTGCCATTCGGCGTACAGGTCGACTTCGTGGCCATCGGTGTTGCCCAGGTTGCGGTCGATGGTGTCGTAGTTGAAGTACATCGCGCCGACGTTGAGGTTTTCCAGCGGCGAGACTTTCAGCGTGACGTTCTGGATGCGCGAGTTGCTGTTGAACGGCCCGGCGTAGTTGCCCGCCACTTCACCCTGGAACCAGGTGCCGTAGCCACGGCTGAAACCGTAGAACAGGGGGTCGTAGCCTTCCGAGAAGCGGCTGTAGCGGTAGCTGGCGCTAGGTGTCCAGACCGCGTCGGAGAAGGTCCAGCCGGCTTCCAGGTACCAGGCGTCTTCGCTGGAGGTGTGAGGCTTGTCCTGCTTGGCGTATTCACCGGACAGGAACAGGTTTTTCACCCCGGCGTTGCCCGCCGCACGCAGGCTGTAGGTCTTCATGCCGTCGCGTTCGAGCTGGATCGGCGAGGCGTACTGTTCATCGATATCGGTGGTCTTGATGTAGGTCAGGCCGACCGTACCGGCCTCGGCCACGTGCTCAAGGGTGCCGACGTACATTTCGGTCTTGGCCTGGGCGCGGTTGTCGGATTTGAGCCACATCAGGTCGCTGCGCCAGCCTTCCTTGCCGCCCAGACGCAATACGGCCGTTTCGTCGAAGGCCTTGCGTGCTGCCAGGTAGTAGGCGCCGCCACGGTTGAATTGGCCGTCGGCCAGGCCTTTACCCATGTTCAGCGCGTCACCGTCGATCAGGAAACCGTCGCCAACCACGATGTTCTGGCGGCCGAAAGACAGGTCGACACCATCCTTGCCCAGTGCGCCAAACAGATCGGCCGAACGCCAGCCGAGGTAGGCGTCTTCGAACTTGGTGGTGCGTTCCGAACCGTCGGTGAAACCGGCGGTATCGCCGTCGCCCCAGGTGCCGGAACTGAGCATGTTCCCCGCGCCGTACGCGGTGCCCACACCGCCCAGGCCTTGATCGAAGCTCAAGCCGTATTTGATGTAGCCCTCGCGCCACGATGAGCTGCCTTCATTCAGGCGACCGGACAGGGCGTAGTTTTCCTGGCTGTGGAAAATGCCGAATACGGCTTCGAGGGTAGCGTTCAGGTGGCTGTCGTCATCGGCGTAGAGTTCATAGGCACCGGCATTGCCGGCACTGATCATCAGCGCGAGCGTCGAGAGACGAAGCAAGGGGGACTTGAGCATGGTGTGGCATCCGTTCTTGTTCTTGAGCGCAGGTTTGCGGTCTGTCCGGATACTAAGGCGAGGCTATTGTTTGCCCTTTTCCCTGTTTGCCAATTAGTTGGTTGTGCATGCCAGATTGCCCGGTTTGGCAGCCCGGCCAATACAACTGGCACGCAGGGCAAAACCTGCGTGCCGGCGACCACCGACAATCCCTACCAACCTGCCGAAGCACCGTTGCTTCGGCATTTTTAGTGTTGGCGTTCGCTTGCTGGCGAACGCGTGGATTTTCAAGGTCGTTTTCCTATGTTCACTTCGCTGCGTTTGCCCGTGATCGGTTTGCTGTCCTTCACCCTGGTCCAGGTGGTGTCCGCCGCCGAGTGCGCCCCGGACACGCGCCGTGGTGGCGAGGTGTTTGCCACCGAGTGCAGCGTCTGCCACGCGGTGACCAAGGGCACCACCGGCATGATGGGGCCGAACCTGTTTGGTGTGTATGGGCGAAAATCCGGCTCGCTGGCGGGTTTCAGCTACTCCCAGGCGATGCGCGACAAAGACGTCGACTGGCTGGCCGAGAACATCACGCAACTGATCACCCAGCCTCAGGCCTTCGTGCCGGGCACCTACATGCCCTACATGGGCCTGGCTTCCGCCGACGACCGCCAGTCGGTCGCGTGCTTCCTCAAAGAACAACACTGATCAGGCCGGATTGGCGCCTGAACAACTCGTCTGAATGAAAGGTGAATTATGAGCAACGTTGAAATCCTGCCCCAGGTTGCTGCATTCCTCGAACGTCGCCACGGCTGCTTCATCGATGGCCAGTGGGTGCTTGCCGAGGGCGACAGCAACGCCGTGGTCAACCCGGCCACCGGGCAAACCCTGTGCGAAACCCTGGATGCGCCGCTGGAACTCGTCGAGCGCGCCGTGCAGTCGTCCCACAAGGCGTTCAAGTCCGGCGTGTGGTCGAGCCTGCGCCCGGCGGACCGTGAACGCATCCTGTTGAACTTCACCCGCGTGGTCGAAGAACACGCCGAAGAACTGGCCCAGTTGGAAACCCTGAGCCAGGGCAAGTCGATCAACATGGCCCGCGCGCTGGACCTCAACGCCACCGTGGAATTCATGCGCTACATGTCCGGCTGGGCGACCAAGATCGAAGGCCAGACCTTCGATGTGTCGATCCCGCTGCCACCGGGCGCCAAGTTCACCGCGTTCACCAAACGCGAGCCGGTGGGCGTGGTGGTCGGTATCGTGCCGTGGAACTTTCCGCTGCTGATCGCCGCCTGGAAGCTGATGCCGGCCCTGGCCACCGGTTGCACGGTGATCATCAAGCCAGCCATGGAAACCCCGCTGACTGCCATGCGCCTGGCTGAATTGGCGCTGGAAGCCGGCATCCCGGCCGGAGTATTCAACGTGGTCACCGGTGGCGGCGCCTCCGTTGGCGGCGTGTTGACCTCGCATCCTCTGGTGAGCAAAGTGTCGTTCACCGGTTCCACCGCCGTGGGCAAGAGCGTCGGCGTGGCGTGCATGGAAAACATGACGCGCTTCTCCCTGGAACTGGGCGGCAAAAATCCGATGATCGTGCTCGCCGATGCCGACATCGAAAAAGCCGTGCAAGGCGCGATCCTCGGTGGCTTGCTGAACAACGGCCAGGTCTGCGCCGCGGCTTCGCGCTTCTACGTGCACCGTTCGATCCACGACCAATTCGTCGAAGCCCTGGCCGCCGTCGTCTCCTCGATGCCGATTGGCGCTGGCATGAATTGCGACGCGGCCATCAACCCGCTGGTGTCGCGCAAGCAACAACAAAGCGTGCTCAAGCACATCGAACTGGCCCGCCAGCAAGGTGCACGGGTGGTGACTGGCGGCGAGTTGCTGCAAGGCGACGGCTTCTTCGTGCAGCCAACCATTCTGGCGGACATCGACCACAGCATGGCCGTGGCCCGCGAAGAAGTGTTCGGTCCGGTGCTGGGCGTGATGCCGTTCGACGACGAAGACGCCGTGATCGAACTGGCCAACGACAACCGCTACGGCCTGGCCGCCAGCCTGTGGACCAACGACCTGGGCAAAGCCATGAACCTGGTGCCGCGCATCGAAGCCGGTACGGTCTGGGTCAACGCCCACGTGCTGCTCGACCCGGCGATGCCGTTCGGTGGCGTCAAGCAATCGGGCATAGGCCGCGAGTTTGGCCGAGCGGTGATCGAGGCTTACACCGAGCTCAAGTCGGTGTGTATCGCCCATTGAGTTATATCTAGCAGTTGGCGCAGCTTACGTTCGGCTGCGCCAGCTACTACAGGGATTTGTCCCACCAGTGCCATTGCGGCGCAGGCAAAACATCTAAAAGCGGCTCATGCCATCGATATTCGCTTAGAAGGCTAAGTGAATGGTTATTGCCTGGGGCGACAATGAACTTTCAGCATGAGTCTGACGGAGCTTTCTGAAAATTATGGCTGCTGTTGCGATCAATGCGGTTTGTTGGTTGTATGGGCGTCATGACTCAACGGTTACTTCAACTTGATCAAGTGTCGTTCAACCTGCCCGATGGGCGCGTTCTGTTCGATCACTTGAACCACACCTTCAATACCAGGGCCACCGGCATCGTGGGCGCCAATGGCTGTGGCAAGTCCTTGCTTGGCCGGATCCTCACTGGCGAGCAACTGCCCACCAGCGGCATCGTCCGTCGCGAAGGGCGGGTTTACGCCGTGCCCCAACTCCTCGAACCCGAACGTTATCCCAGCGTCGCCGCGCTGGCCGGTGTCGACCATATTCTGGCGGCGCTTGCGCGCATTGCCCAAGGTAGCGTCGATGATGACGACCATGTGCTGGCGGTCGACCAATGGGATTGCGCCGCGCGCCTTGAGGTGGAGCTACAGCAGATCGGCCTGGGTCACTTGAACGCCGACGCGCGCACCGACGCACTCAGTGGTGGCGAACGGCAACGGGTAGCGCTGCTGGGCGCGTGGCTATCGAGGGCCGACTGGCTGATTCTCGATGAGCCCAGCAACCACCTGGATATTGATCAGCAACACAAGCTTGCGCAGCAGATCGAGCGCTGGCCCAACGGTCTCGTGTTGATCAGCCACGACCGCAGCCTTCTGGAACACGTCAACGAAATTGTCGAGCTTTCACCCCTGGGGCTGGCGGCTTATGGCGGCAACTACAGTCAATATGCAGCGGCGCGCGAGCAGGAGCAGCAGGCGTTCCAGTCGGCATTACAAGGTGAGCGGTCGCAGGCCAAACGTGAGCAACGCGAGATGATCGTACAAATGGAGCGTCAGCAACGGCGTAATGCCCGCGGTGACCGTCAGGCTCGAGAGGGTAGCCAGACCAAACTCATCACCAATGCCCAGAAAGAGCGCAGCGAAAACAGTCAGGGAAGATTGCGCCTCAATCAACAGGTGGCCCGGGAACAGCAGCAACAACGGATCGCCGAGGGCCGTGCGCGGTGTGCACCGGACATTCAACGCATGATGTTGTCTCCGGAAAGCGTAGTGCCCAATGGCAAGCTGATTGTGCAACTCAACGACCTCATTCTCCCGTTCGGCTACGCGGCACCGATCAATCTGACGTTGACGGGGCCTATGCGCATGGCAATCCTGGGCGCTAATGGCAGCGGCAAGTCGACCCTGTTGCGAGTGATTGCTGGCCAACTGCCGGCGCACGAAGGCGAACTCATCCGCAGTTGCCATGTCGGCTGGCTGGATCAACACGCCGGATTGCAGTATCCCGAACGCACGGCGGTGCAATGGCTCTACGAGAGCAATCCTGAATTGCCCGAAGCCGAGGCACGAACCCGCTTGGCGCAGATGGGGATTGATGCTGACCGTGCGATGCTTAAGACCTGCCAGTTGAGTGGCGGCGAACGCCTGAAAATAGCACTCGCTGCGCAATTGTATGCACGGCGGCCACCGCAATTGCTGTTGCTGGACGAACCAGACAACCATTTGGACTTGCCCAGCCGAATCGCACTGGAGCAAATGCTCAATCAGTATCAAGGGGCATTGATCGTGGTCTCTCACGACCGTGCTTTTTTGCAGGCGATTCATCTGGATAGCGAAGTCCATCTCAAACGCTAGTTGTCCATGTAAGGCTACGGTCGCATCTTTAACACTTTCAAAGCATCACGCGGCAGGCGATCTCGCCAGTTCAATCCCGGCAGCCCCCAGCCGCTTGAGAATTTCAAACAGCAGCTCGCTTTTGATCGCGCCGACCGTGCGTGGGCTGCCGACATAACCGGTGATGGTCAATGTGATGCCTTCCGGTTTCAGCTGACTGAAGCGCAAAAACGGCACTGGTTTATCCAGAATGGATTCATGCTCGGTATAGGTGTCCATCAGCAGGTTTTGCACAAGCTCCGGGTCGATGTCCAGCGGGAACATCAGTTCGAGTATCACCACGCCCTGGGCGCTGCCGCCGAGGGTGACGTTGCGCAGGTTCTGGGAAATCAGGTGGGAGTTGGGCACGATCATGATCGAGCGGTCGGCCAGTTGTATTTCCGTGGCCCGCACGTTGATCCGTCGTATATCGCCTTCGACGCCGCTGATGCTGATCAGGTCGCCGACCTTCACCGGACGCTCGGTGAGCAGGATCAGGCCGGAGATGAAATTCTTCACGATCTCCTGAAGGCCAAAGCCGATACCCACTGACAATGCACTGACGATCCACGCCAGGTTGGTCCACTTGATCCCCAGCGACGACAGCGTGAGCAGCACCACGGACGCGTAACCGATGTTGGCAAACAGGGTGCTGAGCGAGGCGCACATGCCCGGGTCCATCTCGGTTTTGGGCAGGAACTCGTTATCCAGCCAGCGTCGAAAGGAGCGAATCAGGTAGATGCCGATCACCAGGGCGAGGACGGCATTGAGCAGGTTGTCCGGGACGATGTTGAGTTTGCGCAGCCCTTCGCCGCCGAGTACGGCCACGGTGCCGGTGACCAGTTGCCCGAGCGTCGTCCCCACGCCGCCGACAAACAGGGCAATGACGCCGATCAGCATCAGGATGGCGCGGCCAGCCCCGGACATGACGGTGCAGATCTGCTCCAGGCGTGGATTGCCGATGCCCAGCAGTTGTTTGATTACTTTGCCGGTGGGTTGCCGGGGCGAAAAAACGTAGTCGCAGGTGTCCTGGTAGACCTGTGTGAGCAGGTAGAAACCGGCGCAGATGATGAATATCCAGACCATTTCATAGGTGATGAACCGGGCCATCGTCACGTAGCCGATCAATAGGGCGAACAGGGACACCACCACGGCAACGCCGGTGAAGGTGTAAATCAGACCGGCGAAGGTGGTGACGCCTTCGGGGGCTTCGCCGGCAACGATCAGGTCTCTGCGCGTCTTGCTGACGCGCAACAACAGCGCACCGATCACCAGTGCCGCGACCAGGGCCACGATGCCCCGACCGAACAACACCACTTCGGCGCTCATGCCGGTGACATTGCTCATCTGCACCAGGGTCACCAGCACCAGCAGCAGGCTGGCCAGCAACTGCGGATAAGGCTCCATCGCCAGCGCTACCGGATCGGCAATATCGGGCAGGCGCCATGAGGGATGTTTGGTCGACAGCAGTGCGCGGCTCAGCCCGGTGATCAGCACGCAGGTATAGGCCAGCTTTTCCAGATACTGCGCCAGGTCGTCCAGCAGGGGGGGGTAGGGCAGTTGCCGGGTCCCGGCAAAATGCAGCAATTGCAGGGCGATGCCGGCAGTCAGCACCGTCGCCATCACCGACGCCAGCGCAAGGGAGCTGCGCCGCAGCCGGCCTGCTGGCATTCGATGAAAGCACAGCCACGCCAGGCCCCGGCCGGCGAGGTTTCGACCTACGGTCCAAATGACCAGGGCCAGCAAGAGCAGGGCGGCCGTGATCCCGCGTTGTCCGGGTTGCCAGGCGGCCCGGTGCGTGGCCTTGAGTTGCTCGATGAGGGCGCTGAAACGTTGACGGTCCTCATTCGGAAGAGCGAACAATGGCGACCAGAAACTCGGGCTCAGGATGCTGCTGGTCTGCTGGGTCACTTCCGCTTCCAGCAGGCTGCGCCGGATGCTGGCAATCTGCGTGATCAGCTCGGCGGCACTTATTTTTAGCGCGGCCAGGGTTTTGAGTTGACTGTCGATCTTGTCTTTTTGCTCGCCGAGGGCGTCTCGTTGGGAGGTAATGGCAGTCGTCACCTGAGCGTTCTCGTCAAGCGGCACTGGCCCCAGCACGTTGAGTTGCGCCTGCAATTGCGCCTGTCCAGGCAGCAGCGATGTGGACAGGCGTTCAATCTCCTGAATCAGTACTTGCACCTGGCCCTGTGAGCTTTCCAGTTGGGTGTAATTGGTGGCCAGGGAAACCTGCTGCTTGAGGCTGTTGAGCTGGCTTTGCACCCCCAGCAATTCGCTGTCGGAGATGCTGATGATCGGGGCTGCGGGGGCGGGGGC